>NZ_FOTH01000001.1:133105-515077 GCF_900114515.1 Pseudomonas sp. NFACC46-3
CCAGCCGCTACCAAGTGTTTGTATCCGGGTTGATTCATTCAGATAGATGAAGCACCCGGGCTAATGCCAGTCAGTTAAGGATCACATGACACAAAACCTGTGGGAGCAAAGCTTGCTCCCACGGGGTTGAGGCTTAACTGATCGGCATTAGCGCTTACCCTTTCATGGGATAAGCGCCTTTTTCTTGACTCAGCCAGCAGTGACCGTCATGCCACCATCCGCCATGACCACCGAACCGACGATAAAGCTGGCACGGTCCGACGCAAGGAACGCAACCACCTCGGCAATTTCTTCCGGCTGTGCGGCTCGGCCAATAGGCGCGGCTTCACCATGCTGGGCAAGGAACGCCGGGCCGTCCTCGACCACGTCATTAAGGATGTTGGTGACCACATCGCCAACGCCGACCGCATTGACGCGAATACCATCCTCGATGACTTCCAGCGCCAGGGTCCGCGTCAGTTGTGCCAGGGCACCCTTGGAGGCGGTATAAGCGGCAATGGTCGGGAAGGCAAAATAGGACGCGTAGGACGCTATGTTGACGATGGCCCCCGACTTGTTCGGCATCATCGCCTTGACCGCTTCGCGTGAATGCAGGAAGGCCGCGGTGGCGTTGACCGCCTGGATGCGCTCCCAGTCCTGGCGCGTCATGTCGATCACCCGCTTGTTGATGATGATCCCGGCATTGTTGACCAGGATGTCCAGCCGACCGAACTGCTCGACGGCCAGGCCGACGGCGCGCTCGGCAGCGCCATCCTCGGTGATGTCGGCCTCCAGCGGCACCAGCCCGGGACGGGCCAGTTCATGGACGGCGGGGTTGATGTCTTCCGCGACCACCTTGGCGCCGCGGGCGTGCAGCAACAACGCGATGGCCTTGCCGATGCCACTGGCGGCTCCGGTGACCAGTGCCACCTTGCCTTCGACTTCCTGGGGAATGCTGTGTTGGATATCGGTCATGATCGCTCTCCTGCGTGAGCGGGCCGCCGAGACATTCGCCGGCCCGGCGCCCGTGGGCGCTGTCGTTATCGACGGCTTCACTTTCTCGCAACGGCGACTGCCGGGCTTTCGCAGGCTTGCTGGGACTGTCGGGGTTTTGCGCGAATCTGCCCACGCAGGCTTAATCCCATTGCCGGTGACATAGGCCGAAACTCCCACCCCGCCTGGGAGTATCAGCCGATTCAAATTGGCGAGACAGCTGGGCCCGGTCGTACAAAACACTGTTCCGTGACGGGTCGCCCCCATTGCTGTCCTTCTTGCTCCAGTTCCAACTTGAAACCGAAATCCTCGTACAGCTTGCGGGCAGCATCGAGCCCCTGGAACGTCCAGAGGCTCGTTGAACTGAAGCCCCACTCGTCACAGAACTTCATCGCTTCAGCCAACAGGCGTCTGCCAGCGCCCTTGCCTCGTGCCGAATCCTCCAGGATGAAGCAACGCAGTACCGCACTGCCGTCCTCTCCTTCTCCGTCGATGGCAATCGAACCGACCACGCGTTCGCCATCCAGGGCCGACCAGACCTCATTGCGCGGGTTGTGCAAACGCCCCATCAGTTGCGCCATGTCCGATGCCACCAGGCTTTCGAACAACTGGCCGAAGTTCGAATGCCTGGAGTAATAGTCCGCATGCATTTGCACAATGCGGCCAATCACGCCTGGACGGTAGCCCCGGGCAATCTCCAACTGCGCCGGCGCAGGCGGCTCCGTACCGAGTCGATGAGCGTGCAGCGCAACGGCATAGCTGGCAATCCCCTCGCTCACGGTCTGACATTGCTCGCTGGATAAGTGAGACATGGCCGCGACAACCTGTTGGGTGGCGAAAGCATCGATGGCTCGAAGGGTCTTTTGCCCCTGCGCGGTGAGCCGCAGTCGCTTGGCTCGGGCATCCTGTTCATGGGCAATTTCTTCAATCTCACCGGCCTCGACGAGCTTGCGAACCATCCGGCTTACGCTGGATTTCTCCAAGCCAAGCAGCTCGACAAGCTCACCCGCCCTCAGGGATTGGCGATTGCCGAGTTCGACTATTGTGTGCACCGACGACGGCGGATAACCCGTCGCAGCCAGCGTGGCGTGCATGAACCCCAGCTCCCGCACCATGAGACGCGACGCCGAACGGATTTTTTCAATCAGGTCTGGTGGGCACTGGTTCACGGGGGGGCCTCGGACGCAACGAGCCATTAGTTGTATTGCACAACTAAAGACCCATCCATGCGTTCAGTCAAACCTTGCGGTGCATCCCGGATAACTTCAAGACCTTCCAGGCCCATGGCATTGCCGATTGCTGGGCCAATAACGATAACGCCAGGGACTTATAGAGGCTCTGCGGTCTGGATGAGCGAGTTCAGCACCAGCTTGATTTCAACAGCTGGGTCTTTATGCCCTTGCAATATCAGGCCTTCCGCCAGGGCGGTGAAGGTCTTGGCAAGCGCGGCGTAGGCCAGCGGCGGCTTCTTGCCGGCATGATTGAATATGATGGTAATCAACTTGCCCAAGGCCTCGCTGTTTTCCTCATGCAAGTCGTAGTAATGCGGCGAGAATTCTTCATCGCGCAAGGCGATCAATTGCAACTCGGCATCGAGGATCGCACAGCGGGTATTGTTCTTCAGCGTATCGATATAGGCATTCAAGCCGTGGCTCAACTGTTCCGCCGAATATCCCGATGCCAGGGTCGTACTCAGTCGCTCGATCTCAACTCGCTTGAAGCGTTGAGTCAATTGCAGCAGCAAGTCCGATTTACTTGAGAAATTTGAGAAAAAGGCGCCTTTGGAAAAGCCCGCCTCTTCGGCGATAACGTTGACGCTGGCGGCATGAAAGCCCTTGCGGATCATCAGCTCAGTGGCTG
Organism: Pseudomonas sp. NFACC46-3; assembly: GCF_900114515.1. Taxonomy (NCBI): domain Bacteria; kingdom Pseudomonadati; phylum Pseudomonadota; class Gammaproteobacteria; order Pseudomonadales; family Pseudomonadaceae; genus Pseudomonas; species Pseudomonas sp. NFACC46-3. The sequence continues at coordinate 135,938 of NZ_FOTH01000001.1, forward strand.
TGTCGAACAATTTGTCTCTTGTTACTTGCTGGCTCTCTTCTCGACCTAGTCTCTTTTTAATCACGCCCTCGGCTCCTTTGGCCAAACAAGATAGCTATGTGTGACTGAATGCAACGAATCGATTACTCACTGTACGGAACCCGTTTTCGCCATCATATCTTATACGCGCCTTGTTCAATCATTTACATTTTAACTTTCAAAAAATGCCATGTATGTGCCATGTAGTTGGAACAGCCGCAAAGGCCCCCTAGATGGGGCTACCGGCCCCAGTTTTTGCCGGATAGGCGTGACTCACAGTCTTCGTTTCGCGCCCCTTGATGAGCCCTTGCCGTCCCTTTGAGCGGCTCAAACCGGATATTTTCCTGCCCTCGAGCATGCACCGGAACCTGAAAAAACCTGCACGAAGCCCGATGCAGAGCCATCAGCTCGTCAATCCGACGAAATACCACTTGATTTTCAGATACCGAATGGTTTTTACTTGCGCCGTTGGTGGAGCCCAACGCCTGATCAGCGCATCGAGTCAGTGACACCGCTCTCGATGCAATGCCAGGTCACCTCACAGGAGCGGGATTTTAATGGAATATGCCTTCGTTACAGGCGCTACTGGCCTGCTCGGGAATAATGTCGTTCGTGCGCTGTTAAAGCGGAACATCAAAGTAAAAGCGTTGGTTCGTTCCGTAGAGAAAGCCAGGAAACAGTTCGGCAGCCTGCCTGTGGAGTTCGTCGAAGGCGACATGCTTAATGTCGAGGCCTTCGCCCATGCCCTGCAAGGCTGTGACGCCCTGTTTCATACGGCGGCCTATTTCCGCGACAGTTACAAAGGCGGGAAACATTGGCAAAAACTGTATGACACCAATGTGACCGGCACCGAGCGCTTGTTGCAAGCCGCTTATGACGCCGGTATCCGTCGTGCGGTCCACACCTCCTCCATTGCCGTATTGAAGGGCACTCGGGATCAAGTGATCGATGAAACCATGTCTCGCAGTGAATTGGAGGCTGACGATTATTACTTGAGCAAAATATTGTCCGAACAGAAGGTCCAGCAATTCCTGGCGCAGCACCCGGACATGTTTATCGCCATGGTCCTGCCAGGGTGGATGTTCGGCCCCGGCGATATCGGCCCTACTTCCTCAGGACAGTTCCTGCTCGACTTTGTCGGACAGAAATTGCCCGGTGTACTCCCCGGAAGCTTTTCCGTTGTCGATGCCCGGGATGTGGCCGAGCATCAAATCGCGGCCATCACCCGTGGCAGGTCCGGAGAGCGCTACCTGGCCGCCGGCAATCACATGGACATGAAGAGCATTTTCCAGGCGCTGTCCAGCGTCAGTGGCATAAAAGCCCCAGAGCGAAAAGTGCCTCTGTTCATGCTGCGAATCATCGCGCTTATCTATGAAGGTTACTACCGGATCACAAAAAAGCCGGTGCTCATCAGTACCTCCACGGTCAAGCTCATGGAGCAAGAACAAGGCCGCACTCATTTCAGCCATAACAAAAGCTCAAGAGAATTGGAGTGCAAGTTCCGCCCTGTTGCTGAAACCCTGACCGATACCCTGGATTGGTATCGGAATAACAACTACACAGATGCTTAATTGAAACAATTCATATATAGCCTGCCTCTGTAGTACTTTTTTTGACTAGCCATACATCCAAGGATTGAGAGAGGTTGGTAAATGAAAAGCCTTTCATATAAAGAAGGTTTTCTGCATCGCTTTGTCGGTTTTTCGGAATCGTTTCCCGAGCAAGTTGCTATTCGGCATCTGGACACGGAAGAAGATACCGTTACTTACCGCGAGTTGCACATCAAGGCTGAACTATGCAATGGCGCTCTTACAGCGCTTGGTGTATTGCCTGGCGACAAAGTAGCGCTGGTGCTGCCCAATGGGGTGGCATTCATCGCTTACTACTTGGCGATCATCGGGCGAGGCGCCATTCCGGTCATCCTCAACTACAAGTTGACCCCTTTCGAAATGGCCAGTGTCGTCAGCCTCGCCAGGCCGACGCTCGTGGTCACGACCGAAACGCTATGGGTGCAACACAGTGAGGTGTTCCAGGCTGACAACGGTGTCAGGCACTCCCTAGTGCTGGACGGTGGGAGCGAACCGTCATCGTCCCTGCCCGCCAACGCAACGGCCACCTCTCAACTGCCTTGCCAGGTCGAACCCTTGTTGCTGCCCGAGGGTAATCCGGTCGTCTCGGTCCAATTCACCTATCGGGGCATCGGCAGGCCCCTGGCTGTTTCTCACCGTTATCTCGACCTGACGCAATCGAGCGACGGGCTGCATGAGCACTTTCATCTGCAAGGCGTCGGCTCCGTTCATCTGGTGACGTTGCCACTGTATGCCATCTTCGGCCTGTCCGTGATGATGGTGTTTCCCTTGAGCGTGGGCGCCACCCTGCTGATGACCAACACCCTGCTCAACCGAGACCTCGCTGAAGTCCTGTCCGAGCATCAGGTCACCTTTGCCTGCCTGGTTCCCGATGTCATTCGCTACTTCAATACGCGCCTGGCCAAACGCAAAGGTGCGCTCCTGCCGTTGCACCCGCAGTTGATGATTTACTCGGGGGGCAGCCACCTGCCGGCCGATGAAGCCGAGAAGCTGGGGAAGTTGCTGGGGTGCAATCCGGTGCTGCAGGGCTATGGCTTGACCGAAAGCATGCCCGTAATCGTCCAGAGCTCGATTGGTACGGTCCACCGTGGCGCCATGGGCCAGCCGATCAGCGGCGTGGAACTGCGCATCGTCGATGCCCAGGGCCGGGACGTAGCGCCTGGGCGTATCGGCGAATTGCTGATACGTGGCGCGATGGTGATCGACGGCTATAACGATGCCGAGGACACCAATGCGCGGTTCTTCCGCGATGGCTGGTTCCACAGCGGTGACCTGGTCTGGCAGGACGACGATGGCCATGTGTTTTTCTATTGCCAGCGCCTGCGAATCTCGAAGATCAAGGCGCAGATGGTCGACCTGGTGGAAATCGAATCCGTCGCCCTCAAGCACCCCGACGTGGTGCGCGCCAAGGCCTATATCGTCCCGGACCACAAGGAAGTCAACGTGCTGCACCTGAGCGTCGAAGGGACCGGCGAGCTGACCCAGAACGCACTGTCCACCCTGCTTTCGCGCTACCTATCGGGCTTCAAGCTGCCCAAGACCATCGAGATTACTTCTCTCAAGGAAGAGGCCCATGCACGCTAACAGCACACAACCGGTCCTGGCCGTTTTCGACTTCGACGGCACATTGACCGACCGGCACACGTTCTGGCGCTACATGCGCTTTATCGTGGGCACCCGCTCGTTCTGGCTGCGGATCATTCCCCTGCTGCCCAAGATGCTCAGCGTGATCGTCGGCATCACCCCACTGATGCAAGCACGGCTGGCGTTCATCGCCTGCTACCTGGGCGGCCTGTCGGTGGAGCAAGAGCGCGAACATGCCAAGTACTTCATCAGCGAGCTGCTGCCGCTCTGGCTCAGGCCCGAGGCGTTGCGGCGGCTGCAATGGCATCAGTCCATGGGGCACGTCACCGCGCTGGTGAGCAATTCGCCGGAAAACTACCTGATCCCCTGGGGCCAGGCCGCAGGTTTTGACTATGTGTGCGGCACCCGCCTGGCAACGGCAAAGAACAAGCTGACCGGCGGGATATCCGGTACCAACTGTGTAGAGCGAGAGAAAGTCACGCGGCTCAAGGGCTGCTTGAGCAACCTTGATGATTTTTACATTTATGCCTACGGCGACTCATCGGGCGACGACGCCCTGCTCGGCATTGCCAACTCTCCCTTCTACAGAAACTGGTACTGATCGATGAACACTCTGAGCACGTTGGCCCCCAATCATTTCAAGCGCCCTGGCAGCGCCCCGACCGTCATGATCGTCGGAGCCGGTCCTGTTGGCCTGTCCCTGGCAATCCTGTTGAAGAAATGGGGCGTGTCGTTCCGCATCATTGAAAGGAACGCCGGCCCCTCGACGGCGACCAAGGCGATGGCTATCCATTCCCGGACCCTGGAAATCTTTCGGGACCTGGGCGTTGCCGAACAAGCCATCAGCGACGGCTTCACGATCAACCAGTTTTCGGTGCAGTCGAACGCCAAGCGGGTGCTGAACTACAACTTCTCCTACCTGGACGCGCCCTATCCCCTGCTCCTGAGCCTGCCACAGCCGCAAACAGAGAAAATTCTCCTGGAGCGGCTCAGGGAGCTGGGCGCCGAGGTGGAGTGGAATACCGAACTGGTGGACATCGAAAACCTGCCGGGTTCGGTGCGCATGACGCTCAAGCATGCCGACGGCACCGACGAACACTTCACCAGTCGTTGGGTGGCCGCGTGCGACGGTGCTCGCAGCAACATCAGAAAACGCCTGGACATGACGTTCGAAGGCTCGTCCTACGACCGCTTCTTCATGCTCGCCGATGCCGATATCGAGTGGTCCGGAAGCAAGGATGAGGGCGCATTCTTCCTGGGTGCGCAGGACGGTTACGTGGCCGTTGCACCGATCAGCGCTCAATCGCGTTATCGGCTGTTCATCGAAATGCCCTACAACCTGCCACCAGAAGGCGAGCGCCCGTCCTTGAGCCTGGAGAACTTCCAGCGCTTGTGCGAAGGGCGCGGGCAAAAGATGACGCTGTCCAACATTTCATCGACCACCATCGCCTCTTTCCAGCATCGCCGCGTGCAATCGATGCAACAAGGTTCCGTGTTCCTGCTGGGGGATTCGGCGCATATCGGCAGCCCCATCGGTGGGCAGTGGATGAACCTGGGGGTTTCCGAGGCCTATAACCTGGCCTGGAAAATGGCCTATGTCGATCAGGGCCTGGCGAATCCGTCCTTGCTCGACAGCTACAACGAAGAGCGCTACCCGGTTGCCCTGGAAGTCGAGAACACCGCACACCGGCTGACGGGGCTGATTACGGTCCGGCGTCGCGCCCTGGTGTGGCTGCGCGACAACGTCCTGCCGCTGTTGAGCAACCGCAAAAAGGTCCAGCGCAAACTGCCGTCGATGATTTCCGGTCATCAATATCACTATGAGAAAAGTGACTACATTCAAGAATCGCTGACGAAGAAGCAGCGCAAGAACTGGAGCAAGAAAGGGAAAAAACCCGAGTTCCAGACCGCAGCGCCTCGCGCCGGGCAACTGGCGCCCGATGTCGAACTGTGGCAACTGCAAGGGATGCCGACAAAACGCTTGATCGACTTGTTCCACGGGACATTCACGCTGTTGATTTTCAGCGCGGCCGATCAGTTTTCGCCGTTGTTGCCAGGCTACTACACGCTGGCCAAGTCGGTGGAACAGGACTACCCAGGCATCAAGGCCTACTGCGTGATCGACGCCCTGAGCAGCGCCGGCCTGCCGGCTTGGCATTCGACGTTGCTGGACCCCGATTGGCGACTGCATAAGCGCTATCACGCCAAGGAAGGCACGATGATGCTGATTCGTCCTGACGGCTATATCGCTTTCCTCGGCGCCGATGCAATAACGCTGATGACGTATCTGAACGTAAGGTCCGGGTTGCTCAAGGGCGCCAGGAAAACAATAACTTGCGAGACCGACGCAGTGGAACTCCAACTTTAAGTCGCTCCATGGCTACTGCCAGTTTGATGATTTGATATAAACAAGGCCCTGCCCTGGGCCATGATTTTTGATCTTTCTTACTTATAGAAATATCGACCGACTTGGTTAGGAGAACTTTATGCGCTTGCAACTTAACGATGTTGTGCAGGAATTCATCGTATCCAATGGGAGAATAGCCCATAGCTATTTCTCTCTTTCCGAAAAGATTATTGATTCACTGTGCGAATCCAATGTCGCCAAAGAAGCAATATTGCTGCGACTGCTGGAACAGGCTGAAACAGTCACTGCGCATTATTTCAATGCTCATCAACAAGTCCTTGAAGGCGTTTATGCCAATGGGACCGAAGCAGCTGTCAACCAGAGTGTTCCCGTGCTGGAGCCGGTGCACTTGAACCCGACCATACTGGCGCCGGCGCCTGTCGTCGAAGCCGTCGAAGAGACAGATGCACTTAGCTACGGGCAATGGTTGCGTGCCGAAATCAGCACGGTCACCGGCTTCCAGCCGCAACAGATCGACTTCGATCAGAGCTTCGAGAGCCTGGGGATCGACTCGCTGGGGCTGGTCGATATTTTCGAATCCCTGGCCCAGCACTTCCCGGAAAAGAAAGACCTCACCTCGCAGCTCTTCGATGCCCCTACCCCGACCGCCTTGCTGGCACGGCTTGAAGCCGATCCGCAGGCACCAACGGTGGATGTCCAAGCATGGGTGCTCGACCAACTCGCGGCCATCACCGGCTTTACGGTTGAGCAGATCGACCCGTCACAAAGCTATGAAAGCCTGGGCCTTGATTCGCTGGTGCAGTTGGACTTCCTGGAGTCGGTAGTCGCCATGTGGCCACAACTCAAGGCGCACAGTTCCGAGCTGGCCAACGCCAAACTCCCGCAGGCAACCATTGCCCTGATTCAAGCCGCCCTGGCCGATCCAACACCGCAGGCAGCGCCTGGCGTCGAGCCTTCAGCTGCCACGACGAACACTCAGGGGCAGGAAGAAAACCTGCTGCTCAATGCCCTGTCTCCGTTGATCCCGGACGCAGCGCAGTCGATCGACATCCAGACGCCGTTCGCACAACTGGGCCTCAACGGCTTTGCCCGCGAGGCGCTCTGCCAATCCATGGCGCAACAGTGCTCTGCCAGCGAGTTTGCCGGTGAAGCGCTGATGTCCCGTCGCACTCCTCAAGATGCCTTGTCGCTGCTGGCCAGGCTGAGCTGAGCCCAGCAGCAACAGGAATGGAATCCGGGTGATCGAACAGGTCACCCAGCATTTTGGCGATCAGGGAGACAGGTATGAGTGGCGCAGTAACAACAATGGGCGATTTCTGCTTCAGCGCGATGGCGGGCGAGTTTCCGGGGGCGCCGTCCACGGATGCTCTTTGGCAGTTGCTCTGGCAAGGGCAGATCGCACCGATCGAATCCATGCCGACACGTTGGGAATTGGACAAGGCGTCGATCTATTCAACCAAGGCCGGCGAGAAGGATCGCACGTACCTGGACAGCGCTTTTTGCCTGACCGATGACGCTTCGACCCCGTCACGGCACGAAGGACGACAGGTCGCCATCGGCAAGAAAGTGCTCCAGACGTTGCTCACCCAACTCGCCGGACAAGGCTCGGCGCTGAGCAGGGAGCGCACCGCGCTGGTGGTCGCGACCTCCTGGAGCGACGAGAGCTATTTCGTCACCGGCGTATCCGGAAAAACCGACACGCCGTCGGGCTTTACACCGGGTGAGCAAGTGGCAGAACTGGCGGCAGCCTTTGCCTTGGGCGGGCCGGCGTTGTCGGTAGACACCGCGTGCAGTTCGTTCCCTTATGCCTTGGATATGGCCCAGGCGCTGGTCAACAGTGGCCAGGCTGACAACGCGATTGTCATGGCCCTCAACACCGTGCTGCCGCCCGCACTGTTCCTGGGTTTCTCGCAGTTGACGGCTTTTTCCGCCCGCGCGCGGATGGAAGCGTTCGGCCAGGACGCCGACGGCATCGTGCCGGGCGAATGTGCCGTGGCCTTTCTGGTCGAACCGCTCGCCCAGGCCCTGACAGCGCAGCGTCGTCCCCTGGGCGTGCTGCGCGCCTTGGGCATGTCCGCCGACGGCGCCGAAGGCTCGGTGTTTGCGCCCGGCAAACAGGCCCAGTACTCGGCCTACCAACGTGCCTATCGCGGCCTCGATCCAAGCGATGTGGACTACATCGAGACCCACGGCACCGGTACACCGCTAGGGGACGCAACGGAGCTGGCCTCGCTGAACAGCTTCTTTGCCCCCCATCGTCCGGACGGCAAGAAAATCATCATCGGTTCGATCAAGTCGGTCATCGGCCATCCCCTGGCCGCTGCCGGAGGGGCCTCGCTCGCCAAGGCCTTGATGATACTGCGCCATAAAGGCATCCCCCCGCAGCCCGGTTACCGCCCCAGCACCAAGGTCGACGAGACCTGCCTGCGACTCGCCACCCAGCAGGTACAGCCCCTGGAGGATCATCGATCTGCACTCCGGATCGGCATCTCCAGTTTTGGTTTCGGCGGCGCCAACGCGCACCTGGTGGTGGATGAATACATTCCCGACAACCACTCTGCCGCCCCCCTGACCGCCCCGGCGAGCGCCAGTGGCGTGGTAATGCTCGACCTTGCCATTGTCGAGGCTGAAGCAGCGCTGGGCAGCCACCGTTCCTTGCAGTCATTCCAACAGCAACTCGATCAACCCGCCGCCCCCTCGGTCATGTTCCCTTATGGGCGCTTCGTTGATTACACCCCGGCGCCCGGTCAACCGTTGCTGGGGAAATTCCTCGCCCAAGACCACGTTATTGATATCGATGGCTTTGGCATGGGTCCCAAGCCATTGGCTCATGTCGACCCGTTCAAGCTGTTGATCACCGATCGCGTCAATCATCTGCTGCGACGTTTGCCAGGCGTGGCCGGTTCGCCCGGCACTGCGATGGTCATGTGCTGCAACATGGGCGGCGAGCGCTTCAGCAATGCCTACAGCAGCGCCCACAACTTCTACTCCCGGGCGCAAGGTACGGCACCGGGCGTCGAGGTGACGGACGTGGCAACCATGCTGCCGAACATGTTGTCCGGCTACCCGGCGCAGATTTTTGACTTCAAGGGTTTCCATCAGACCCTGGTCGGCACGGCGGGACTGTTCTGGCAAACCCTGCTGGCCTCGCCGCAATGGTTCAACGATGGCATCACCACGCTGCTGCTCGGCGCAGGGCGTTTTTTCAGCGGTGAAATCGAGGTCGAACGCGCCCGGAGCAACACAATCACGCAAGGTGAAGGACTGGGGCTGATCGCGCTGCGTCGTTATCAACCGGATGCCGCTGACAAACCCTTGCTGGTGATCCGCGCGGCGGTCCTCGCCCACGCTGCCGACTCGTTGGAAGAGGCTTGCCAACGGCTGGGCAAAGCGCCGAGCGACTATCCGAACGTTGACGTCTGTGAGTTGCAGCCTGCTGCGACGCCTGCCAGCGGATCGCTGCAGGAGATGACCGGCTTCCTGGCTGAAGCCAGTGGCATCGAGACCCTGTTGGCGGTGATGTTGAAGGGCAAGACCCATTCGGTGATCGAGGTGCGCGATGCCGGCAAGACGGTGATGTGGCTGTTTACCGAAAAACTTCGCCAATGGAGCCCGGCGGCGGCCGAAGCCAGCTCGCCCATCAAGCATCCCTTCATGTTGCGCTTTGCCCATTCGTCATCCCACGAACTGCAGCAGGTCATCACGCCAGCCCGGCCTGTCAGCGTGGTTCGCGAACCGCAGAACGATGGCGTCGACGTGCAGCAACTCAGCGACATGCTCACCAGCACCTTGCTCTCCGGGCTGCGGGTGCGGGTTCGCGCCATGGAAAGCCTGTTCGCCCTGCACCGTGGCGACACATCCCAGCGCCCGACACGCTGGCAGCGCAGCGCGGAACATATCGTGATCGCCAACGCCCAGCGCAGCCCACAGTCGCTGCACGCCCAGCTCGTGGTGGATGAAGCGCACCCGTACTTCTTCGATCATCCCCTGGATCACGTCCCGGGCATTTTGCTGCTCGAGGGCGTGCTGCAACTGATCGAACTGGCGATGCCCCCTCTGAGCGGACGGGTCGCCTACATCAAGACCCTGACAATCAAGTTCCAGCAATACGTACAGAAGCAAGGCGTGATCGATCTGCACGTCGAGCAAGGCCAGGATCCCCAGGTGTTCAACGCGAAGGTCATGCAGGCCGGGAAAGTGATGTGCACCTGCGTCCTCGGGATGGCCTACAGCTCGGCGTTCGAGACATCGCCAGCCGGCGAATTCACCGCCACGCCGTGCCGTAACAAGGCCCTGTTGCACAAGGCCAGGGAGGAGAACGTCATCGTCAGTGACATGAGCGGTGTCGCCCAGGGCCTGAGCGTGGACACCGTGAAACTGCCGCAGGAGCACTTCTTCCAGGCAGGTGATCCCGAGCACTATTCGATGGTGTATTTCCTCGAAGTCGCTCGCCAGTGCTACATGCAGATCGCCCACAGCCATCTGCGGATTCCACTCAACACCCCGATGAATCTGCTGGCCTTGAGCTTCACCCTGGATCGCCCCATCCCCAGGAACAGCCCGCTGTCATTGGCGCCGCAAGCCGGCTTTGATGCGGCGCTCCAGGCATTCAAGACCAACCGCATCTATATCGACCTGTTCAACCGGGGTGAAAAAATCGGTCAAGCAAGTATTACCGCCCAGGTGCTGAGTCAATCCGCACCGGCGGCCTGAGCATTGAATGGATCTGCCCTGCGCATGACCGTGCCCCCCACAACCAAGGTGTCGCCGTGAACGATGTCAAAGTGCAAGTCATAGTCAAATCGCCCCCTTCTGAAATCTGGAAGATCTGGAGCAATTTTGCAGAAGCGCCGTTATGGGATACCGACGTTCGCCAGTGTCAGCTCGACGGCCCTTTCCAGGCGGGGACACGCGGCAAATGTGTGCTCAAGAACGGCTTGAACATGCCACTGAAACTGGAAGCCGTGAGCCTGCACGAAAGCTATCGCAACAGTGCACGGCTGCTGTGGATCGACCTCGAATTCGATCATCAGATGCGCAGGCTTTCTCCCGACGAAACCCATGTCATCCATAGCGCGAAAATTTCCGGGCCGTTGAGTTTCCTGTACCGCGCACTGCTGCGCAAAGCGTTGACCGCAGCGATGACCACGGCACTGGACAACCTGTGCACGCTGGCTGAACAACGGGCCATCGCTACCCCAGGACACGAGAAAACCGCGACGCCTTTGCACCTCGTGTGAATGCCTCCCGGAGGCATGCGTGCAGAACGCGCCTTCCCGGACTCGCTTTGCTTACTTATCGATAACAGTACATTTCGGATCTAGCATGAACCTACAAAAAAACACCCAGTATCTGCTCATGGCAATCGTTGGCCTGGGGGCTATTGCCCCAGCACCGAGTTTCGCCGACAACCTCGGCCCCTACATCAGTGGCATGGGCGGCGTGAACTGGGTCTCCAAACAGGACCTGACCCAGAACAACAATGATTTCGTCGAGATGGAATACAACCAACCGCTGCACTCGGGCTACGCCACCGGGCTGGCACTGGGCTGGCGGTTCCCGGTCGGGCTACGGCCCGAGGTGGAACTGAGCTACCGCCGCAACACCCTGGACCAATTCAATAACCGGATCTACGAGGGCGGGAGCAGCATCGAGGGCAAAGGCGAAGAGGAAGCCAGCAGCCTCATGGCCAACCTCTGGTATGACATCCCGAACCTGCCTGCCCCCTTGAGCCGGTTCACACCCTATGTGGGCGGTGGCCTGGGCTACGCGGTGCTGACCATCAAGGGCCTGGAAGCCGGTGGCGTCGAGTTCGGCGGCACCCATCGTGACACCGTCTCGGCCTGGCAACTCGGCGCAGGCGTCGCTTACGAGCTGAGCGACCACTGGTCCATGTCCCTGGATTACCGCTACTTCAAGACCGGCGAAGCGAACTTCGGCCAAATCCAGGGCCTGCCCCCGGCTGACGTGGAAACCGAATACAACGCCCAGTCCTTGATGCTCGGCCTGCGGTACTGGCTGTAAGCGCTAGACGGATCGGCGCCTGGTTTTGGCCAGGCGTCAATCATCATCCCGACTAACGCAAAATGCCTGGCGCCTGCCGCCTTTCCGGCAAATCTTCTGGCCCGAAACACATCGTTCACCGAGCCCCATACTGCATCTTGATGACTTCACTGATTCTCTGCGCAACGCCGTTGGCCGGCGGCGTGACGGACCGGATCGACTGACCACGGTAAGGTCCGTCCGCAGGAAACCAATTCTGGACAACCACGACGTTTTTCGGCTGCGCAGCGGAAGCCGAACCGGTAGAGATTTCATTGGTGAACTTGCAGGTATCAAACGTACCGAGGGCCGTCTTGATCGTTTCGCGACCGTTATAAGTCAGCTTCTCGACGACATCGAACTCGATGGTCGCCCCGGCGCTCACGGCTTTGTTTTTGTAGCTGACGGTGACGGTCTGCCCGGGTTGCAGATCAATCGGTGTGGAGGCGGGAGGTTCGTAGGTGGTGGTCACCAACGATGCCCCGGCGCCATGGCGATCACCGTAACGAATCAGTCGACCGTCCTTGATCTCGGCGAAAGTGGTCGTCAGAAAGAACGGCGCGTTGTTCAAGTACGACGTGTGCACCGAAGCCACCGGATTGGCGTCGGCAAATGCCTCGCGCCCCAACGTCTCGGTTTTGCCGCGACTGATAGCCGATGACAGGTTGTCACGGCTTTCATACTCCACCACTGTCCCGGCCTGAAAGTCCACTTCGTTGGTACAAGCCGCAGAAGACGTTGCACTGGCGGTCGAGGCCGACGCATCGGCGCTAAAAGCCCCCCAGCCACTGACGGCAAAGGTCGAGGCGGTGACCGCCGTTGCCAGGCATTTGCGCCAAGCCGGATTGACGTTGGACTTTCTGGCAGGTGTGCTTTTCAAAAAACAGATCCTTGTCCCGATGTGCTCATTGCGATCGATCGAAAAACCGATAACGCTCATAGGTTATGGGACGACTGAAGAACGGCGCTATAGCGCAAGTGTGCTATAGGCTCTGACCTTGTCTGGTCCATTATTCAACCTTGAAACCCTATCGGAGGCTCGCATGACCGAATCACTGGAGCGTTTTATCCAGGCGCAAGCCTCTACCTATGACCATGCCTTGCTGGAACTGCGGCGTGGCCGCAAGGAAGGCCATTGGATGTGGTTCATCTTTCCGCAATTACGCGGCCTGGGCGTCAGTGAGAACGCCACCTACTATGGCCTGCGCGGCATCGACGAGGCGCGTGACTATTTGCAGCACCCGCTTCTGGGACCGCGACTCGAACGCGCGACTCGTGCCGTACTGGACTCGGGAGCCGCTTTGGAGAAACTCCTCGGGACCATCGATGCCATGAAGTTCGCCTCCTGCATGACGCTTTTTGCAGCGGCTGCGGGCGGGCAATCCGTGTATGCCCAGGCGTTGGAGGGTGGGCTGGTGGTCGACTCAAGGACACTGGATCTGCTCAAGGAGCAGGAGAGCAGGAATGTCTGATTACGAAACATGGACGCTGGCAGTACACGTGGCCCAATGGCGCTCCTGCGCGGATTAACGTTCTAGATCGACAACACAAAGCGGCCTCCGCCCTCGATTTCCTCGCCACCCGACAGCGCTTCAGGCACGAACCCGCACCGTTCAAGGACCTTCCTTGAGCCGACGTTGCGCTCATAGACATAAGCCACCAATTGCGTAAGCGCCCAATGCACCCGTGCCGCCTCGATCAGGTGTTGCAGGGCCTGCGTTGCCAACCCTTGCCCGCAAACGCGTTGATCAATGCGATAGCCCACCTCGGCGCTACCGGGTGGTGAGTGGATGCCTTTCAAATTCGCCCGCCCCACTATTCTCCCGCTGGAGTCTTCGATCACGAACGGGTGCCAGGCGCCGGCAGCACAATCGGCCAGATAGCTTTCAACGTGATCGGTGACGCCCGTCCATGAATAAAAGGCAGGGTCGCGTGCGTCGATCTGCGACTCGAACCATTCACGGTTGTGGATTTCGAAGGCCAGCAGCGCTTCAGCATCGGTACTCTTTAACTCACGAATCCTGAATGGTTTCACTGATTGCTTCTCCCTGAGCCTTGAAGCGTAATCGTAAGGTCGAAGGATCGTTCATGGCGAGGATTTCTGCTTGGACGGTCTTGCGTGGGGGCCGCTGCGCGCCCCAGCGGGAGCAAGCTCCCTCGCCACGGGGCTATTGGATGGCCCCTCTAAACGAAAAATGCCCCGTACCTTTCGATACGGAGCATTTCTTCAAGGCTTCCCGCGGATTGCCAGGTATTCACGCGACGGTGAGTATCCTGGTTCAATCGCCTGCAGAATTCAGAGAGATCCTGCAGTTCCGGCGGAACGGAACCTGCCTGGCGTCCTTCAGGCGTTTTGGTTCCAGGGACGGTCTCCATGCTCGTCCTTGATGCGCGTCGGCAAGCCCATCACATCCAACGCCTCGAGGAACGCCTCGGCAGGCAGCTCCTCGACGTTGACCATGCGCTGCACGTCCCACTCGCCACGGGCCACCAGCAAGGCTGCGGCCACGGGAGGCACACCTGCGGTATAGGAAATACCCTGGCTGTCGGTTTCGGCGTAGGCGTCCTCGTGGTCGGCCACGTTGTAGATGAACATCTCGCGCGGCTGGCCATCCTTGACGCCCTTGACCAGGTCGCCGATGCAGGTCTTGCCGGTGTAGCCCGGCGCCAGCGAACTCGGGTCAGGCAGCACGGCCTTGACCACTTTCAGCGGCACGACTTCCAGGCCTTCGGCGGTCTTGACCGGTTGCTCGGAGAGCAGGCCGAGGTTCCTCAGTACGGTGAACACGTTGATGTAGTGCTCGCCGAAGCTCATCCAGAAACGCACGTTGGGCACGTCGAGGTTCTTCGACAGCGAGTGCACTTCGTCGTGGCCGGTCAGGTACAGATTCTGCGAGCCTACGACCGGCAGGTCGTCGGTGCGCTTGACCTCGAACATGGTGTTGCTGGTCCACTGGCTGTCCTGCCAGCTCCACACCTGTCCGGTAAATTCGCGGAAATTGATTTCCGGGTCGAAATTGGTGGCGAAATATTTGCCATGGGAGCCGGCATTGACGTCGAGAATATCGATCGAATCAATGCGGTCGAAATGCTGTTGCTGCGCCAGTGCCGCATAGGCATTGACCACGCCCGGGTCGAAGCCCACGCCGAGAATGGCGGTGATGTTCTTTTCCTGGCACTCCTGGAGGTGGTTCCACTCGTAGTTGCCGTACCAGGGCGGCGTCTCGCAGACCTTGCCCGGTTCTTCGTGGATGGCGGTGTCCAGGTAGGCCACGCCGGTATCGATGCAGGCACGCAGCACCGACATGTTGAGAAAGGCAGAGCCGACGTTGATGACGATCTGCGACTCGGTTTCGCGAATCAGCGACTTGGTCGCTTCGACATCCAGAGCGTTCAGTGCAAAGGCCTTGATGTCGGCGGGTTGCTTGAGGCTACCCTTGGCCTTGACGCTGTCGATGATGGCCTGGCATTTGGAGATGTTGCGCGACGCGATAGCAATACGACCGAGTTCGTCGTTGTGCTGCGCGCACTTGTGGGCCACCACCTTGGCGACACCTCCTGCACCAATGATAAGTACGTTCTTCTTCAATTTCTTCATTTCTCCTTCCGCCAGCTCAAGACAGGCTGGACAGATAGTCGTCGTAAACAAACTCACGAACCACCTCGACGCTGCCGTCGAGCTGCTTCACTACGATGGACGGCATTTTCAGGCCGTTGAACCAGTTTTTCTTGACCATGGTGTAGCCCGCTGCGTCGATGAACGACAGCCGATCGCCGATGGACAGCGGACGATCGAATTGGTACTCGCCGAAAATGTCTCCGGCCAGGCATGACTTGCCGCACACCATGTAGGTGTGTTCGCCTTCGCTCGGCGCCAGCTTGGCGTCCAGGCGATAGATCAGCAGATCGAGCATGTGCGCCTCGATGGAGCTGTCCACCACGGCCAGGTGCTTGCCGTTGTAGAGCGTGTCGAGCACGGTAACTTCCAGCGACGCGCTCTGAGTGATCGCGGCCTCGCCCGGCTCCAGGTAGACCTGCACGCCATATTTCTGCGAGAAAGCCTTGAGCCGTGCGCAGAAGGCGTCCAGAGCGTAGCCCTCGCCAGTGAAGTGAATGCCGCCACCGAGGCTGACCCACTCGACCTTATGCAGCAAGTGACCAAAGCGCTCTTCGATAGTGCCCAGCATCTGGTCGAACAAACCGAAATCGCCGTTCTCGCAGTTGTTGTGGAACATGAAGCCGGAGATATGCTCGATGACTTGCTCGATTTTCACCGGATCCCATTCGCCCAAACGGCTGAAGGGGCGCGCCGGGTCGGCCAGCAGGTAATCGGAGCTGCTCACTTGCGGATTGACCCGCAGGCCGCGGACCTTGCCGGCCGACGCCTCGGTGTAGCGCTGCAACTGGCCGATGGAGTTGAAGATGATCTTGTCGCAGTTGGCGAGCATCTCCTCGATCTCATCGTCGGCCCAGGCGACGCTGTAGGCGTGGGTCTCGCCAGCGAACTTCTGCCGGCCGAGCTTGAGCTCATAGAGCGACGACGACGTGGTGCCGTCCATGTACTGCTGCATCAGGTCGAACACCGACCAGGTGGCGAAGCACTTGAGCGCCAGCAAGGCCTTGGCCCCGGACTGCTCACGCACATAGGCGATCTTCTGCATGTTCGCCAGCAGCTTTTGTTTGTCGATGAGGTAGTACGGCGTTTTGATCATTTTCGAGGCCTCCGGGCAAGGCGAGCCAAAAAAGGA
The DNA here is from genome assembly GCF_900114515.1 of Pseudomonas sp. NFACC46-3. Lineage (NCBI taxonomy): Bacteria > Pseudomonadati > Pseudomonadota > Gammaproteobacteria > Pseudomonadales > Pseudomonadaceae > Pseudomonas > Pseudomonas sp. NFACC46-3. Next base: position 152,287 of record NZ_FOTH01000001.1, read on the forward strand.
TGCGCATTGTGCCTTCACTGACTGCATATCGAAAGAGCGAAAAGCCCCGTTCACGCAATCATCCTGATCCAGGCCCACGCTTTGCGATCACCGGACGTACCGGCTGCCCAGGCGATGAAATGCTGGATGATCTGGTAAAGAAGGGGTCGCCGAAGAGGCGTCGATGCTCGAAATTGAGCCATCGCTGATAGACGGCAATGGGTAACAACCGTTCAGTGCTGATGCATCAGGCCATGCAGCACGCCGAACCTCAGGCCCGGCTCGGAAGCAATCATTTGCGAGATACCAAAGACCTTGAATGCCGCCAGCATGATCGCCAGGCCACCGGGCAGGATGCCCAGGCGATGGCTTTGCAAGCCGGCCAGGCTGAGCTGGTCGACATGGCCGACTTCCAGCAACCGCAGCGACAGACGCAACAATCCACCGTAGGTAATGCCGCCTTGCCCAACATCGTTGAAACCATTGGCCTTGAGCACTTTGGCCAACATCCGCGCCGTACCGGAAGAACCGATTGCCTGCTGCCAGCCCTGGGCGCGATAACCCGCCGCGACTTGTTCAAACTGTAGGACCGCCACCCGCTCAGCCTCCAACAGCGCCTGGGCGGTGATGCTTCCGCCCCGAAAGTAACGCGCACCAAAGGTGCCACTGCCGATGGCGATGCTTTCCGTCAGCAGCGGTTGAGCGCCCTGCCCCAGAATCAGTTCGGTCGAGCCACCGCCGATGTCCACCACCAGCCGCGTGCGCTCGACACCGGGCACGGTATGGGCAACACCGGCATACACCAGCCGGGCTTCTTCATGCCCGGACAGCACGTCGATCCGAAACCCCAGGTGCCGCTCGGCACTGGCCAGGAACAACTGGGCATTCGCCGCTTCGCGCACGGCACTGGTCGCCACCGCCCGCACCCTTGCGGCTTCAAAGCCACGCAGTTTCTTGCCAAATCGGGCGAGCGCCTGCCAGCCCCGATCCAGCGCCAGCTCGTCCAACGCCCCGGCCTGCAGGCCCTCGGCCAATCGGACCGGCTCACGCAGGGTTTTCACTTCCTGGATCACCAGGCGTCGATTGCGCTTGACCGACTGGCCGATCATCAAGCGGAAGGCGTTAGAGCCCAAGTCAATGGCCGCGAACAGGGGGGCGTCGCCTTTCATAGCGGTGTTCCTTGCTTCATCAGCCAGCAGGCACAGGCGCTGCCGGACTTCCCACGATGGTTTGCGAAGATCCTGCCATAGCTTCGATGACACCTGGATGACACACCTTGCACGTTGCCATGCAAGCAGACGCTTGTTGGGGAAACTCCGGGCGCCCCTTGCGCGGTCGAGCGCAATCGATAACCCCAATCTTGCCGACATCCCCTTGGGAAAAACGTTTTAGCCAGGGGAAAAAGCGTGAAGCACAGATGTCAGTCACCGCCATGTAACAAATTGCAACTAGCGTGGATGAAGCGGTGCGATTGCCGGCCATCGAACTGCCACAGCGGGACGACAAGAAGATGCTTGCGCAGTCCGAAGCCACCGACGCGTATCGTGCCCCGGGACTTTCACAGCCCGCCAGGGATGCCCGGCACCGAGCCTTACAACCCCACTGCTCACCGAATCGGATTTCATCATGACAAACCAGACCCTGGTCATGGACTCATCGAGTTCCATCGCCCCCAGTTCAAGACCGCAGCTCAACCGCAAACCGAGTGTAATCACCCTGGTGGTGTTTTTCGCCGTGCTGGGCTGCGGTTTGCTGTTTACCGCCTACAGCCTGATGCACGACATGAACGAACTGGGCACCGTGGTGACCACCTGGACACCGTTCCTGCTGTTGGGCGTGGCGCTGCTGATTGCCCTTGGCTTCGAATTCGTCAACGGTTTCCACGACACCGCCAACGCCGTGGCCACCGTCATTTATACCAACTCCATGGCGCCGAACTTCGCCGTGGCCTGGTCGGGCTTCTTCAACTTCCTCGGGGTGCTGCTCTCCAGCGGCGCCGTGGCCTTCGGCATCATCGCCCTGCTGCCGGTGGAACTGATCCTGCAAGTCGGTTCCTCTGCCGGCTTCGCCATGATCTTCGCCCTGCTGATCGCCGCCATCCTGTGGAACCTGGGCACCTGGTGGCTGGGCTTGCCGGCGTCGTCGTCCCACACGCTGATCGGCTCGATCATCGGCGTGGGCGTCGCCAATGCCCTGATGCACGGGCGTGACGGCACCAGCGGTGTGGACTGGGCCCAGGCGACCAAGATTGGCTATGCGTTGCTGCTGTCGCCGCTAGTGGGTTTCGGTTGCGCTGCCTTGCTGCTGCTGGCCCTGCGGGCCTTCGTCAAGAACCGCTCGCTGTACAAGGCCCCGGAAGGCAATACTCCGCCGCCCTGGTGGATACGCGGCATGCTGATCCTGACGTGCACCGGCGTGTCATTCGCCCACGGCTCCAACGACGGTCAGAAAGGCATGGGCCTGATCATGCTGATTCTGGTCGGCACCCTGCCGATGGCGTATGCGCTGAACCGCACCATGCCGGCCGACCAGGCACTGCAATTCGCCGCCGTGGCGCAAGTCACCCAGCAAGCCCTGGTCAAGCACTCGCCGCTGCCGGCCCCGGAAAATCCGCGAGCGATCCTTTCCACCTACGTGGGCAGCAAGGAGGCGACGCCGCAATTGGTTCCGGCCCTGGCTGCGATGACCGGCAGCATTGGCGCCGAGGTCAAGGGTTACGGCTCGCTGGCCAGGGTCCCCGCCGAAGCCGTGGGCAACGTGCGCAACGACATGTACCTGACCAGCGAAACCATTCGCCTGATGGACAAGAACAAGGTCGGCAACTTCGACGCCGACACCAGCGCCCAGCTGCAATTGTTCAAACAGCAGATCGACAATTCCACGCGGTTCATTCCACTGTGGGTGAAAATCGCCGTGGCCATCGCCCTCGGCCTGGGCACCATGGTCGGCTGGAAGCGCATTGTGGTGACGGTGGGTGAGAAAATCGGCAAGTCCCACCTGACCTACGCCCAAGGTGCCTCGGCCGAAACCGTCGCCATGCTGACCATCGGCGCCGCCGACATGTTCGGTTTGCCGGTGTCCACGACCCATGTGTTGTCCTCCGGCGTGGCCGGCACCATGGTCGCCAACGGCTCGGGCTTGCAGATGCGCACCATTCGCAACCTGGTGATGGCCTGGGTACTGACGCTGCCTGCTGCCATCCTCCTTTCCGGCAGCCTCTACTGGTTGTTCACCAAGCTGTTCTGACCTCTCATTCGCCGAGGCCTCACCCGACGAGGCCCCGGTTCTCCCGCCCGCCTCCCCCCTGTGGGAGCGAGCTTGCTCGCGATAGCGTCAACCCAGACAACCCAGAACCTGTGGCGAGGGAGCTTGCTCCCGCTCGGCTGCGCAGCAGTCGCAAAACCAGACAATGCGGTCTGCCTGTCAGCATGCTGGGGCCTGCTGCGCAGGCCAGCGGGAGCAAGCTCCCTCGCCACGGGGGAATGAGTGAGTTCAAGGCCAGAAACGGTTAATATCGCTCTCCTTCGTCTACCCTCACAGAGCGGCGTACCGCCATCCCCGTGGGCGTGATGCTTCACCATTCCTTGCCTTCATGTACCGGAGATCCTCCATGCTCAAGCGTTCCCTGGCATTGGCCGTCGGCGTTGCCCTGTCTTTTAGCAGCCTGCTGACCCAGGCCGCTGACACCTTGAAAGTCAGTGCGATTCCCGATGAGGCCCCGACCGAGCTGCTGCGCAAGTTCAAGCCGCTGGGTGCCTATCTGGAACAGCAAACCGGCATGAAAGTCGAGTTCGTACCCGTCAGCGACTACCCCGCCGTGGTCGAAGCGCTGGCCACCGACCGCATCGACATGGCCTGGCTGGGCGGCTTCACCTTCGTGCAGGCACGCCTGAAAACCGGCAATGCCATTCCCCTGGTACAGCGCGAACAGGACGCCCAGTTCACCAGTAAATTCATCACCGCCGATCCGGCCGTTAAATCCCTCGCCGACCTCAAGGGCAAGACCTTTGCCTTCGGTTCGGTGTCGTCGACGTCCGGTAGCCTCATGCCGCGCTATTTCATGCTCAAGGACGGCATCAAGCCTGAAAGCTACTTCAGTCGTGTGGGCTACTCGGGCGCCCATGACGCCACCGTCGCCTGGGTCCAGGCCGGCAAGGTGGACGCTGGCGTACTGAACGCCAGTGTCTGGGAAAAACTGGTCGCTGCCGGCAAGGTCGACACGACCAAGGTCAAGGTCTTCGCCACCACCCCTGCCTACTTCGACTACAACTGGACGGTGCGCGGTACCCTCGACCCAGCGTTGGCGGCCAAGATAAAGGCAGCCTTCCTGGCACTCGATCCGGCCAACCCGAAGGACAAGGAAATCCTCGATCTGCAGGCCGCCAGTCGCTTCATCGAAACCAAGCCTGAGAACTACAAGGGCATCGAGGAAGCCGCACGCGCCGCCGAACTGCTCAAATGACCCTGCAACTGACCCAGGTCAGCGTTACCCATGCCAACGGCGTCCAGGCGCTGCGGGGCATTGACCTGCACATCGGCGCCGGTGAGCAGGTCGCCATCATCGGCCCGTCCGGCGCGGGCAAGTCGAGCCTGCTCAACCTGCTGGCCACCGCCCTGCGCCCGGGTAACGGCGAGCTGCAGTTGCTCGGCGAACGCGCCTGGCAGCTGTCTGCCCGCCAGCGTCAACGCCTGCGCGCACGCATCGGCCTGATCCACCAATCGCCCCCGCTGCCGCCGCGCCAACGTGTGGTCACGGCAGTCCTGGCCGGAAAGCTCGGTCAGTGGAGCATCGGCAAAAGCCTGTTGAACCTGTTGCACCCGCTGGATATTCCAGGTGCCAGGGCGGCATTGGCCCAGTTGGACCTGGGCGACAAACTGTTCGCCCAATGCCAGCAGCTGTCCGGCGGCCAACTGCAACGCGTGGGCATTGCCCGGGTGTTGTACCAGGCACCGGAGGTGTTGCTGGCCGACGAACCGGTTTCGGCCATGGACCCGGTATTGGCCGAGCACACGCTTTCGGTGCTTTGCCGCCACGCCCGGGAACACAACGTCACCCTGGTCGCCAGCCTGCATGCGGTGGATCTGGCCTTGGCGCACTTTTCCCGGGTCATCGGCCTGCGGGACGGGCAGATCCTGTTCGACCTGCCAACCGAGGCGGTCGACCGTCCGTTGCTCGACACGCTTTACGCCAACGAACAACTGCAGTCTTCACCAACAACACCCCCCTCTTCCTTGAGCGTGCAGATCCCCCGATGCTGATACGCGATACCCGAGACCCCGCTACCCGCCCGCGCCTGCTGCTCACTCTGCTGGCCCTCGTCTTGCTGTGGCCGGGCATCCAGTTCAGCGAACTGGACCTTCGCGTGCTGGTGGCGGGGGACAGCCAGAGCGAAATGGGCCGGTTTTTAGCGGCCTTCTGGCCTCCAGCCCATGGCGACGAATTTGTCGAACTGCTGTGGCAAGCCACCTTGCAGACGCTGGCGATCGCCACGGCCGGCATGGCCTTGGCGCTGCTGTTGGCGGTGCCCGCGAGCCTGCTGGCCAGCCGCGCCTTGTCGCTGTCGGCGGCCTCCCGTGCCGGGCACCCGGGGTATTGGGGCCAACTGCTGCGCTGGCCTGTGCGCGGCCTGCTGATCTTCCTGCGCAGCGTCCCGGAAATCGTCTGGGCCTTGCTCTTCGTCCGTGCTGTCGGCCTCGGTCCCACGGCCGGCGTACTGGCGATCGCCATTACCTACAGCGGCATGCTGGGCAAGGTCTACGCGGAAATCTACGAGTCGGTCGACCAGCGTCCGGCCCATGCGCTCTTGCAATCTGGCAGCAGCCGGCTCGCCGCTTTCTGCTACGGGATCCTGCCCAATGTCGCGGCCGAACTGTTGTCGTACACGGTGTATCGCTGGGAATGCGCCATCCGCGCCTCGGTAGTGATGGGCTTCGTCGGTGCCGGAGGCCTGGGTCAGCAGATGGACCTGTCGCTGCGAATGTTCGCCGGCGGTGAAGTGGCCAGCCTGCTGCTGACGTTCCTGGTGCTGGTGCTGCTCGCCGATCAACTCAGCCGCCTGCTGCGCTGGAGGCTGGCATGAATCGCCTGATCAACGCGGTCATTGTCCTGGGCATCGGTGCGGCAGTCATTGCCTCGTTCGTCTACCTGGGCATCGACTTGGGCGAACTCGGCGACAGCGGCAACCTGCACCAGATGGGCGCTTATGCGCAGCGCTTTCTCAGCCCGGACCTGAGCCCGGGCCACCTGAAAGCCATCGGTCACGGCGCCTTGGAAACCCTGGCCATGTCCGCCCTCGGCACCCTGCTCGCGGCGGTGTTCGGCCTGCTATTGGCCTTGCCGGCGGCCGGGCGCTTCGGCTGGCCCCTGCAGAGTGCTTCGCGGCTGGTGCTCAATGCCTTGCGCGCGGTTCCGGAACTGGTGTGGGCGGCGCTGATGGTCCTGGCCGCCGGGCTCGGCCCCAATGCCGGCACCCTTGCCTTGGCCCTGCACACCACCGGCGTGCTCGGCCGGCTGTTCGCCGAAGCCCTGGAAAATACCCCTTCGGAACCTGCCGACGCCATCCGCCTGCAAGGTGGCAATGCGGTATTGGCGTTCTGCTACGGCACACTGCCCAACCTCTTGCCCCAGCTACTGGCGTATGTCCTGTACCGCTGGGAAAACAATATCCGCATGGCCAGCGTGCTCGGCTTCGTCGGTGCCGGGGGCCTGGGGCAAATGCTCTACGTCAGCCTCAGCCTGTTCCAGGAGGCCCAGGGCAGCACGGTGATCCTGGCGATGTTGCTGCTGGTTTTCGCGGTCGACACATTGAGCAGCTGGAGCCGTCAACGCTGGGTCAAGGCTTGAAGCCCTAGGCAAAACCAACACTTTCCGTGAAACCACACAACCTGTCGATCGTTCCCACTCCGCGTGGGAATGCAGCCATGGACGCTCTGCGTCCACTCAAAAGCCGAACGCGGAGCGTCCGAAGCGGCATTCCCACGCGGGAACGATCGAATCTCTGATAGCGGCTCGCTCCCACAGCGATTCGGCACTGCTCTACACCCTCTCCATCAGTGCCATCTGGGCAGCCGCGTCTCCCTGCAACAGCTCGATCACCCAGTCGATAAAGACCCGCACCCTGGGCGACAACTGTCGATGGGGCGGGTACACCGCTGAGATCGGCCACGACGGCACGCTGTAGTGGTCGAGCACTTGCACCAGCCGGCCTTCGGCCAATTGCCGTTGCACGTGATAACGCGGCACCTGAATCAAGCCGAATCCCGCTTCACAGGCGGTCACATAGGCGTCGGCATTGTTGACGTTCAAGTCACTGGGCAATTGCATTTCGCGCAGCCGCCCCGCCACCTCGAATTCAAACGGGAAAAACCGCCCATTGCCGGACGCAAAACCAATGGCCCGGTGCGCCGTCAAATCGTCCAACCGCCCGGGCGTGCCGGCGCGGGCCAGATAGCCAGGGCTGGCACACGTCAGTTGATGCAGGCGCACGATGGGGCGCGCCACCAGCGCCTGGTCGACGACATTGCCGGCGCGGATTGCACAATCCACGCCTTCGCGCTGCAGATGAACCTGGCGATCGTGGAAACCGATGTCCAACTGCAACGCCGGGTAGCGCCGGTAGAAATCCGGCAGGCGCGGCAGGATCCAGGTGCAACCAAAGGCAATGGGCATGTCCACCTTCAAGGTGCCGCGCGGCTGGCTCCGTTGCACCGACAGCGAACTTTCCAGGTCATCAAGGTCGTCCAGCAACTGGCCGCTGCGCTGGTAATACGCTTGCCCATCGAGCGTTGCGCGCACCTGGCGGGTGGTGCGTTGCAACAGTTGCACGCCCAGATGGGCTTCCAACTGCTGGATCAGCAGGCTGACGGTGGCCCGGGGCAGTCCAAGGTCATCGGCCGCCTTGCCGAAACCGCCCAGTTCAACGATGCGCCGGAACACCTGCATGGCCTGTAATCGGTCCAATCTCACGCCTCACTATTTAGATATCACGAATAGTTAAACCAATAATCGTGGATTTATCCAGGAAACCCCTTGATAGAGACTGCACAGGTCGTTCATTTCCAGGAGCTATCAACATGAAGACTCGCCAACTCGGCCATCACGGCCCTCACGTTTCCTCCCTCGGCCTGGGCTGCATGGGCATGTCGGATTTCTACACCACGGGCGTGGACGAGCGCGAAGCGATTGCCACGCTGCACCGCGCCGTGGAGTTGGGCGTGACGCTGTTCGACACCGCCGACATGTACGGGCCGCATACCAACGAAGAACTGCTCGGACGGGCCCTGCGTGGCAAGCGTGAAAACCTGTACCTGGCGAGCAAGTTCGGCCTGGTGCGCAGCAGCGATCCCCATGCCCGCGGCGTCAATGGTCGCCCCGACTACGTCCGGCAATCTGTCGATGGCAGCCTCAAGCGTCTCGATACCGATTACCTCGACCTCTACTACCAGCACCGCATCGATCCTGAAGTGCCCGTCGAAGAAACCATCGGCGCCATGGCCGAGCTGGTCAAGGCCGGCAAGGTCCGCCACATCGGGATCTCCGAAGCCAGTGCCGAGACCATCCAGCGAGCCCACGCCGTGCATCCCCTGGCAGCGGTACAAAGCGAATACTCGCTGTGGTCCCGTGAGCCCGAACACAATGGCGTGCTCGATACGTGCCGGCGCCTGGGCATTGCATTCGTCGCCTACAGCCCCTTGGGCCGGGGCTTTTTGACCGGCGAGCTGAAATCACCGGAGGATTTCGCCGCCGATGACTATCGCCGCTTCAACCCACGTTTCCTGGCCGACAACTTCAATCGCAACCTGGTGCTGGTAGAGCAGGTCAAGGCATTGGCCTTGGACAAGGGCATCAGCGCTGCGCAATTGGCCTTGGCCTGGGTATTGGCCCAGGGTGACCATGTCATCCCGATCCCGGGCACCAAGCAACGCAAGTACCTGGAAAGCAACGTGGCAGCGGCTTCGGTGGTGTTGAGCGCTGGTGAATTGGCCCGGCTGGATGGGATTTTCGCAGGCGAAGGTGCCGTGGCGGGCGACCGATACCAGGCGCACACAATGACGTTGTTGAACGGTTGATCCTTCGGCTGGGCTGGCGGTTTCGACAGACCGGATTCAAGCAGGCGCCAGCCCAGCCGATAACCCTATCAATAATAGCTCCCAGACCTCCGGGCTCTGCCAGTTGCATAGGGTAATGATCAATGGGTTTGCCGCTGAATCGCCTGCTAGTGTGGGGCGTCCTGATGTTCCTCACTGCAAGTGTTTGTGCGGCAGAGGCGCCGCTGCGCATCGTGACCGAGGAACTACCGCCCTACAACATGACGCAGAACGGCCGAATGACCGGCATGAGCACCGAGGTGGTCCAAGCCGTGCTCAAGGAGGTCGGCATGGACGCGCCTATCCATTCCATGCCGTGGGCCCGGGCCTACGAACTGGCGCTCAATGAAAGCAACGTGTTGATCTACTCGATCGTCCGCACGCCTGCACGCGAATCGCTTTTCCAGTGGGTCGGCAGCATCGGCCCGACGCAGTGGTACATCTACTCGCTGGCGGACCGGCCGGTGAAACTCGACTCGCTGGCCGATGCCCATGGGCACCAGATCGCCACGGTCAATCAGGACGTGGGTGAGCAATACCTGGTATCGAAGGGTTTTCGCATCGGCGAAGAACTGCAGTCGAGCACCAAGTACGAACACAACTACCGCAAGCTCAAGGTCGATCACGTGGAGCTGTGGATTTCCAATGAGCTCAACGCGCTGTACCTGACGCGCCAGAATGGCGAAGACCCGGACAAGTTGCTGATCCGTTCGCTGGCGCTGCCCGAGCTAAGCAGCGCCGACGGCTTGAGCATGGCGTTCAGCCGCAATACGCCTGCCGATACGGTGGCGAAATTCCGTGCGGGCCTGGAGACCATCCGACGCAATGGCGTCTACGATGCCATCCTGCGCAAATGGTTATGACATGGATGCCAATTTTCGTACGGCCTCCTCACAACCACAGACCAAGGCGTTCAGCTCCCTGGGACGCCGCCTGGTACTGGCAACGCTGTTGTTCTGCCTGCTTTTTACCCTGGTGATGGTCACCTGGCGTACCTGGATGGCCTGGGAAAACAACCTGGCGGAAATGAATTCGGAGCTGGCCCTGATCGACCAAGTGTTCCAGAACACCCTGGCCCATGCCATTTGGGAACTGGACCGTGAATCCCTCGACCAGCAAATCGCCAGCGTCGCCATGGCAGCACCCGTGGGACGCCTGGTGCTGAACATCCTGCGCCCCGGGCAAGCGCCTGAAGTCATCGAACTCAATCGATACCCCGTCGCTCAATCGGGCGTGGTGCCGGTGCTGCATCGCCAACTCATCGCGCAGCCCTACGCCGGGGCCCATGAAAAGGTCGGCGAGCTGACCATCGAAGGCGACAATAACCTGCTGTGGGAGCGCCTCTGGGGCGAAGCACGCAGCATCGTCATCACCCAGCTCATCCAGTCCCTGCTGCTGGCCGGGTTGATCATGACCGTGTTCAACCGCCTGGTGACCGTGCATGTGGTGCACATCGCCCGGCACCTGGGCGAACTGGCGCCGCAAACCCTCAAGCGTCACCTCAAGCTGCAACGGGCGGTGCGGCGCCAAGACGAGCTGAGCCTGCTCGAACGCCAGGTGAATACCCTCCAGGACAACCTGCGCGCCCATTTGGAGCGCCAGCATTCAGACGAACTGGCGCTTGCCGCCAGCCGCGACCAAATGGCCGAACTGGTCGAGGCGCGCACCGCAGAATTGAAGGCGGCCAACCAGGCCCTCGAAGCACTGTCACGTCACGATGATTTGACGGGGCTGGCCAACCGTCGCTATTTCGACGAGTTGAAGGAGATCGAGTTTCGCCGGGCGATCCGCCACAAGACCCCGCTGGCGGTGCTCATGTGCGATGTCGATTTCTTCAAGATCTACAACGACACCTACGGCCACATGCAGGGCGACTTGTGCTTGAAAGAGATCGCCGAGACCCTGCGCAGCGTGTTCGGCCGTTCTGGCGAACTGACTGCGCGCGTGGGCGGCGAAGAGTTCGTCGTGGTCCTGCCCAACATCGACGCCGCCCAGGCCTGCGAGGCCGCCCAACGTTTGCGTGCAAGCCTGGCGGAACGTGAACTGCCCCACAGCGGCTCCAAGGTATCGCCGTTTGTCACCGTAAGCATCGGCGTCGCCGAGCTGGACCCGGAGACCATGGACCATTTCGATCAACTGCTGCAACGCGCCGACCAGGCGCTGTACCGGGCCAAACATAAAGGGCGCGATTGCATCGCCCTGTGAACCATCACGTGCCATGAGGTCTGTATATGCACTATCGCCTAATGCTCTGCTCGTGCCTGCTACTCACCTCGATCAGCCTGCAAAGCCACGCCGAGGCGATCGAAGTCGTGACCGAAGATTCGCTCTATGCCTACCAGCGTGACGACAAGGTCGTCGGGCCGGGCATTCGCATCGCCGAACAAACGCTGAAAAACGCGCAGTTCACCGACTACAGCCTGTCGCTGTACCCGTGGGCCCGGGCCTACGAAAAGGCGCTGCACGAGCCTAACGTATTGATTTTCCCGCTGGACCGCACCCCGGCCCGCGAGCAATTGTTCAAATGGGTCGGTGAAATACATCGGGTGGCGAGCCGGCTCTACAAGATGCGCGACAGTGAAGGCATCGCCGTCAACAACCTCGAGGATGCCAAGCAGTACAGCATTGGTGTGGTGCGAAATGACGCCAAGCAGATTTACCTGCAACAGCGTGGGTTTACCCGGCTGGTCATCTCGGCCAACAACCACGACAACTTTCAAAAGCTGCTGAATCACCAGATCCAACTGCTGCCGATGCCGGAGAACACCGCGCGCCTGATGAGCAAGGATGCCCAAGTGGATTTCACTTCCCTGCAAGAGGTCTATACCCTCGACGAGCAACCCCACAGGGTCCACCTGGCGTTCAGCCTGAGCACACCTGACGAAGTCGTCGCCAGGGCCCAGCGCGCTTTCGAGCAGCTCAAGGCTTCCGGTGAAGTAGCGCGGATCATGAACGAACAGCGGTAGACTCTGGGGGATCACATCACAAGCAAACGATGAGGTATGTCCCGATGAGCCAAGCGTCCTACGTTCCGCCCAAGGTCTGGAAAAACGACGCCCCGTCTGGCGGCCAGTTCGCCAGCATCAACCGCCCTATCGCCGGGCCGACTCACGAAAAAACCTTGCCGATTGGCAAACACCCGTTGCAGCTGTATTCCCTGGCCACGCCCAATGGCGTGAAGGTGACCATCCTGCTGGAGGAACTGCTGGCGTTGGGTCATACGGGTGCGGAATACGACGCCTGGCTGATCAGCATCAGCGAAGGTGACCAGTTCTCCAGCGGTTTTGTCGAGGTCAACCCCAACTCCAAGATCCCGGCCCTGCTGGACCGCAGCGTGGAACCCGCCATTCGGGTCTTCGAATCCGGCTCGATCCTGCTGTACCTGGCGGAAAAATTCGGCGCCTTCCTGCCCACCGATCCGGCGGGCCGCACCGAAACACTGAACTGGCTGTTCTGGCAGATGGGCTCTGCCCCGTACCTGGGTGGCGGCTTCGGACATTTCTACGCCTATGCGCCGGAGAAACTCGAATACCCGATCAATCGCTTCACCATGGAGGCCAAGCGTCAACTCGACGTGCTGGATCGCCGCCTCGGCGAAAGCCAATACCTGGGAGGCGATGACTACACCATTGCCGACATCGCGGTCTGGCCCTGGTATGGCCAACTGGTGCGCAACAACGTGTACGGCGCCGCCGAATTCCTGAGTGCTCACGAATACACCCATGTGCAGCGCTGGGCAGAGGCGATTGCCAAACGACCGGCCGTCCTGCGCGGGCAGCGTGTCAACCGCACGTGGGGTGACGAAGCGAGCCAGGTGCCGGAGCGGCATGAGGCTGCGGATCTGGGCTAAGGGCCAATCGCCACACCTGACGCGCTCAAGCCGGCAGCGTCAGGCCCCGGTCGCTGAAATACCGGCTCAACGTTGCCGCAGACGCTTGGGGATCCGCCAGGGCGACGTAGGTGTCGGGACGCAGCAGATAGGCGGCGTCCCGACACAGCCCGGCTTTATGATGCTCATCCTGCCAGGTAAACGTGTGCAGAGGGATCCGCTGCTGGCTGCTCCAGGCTCTCAGGTCCGCCCGGGCCTCGCCGTAGACGTGCACCTGCCAGCCGATGGAGGCGAGCGGTTCGTAGTTATCGGCGCCCGGCACCGGTACCCAGGGCAAACGGTCACCGCCCAGTACGTCACCGGCCTTGCCGGCACTCAACGGGCTCTCGTGATAATTCAAGGTGGTTTGGGACACTATCCGGAACAGGTACTCACGCACGTTCTCGCTTTTGTAGGCAACACTCGCAAAAAGCGGTGCGATGCGCGTGCGCACGAAGTCGGCAAAATTGCCTTGGGCGGTTGCAAAGGTGAACAGCCGGTCCGTCGTTTCCACAAGCTTTTGCGCAAACGCCTGGCGTTCGGCCTGATAGCTGTCGAGTAATGCATCTGGCGCCTGTCCCTTCACGACCGCCGCCAGTTTCCAAGCCAGATTGATCGCGTCGAGGATGCCTGTGTTCATGCCTTGTCCACCGGCCGGGCTGTGGACGTGCGCAGCGTCTCCCAGCAAAAACGCCCTGCCCCAGCGGAACTGATCCGTGACGCGATGATGGACCCGGTAGGTGGAAAACCAATTCACGCCATTGATCCTGATGTTCAGACCGTTGATCGCGTCATGGCCAACGTCCTCGAACGTCAGCGTCTCTGGACGTTCCGCGCGCTCGTCGCGAACCGTACCGATCAGGCGATATTGGCCAGTTTCGCCATAGAAAAACGCCAACACGAATTCGGATTTATCAAAAGCGATATGGGCCTCATCCGCAGGCTCGAAACCGCTGGCAGACACGTCCGCCACATAGAACAGCTGCTTATAGGTGCCGCCCTCGAAGCCGCTTCCCACCTGATGACGCACGAGCGAGCGCGCGCCATCGCAGCCTGCGAGGAAAGCAGTCGTCAGCACTTCTTCGCGGCCATCGGCGTGCTTCAAGCGCGCGATAACGTAGTCGCCACGGTCCTCGAAGGACAGCAGTTCGGTCTGCCGCTCGACTTCGAGGCCCAGGGACTGAAGCTGTTCGACCAACAACCGCTCATGACGATCCTGGGGGTATATGAGGACAAAAGGATAAGGCGATACATCCCCGCCAGCCTCCACCAGAGGAATCCGCGCCTTGCGTTTGCCCCGGGCCCACATGTTCATGGCCGGGGTCTTGTACCCCGCTTCGATAACCGCATCGGCCATGCCGAGCTGGCGATACAGCTCAAGTGTGCGGGCCTGGACGGCCATGGCACGCGAGGTTTCCCCCGGCCCACTGCTCTTGTCGACGATCCTGACAACAAGCCCCTGCCGGGTGAGCCACAAAGCCAGGACCAATCCCGTAGGGCCGGCTCCCACAATGAGAATGTCCGTTTGCGCCATGTTCATGCCTCTGGAGAAGTGATGACTCTGGAGGCACTTAATGATGGTCGAGGAAGGCCGAATGTCAACGAACGAGCGGCGTGCGAGCTGACTGCTGGGGTTCTGTGATCACTGTGGCTACTGTGGGAGCGGGCTTGCTCACGAAGGCGTCATGACCGTCAACATCGAATTCGCCTGACACACCCAGTCCGATGACCATGAAAAAAGCCAATGCGCCAGTCAGCAAAGGCAGGGAGGTTCAAGGCTCTGCCCTTGCCCAACGGCTTCATTGCCTCGCCTGCTACGCAATACAACACAGCGACCAAGTCTGGGTTTGCAAACCGTCGTGGAATCCAAGTGCGCCTGATTTGCGTGCAGTGCTGCTGAGTCAATTGTCTTACTTTTTTTATAGTGTTTTCTTAGGTTTCGCCGATCCAACGGCATCTGCTGCGGCTTTGCCCGAACCCTACTTCGCCCACCGATGCTACCAACTATCCCCGGCCATTAATCTTGCATGGCTTATCCGAATATTTTTCAACGCCTGGGCGTGCAATTGGGAAACGCGTGACTTCGAAACACCCATGAGTTCACTGATCTCGGTAAAACTTAAATGCTGGTGATAGTGAGCTTGGATAACCCGCTGTTCGTTCGCCGAAAGAAGCTTCACGCACGCCTCCAGCGTGTCGCTCTCACGCTCAACTTCGTAGAGGCTTAGGGGGTTATTGTCCTTGGGTTCCGGATCAACGATCCCAGATTCCAAAAACAGCCCGAACGCCAAGCCAATAGCGACGTTCGCCACCTGCTCCAGATCGGACTCCGCTCGCCCCTCCTCTTGCATGCCGGAAAGACTCTCCAACCGCTCTCGGTAATAGCGCCGTCGATCACTTACGTAACAGGACAAGCCCTTGAGAACGCTACCTCTCACATAAGGTTCGGCATAGGACTGGAAACGCGTGCCCAACCCCGGATTAAACCGGTCAATGGCCTGCAGAAGACCAATCGAGGCCAGGTTCACATAATCCCCCCACTCAGCCAACGGATGCGGGTAGCGAGAATACAAAAGCCCGGCAATCATCCGAAGCCACTGGCCATAAAAAAAGAACAACCGACTCCTGGCCGCCTCTGTTTTGCTGTCCAGCCAGTCGCGCCACAACGCTTGCTCGTCATCGCCTTCATTGCTGGGCTCATCCGTCACCATGGAAGGCTGCACCTTTGCCCTAGCCGAGATTGCGCATCAACGTCTGGGCAATCAGGCCCCAACCGTCGATCAACAGAAACAGCATGATCTTCAATGGCAAAGAAATCGTGATCGGGGGCACCATGATCATCCCCAGCGACATCAGGATTGACGCCACCACCAAGTCGATGATCAAGAACGGCAGGAAGATCATGAAGCCGATCTGAAAAGCCAGTTTCAGCTCGCTCAACATGAATGCCGGCACCAGCTTCACCGGGGACAGCCCTTCCGGTGCTTGTGGCAGCGGATCCTTGGCCAATTCATAAATCAGTCGCAAATCCTCTTCATGGGTCTGCCTGATCATGAAATCGCGGATCGGCACCCAACCTTGCAACGCGGCACCGTCAAGCCCTACTTTGTTCGCTAGGAATGGCTTGATGCCTGCGTCATAGGCTTTTTCCAAGGTTGGAGCCATGGCAAACAACGTCAAGAACATCGACAGGACGATCAACACGATATTCGGCGGCGTCTGCTGCAACCCCAATGCCTGCCTGGTCAACGACAACACCACAATGTTGCGCGTGAACGTGGTCAGGGAAATGACCAAAAACGGCAGGAACGACAGCGCCGTCAATAAGGCCACAACGCTGACCGGCGATTGAATCTGATTGATGTGCAAACTTCCCCATTCAGAGAAGTCATCCGCGGCTGCCGCGAAGGGTGCAAAGCCACTGAGTATCAGGAACAGCAAGCGGCGAGTCATATCGAATACTTCAAGGGCAGACATCCAACGCAGAGGATGAGGGTTGTTCTGGCAAGAGGGTCACGGTCGCTCCATTTGAAGATTCAGTGACCAGGACCTGAGACGTTTCGGTCTTGAGCAGATACACCTTGGTCTTGGTAGACAATCGCACAGCGCGTACACAATGCAACTCGGTCAGATCCGCTAAAGGTTTGCCGGTGCCCACTTGACGTCGCGCGTACCAACGCATCACGCCGTAGACCACGGCCAATAAAACAGCCGTAATCAGCATCACTTTGATCATCAACACAAACGACAGCGGATCATCCTGCCGTAACGCTAATCCAAGCGGTTGGGCTACGGTTTCAGACGTCACAGTATTTCCGTCAACTGAATGCCAAAGTTGTCATCGACTGCCACCAGATTGCCCCGGGCAACCGGTTTACCGTCCAGGCACAGCGACGCCGGTTCATGGACCTGCTCCAACAGCTTGACCACGTCGCCAGCCTTCAGCGCGAACAACTCATCCACGCTCATGGAGGCGTGACCGAGCTGCACCACCAATTCCACGACCACATGCTTGATCAAATTCATGTCTCGCTTGATCAGCGGTGACTGCCCGTCGTTGGCCGCCATCCGGGCTTCTTCCAGCTCAATTGCATCTACCGTTGCCGTCACACCAACACTCCTGATTCATTCATGGGAAATCAACTGCACGGCGACTTGACCTTGCTGCTTAGCCAAGTAGCCACTCGCGATCGCTGGGCCTTCGGCCAGCTGTAGCGAGACCGGATCGGCCAGCAATGCACTGGCCCGTAAGGTGTCCCCAGGACGCAAGTCCTGCATCTCACCGATGGAGAGGCTTGCCAAGGGGATACGCACCGACAACTTCACCCGAGCGTTACCCAAGGCGTGCTTACGCTCAACCAACGGCGTGCGCGCAACGGGCTTCTCAAGCGCAGCATTGAACAATGCCGCATCCAGCGACAGATGCAGCGTCGATTGACCGACGCGCAGTTGCAGCAATACCTGGGCACCGAGTAAACCCCAGGACGGCCGGCGTGACTCAGCGGTTAAATGGGAGACGCCGCTTTGCCCGAGGACCTCAAGCACATCATTGATCAGCGCCAATTGTGCTTCGCGTACCAGATGGCTCGCGGTTTCGTCCTCGGGCGCGTCATGCATGAAAGGACCAAAGATCATCGAAGCCCCATCACCTGCCAGGCTGATTGAGCCATTGACAGATTTGGCGCTCTGCCAAGCCAGTGCCGATGCCCACTCACTTGAATCATCCAGGGCCGAACAGCTCACTTCGCAGGTGTGGTGTGCATCCGGCATACACCACTGCTCATACCAGTGCCTGGCCACGGCCGGTAATCGCTCGCAGGCCATGCGCAGACGAGTCGTGCCGACAAATCCCAACATTCTCATTGGTCAGCCCCCTCTCGTTCCGTTGTACAACTGCTCCAGCATTTCATTGGAGACCGTCATCACCCTTGAGCTGGCCTGATACCCGCGCTGAATAATCAGAATGTCTCCGAACTCCTGGGCCAGATCGACATTGGACAATTCCAGGTAACCACCCTGGACACGCCCAAACTGCTTCTCCCCCGCACGGCCGAACTCGGCCTTCATGGAAGAAGGCGCGTGGTAGAGCGAATTGGCGCCCGCGATCAAGGCACTTTCATCCGCGAAATCCGCCAGCGCCAATTGGCTGCCATCACGTTTCTCGCCGTTGGCGTAGGTGAATTTGAGGATGCCCTTCTCATCGAATGCGAAGCTATTCAGGCCGGCGACTGCGCTACCGTCGACCACACGCGCACCCAGTGTATGGCTCGGTCCGCTGGCGACCTGGGAGGCCAAGTTGAAGCTACCCGGTGTTCCGAAATCCAGCACGATGCTCTGGACCTTGCCATTAACCGTCAACGGGACCGACAACGTGTTGAAACCGGTAGCGGGGCTGCCATCGATACCGAAGGCGATGGTGCCGGTCTGCAACTGAACGCCGCTCGCGTCGGAAACCGTGACACTCCAGCTATTGGCGGGCGTCGTTTTCGGTTCGAACTTTACGCTCAGGGTATGGCTCGCACCGGTCGAGTCGAACACCTGGATCGCGTTGATCTGATGGGTCGCCTCCGTAGTACCGGTGCGAGCCAAGGCCCCCACCATCTCGACTCGAGTGGTCGCCTGCGGCGGCAAGGTGCGCTGCCCCTGGATATTGATATCGCGCAGATTCCCGGACGAGTCGATACCCGCAATGCGTTGCTGGCTGATGGTATCGACCAGATAGCCGTCCTTATCCACCTCGAATTGCCCTGCGCGGGTGTATGACAGCGCGCCCTGCTCATCGCGCAGAACAAAATAACCGGCACCATTGATCGCCACGTTGGTGTTATTACCGGTCTGGCGATTCTCACCCGGCTTGATACGGACTTGGGTACCGGCGATGCCTGAACCAAAACTCTGGCCATCCTGCCCGTTAACGGCGCGGTAAAAAGTATCGCTGCCCCTGTAGCCGGGCGTGTTCATGTTCGACACGTTGTTGGAGACGTTATCCAAGCCTTTGGCGAAGGAAAACAGGCCACTCATTCCATTAAAGAAAGCTTGCAGCATCACGCCCCCTGCCTGACCAGTTTGATTTGTGACAGCCGCACGTCAGTGAGGACCGTACCGTCGGTTCGTTTGACTGACAGCACCGGCCCGGTCGACGAAAACGCAATCGCCGTCACTGAGCCAATCGCCGTTCCCCCCGTGGTGATGCTGACTTCAACTTGGCGCCCCAGCAGGCCCAGGGACTGCGAAGTGGCATTCATGGACACTAGGTTGTCGGTGTTTTCGTTGGTGATCCGGGTTTGCTCAAGGTTGGCGAACTGCGCCATCTGCGCCAGGAACTCACGATTGTTGATCGGCTCCAGCGGATCTTGAAATGTCAACTCGGTCAAAAACAACTTGATGAAATCTTCCTGCCCCAGACGGCTCTGGGCCAACTCCGACGTGGTGGAACTCAGCTCATTACCGATCGCTTCAACGGCCATCGTGTTCACCTATGTAATCGTTCGAAAGAGGCGATGCGCGCCAGACCTGCTGACCGTTGAGCCAGATCTGCTGCGGGCGTTCAGACATCGATGAGGCCCGGCGAGCGAGCTCTTCTATCAGCTCATCGCGTTCTTGCGCGGTGAGCCGGTAGTCACGTACCAACAACTCAACACCTTTACCTCGAGGCAGGAACTGAAAATGTCGATCCGGCCATTTCCCATTCAAATAGCTCAACAGCGGCTGACCGGTGGAGTCCTCTGTGCCCTGCTGCTCGATGGTAACGGGCTCGATCCGGGGTCTATCGGAGCCTTGTGCCAGGACAGCACCGGGCACGGAGGAAATCGCCGAGGTCGTCGACAAAGCGCTGGAAGGGGCTGAATAGGCTTGCTCAGTGTCGATTGAAGCAACGCTGTGCACTCCCGGCTCCGCCAGGAATGTATCGGGCAGATAAGACAGGTGATGCCCGGCGTGCGCACCCAGCGCATACAGCTCAAGCGCCTCGGCAGTCATGGACGTTGACGCGCCGATGGAACGCAATAGCACAACCCGCGCCAGATCCGCGTCAGCAATGGCGGAGTGCACCAGTCGCTCTTCTGACATCACCTGAGGGTTGCGCTGCTGACCTGTGCTCTCGTTTGAGGCGGGTGATTGATCATACAGGCCTATTTTTCGCTCGAAGTCCTTGGCCTGTGTGTCACGAGCGGGAGGACGTTGCTGATCCGCCGCCATGGTCCACAACGATGCCCCTACTTTAACGGCCATGTCCCATCCCCTGAGCTTGCTGTGCATCAAAAATGTCGATGGCTTCGTATTCGCGCGCCGCTTTATCCAGCAGCACCTGCAGTCGATCCTTGGCCTTGTCGATCAGGTCTTCGTTCACTTTGCACTTGAGCAGCTGTGACATGGCCGAATGCGACAGGCTTCGCGCCTCGATGACGGGCTGATGCGCGGCTTCAAGTCGCTGAAAAGCGGCTGTCTGCGCCAATAGGCGTTGTTCGTGCTGGGAGGGATCGAGCGTGGCGCCAATGCATCCCGACGCTTCATGGTGCGCCTGGACGCTGTCGTAGCGTACCTGCTCCACCCTCAACCGATGCTCGGCTTGGGCCAACTCACGGAGACTGCGGTTGTAGGCGAGCTGCGCCCTTTCCCGCTGTATGGCACGCAAACGAGAGGCCGCATTCAACTGCCGCGACTTGCGCCACTCATCTTGCATCGTTCACCCCCTTGCCCAGCCGCTGGAACAACTGATGAACCGTTTGCCAGGTGCTTGATGCGGAGAAATGTTCTTGCGGGGTTTGCTGCAACAACGCATCGAACTCGGGCTTCAAGTCGATCATGGTGTCCAGCAGCGGCTGTGAGCCCTTTTCATAGGCGCCCAGTTCGATCAGGTCCACGCTGTTCTGATAATTGCCGAGGGCTGACCGCAGGCGCTCGACTTGGGTTTTGCGCTCTTGGGTATGCAGGGCGCCCACCAATCGACTGATGCTATGCAACACATCGATGGCCGGCCAATGCCCACGGGCAGCCACACTGCGACTCAAGACAATATGCCCGTCGAGAATGGCACGCATATGGTCAGCCACGGGTTCATTCATGTCGTCACCCTCGACCAGTACCGTATAGACCCCCGTAATGGAGCCTTGCCCATACAACGCCCCAGCGCGCTCCATCAGCGGCGGTAACAGGGCAAATACCGAAGGTGTATAGCCTCGGCTCCCCATGGGCTCGCCCGTTGAAAGACCAATTTCGCGCTGAGCCAGGGCAAAACGGGTGATCGAGTCCATGATCAGCAGCACATGCTTGCCTTGGGCCCGGAACCATTCGGCGATTGTCGTCGCCGTGTAGGCTGCCTGGCGTCGCAGAACCGCCGGTTGCTCGGCCGCCGCAGCGATCACCACAGCCTTTTTCAAACCCTCCGGCCCCAGGCTGTCGCGAATGAAATCCCCTACCTCGCGACCACGCTCGCCGATCAAGGCGATCACGATCACATCGGCTTCTGCATATTTGCTCATCATGCCCAGCAAGGTGCTTTTGCCCACGCCACTGCCGGCAAAAATACCCATCCGCTGGCCGCGCCCAAGCGGTGTGAAGACATCGACGGCTTTCACTCCGGTGAGCAGCGTGGTGTCGATCGGCGAACGGTGCAAAGGATTGATCGGCGCCACGAACCGCGGCATCCGCGTCAGCCCTTCAGGGGCCGGCAAATCATCCAGGGGGTTGCAGGTCGCATCCAGGACACGTCCCAACAGACTGGCCCCCACGGGAACCGTGTAAGGGGTTCCACGGGCATGGACTTCGCTGGCCAGGCATAAACCATCCACCGGGCCATAAGGCATCAACAGGGTAGATTCACTGCGCAAGCCAACCACCTCAGCCGCGATGGCTTCGCCACCGCGAGCCGGGTGGATGTCGACCAACTCACCCAGCCGGACATCCAGGCCGGTGGCGTGCAGCACCATGCCCTGAATCGAACTCAAACGGCCCATCCGCCGACAGAGTCGGGCCTGGGTAAGCTGCGTCAACAGTCGATGCTCAAGCCCCTGCCACACGGCCATCTCCCCCGTTCAACACGGCTGCGACATTGGCCAGTTGCGTCTGCACACCGACATCCAATTGACCGCCGTCGAAGTCGATCAGGCAGCTACCTGGAGAGGCCTGCGGATCGACCTGGAACGACGCCAATAGTGCGTCATCCGGCGCCAGCCGAAGCAACGTTTCGTAATCGCCACGGGCAACACGAATCCGCAGTGGACCGACCAGTTGATATTCTTCGATGGCCCGCCTCGCCAGGTCGGCGATTAACGGACGCGTTTCGGCATGCAGGTCTAAAAGGCGTGTTACCACCGCCAGCGCGAGCCGTCCTACCGAGGGCTCCATGGCTACCATCAACTGTTTCCGTTGCGCCCCCAAGGCTTCAATCAAGCGTGCGAGTTGAAGGCGTTCCGTTTCGAGCGCGGTACGCAAGGACGCCTCCTTCTTCAGCCACTGCTGCTCCTGATGAGCCAGGGCCTCGCTCAGTTGCGTACGGGCCTGCTTGCTGCCTTCCAATAACCCCCTCTCGAGACTCTCTCGCTCTATTTCCGCGAGCTCCAGCGCGAAGGTCTCGCGCAACGCCTGCTTCACATCCGGTTGACGCTCTTCATTGGGCGAGGTGTTCGTCTGGACATTGGCGCCAAGGGTTGGCAGTCGTCGAGTCCCCAGGCTCTGGGAAGGTTGACGCAACACCGTCGACGACAGGGGCGGCTTAGGCGTGCTCATCGCCTGCCTCCTGGACATCCAGCCGGGTCTTTAAACTATTCATCAGTGCCGGAGGCAGGATCTGCTTGGCAAATTTGCCATCCCATCGACGAATCTCACTGCTGTTGGCCAGGCCACCCAACACTTCACGGCGTGCAGTGGATGTCTCCAACTGAAGGACCAACGCGCTCCAAAACGGATGTGTCGCTTTCGAAAGCCTGGCCTTGATGGGGGCAGTGTCGAGCGTCGTGCGGGCTGCCGCTGGCGCTACTGCCAACTCGCTCATCAGGGCCGCGACAACGGAAGGATCGTTGCTCAATCCCAGAAGATTGATTTCTTCCAACAGCACCTCAACCTGGCGCCGCTCCTCAGGTTCCAGTCGCGCCAGAATCCACTCACGGTCTTCGGCATGAGAACAGGCAAGGCGAATAGCCGCTTTACGAAGCGCTGAGAATTCCATGACGTTAACGCCCCTCCAACAGCCAACGGCGCAAGTCCACCAGCAATTGCTCGCGCTCGACTGATGTCAATCGCGGCACCGTGGCAGGGACCGAAACAGACTTGCGTCGTCCTTTTACCCAAAGCAGCAACAGAGCGATCGCCAAGGCAGCCATCGAGCCGATACCCAACCAGCGCGCCCATGGCAACGACAGCTCAGCATCGACGGGGGCAGGCAACTGCGCGCTGCTCACCGGCACCGGCTGCACCGAGGGCTCAGCTACCGGCGTTGTTTCTGGCACGGGCATATCGGGGATGTACACCATTACCAAGCGATCGCCCCGCTTGAGATCCAGCCCCAGCGCCGCTTCAAGCAACGCCTGGATATCTTTCATTTGAGCGTCCGACACCGGTGTGCTGAGCACCACACCAACGGTAATGCGCTCGATTTTGCCAGCCGCATGCTCGGTTTCAGCACGCGCCTTACCCACTTCGTAATCGATTTCCCGGTTGTTCTGGGAACGCTTGCTCGTGGACTCGCCACTGGAGTTCTCGGTGGACTCCGTGCGTTTTTCACGCCGCATTTTGTTCGTCAGCGGTTGCTCGCTGATGGATTTGACACGGTCAAAGTTCATCAGCACCCGCACAGACACATCGACGCCACGATGACCGAGCGGGCGCGCCAGCAATTCTTCGGCCTTCAGTTTGAGCGCCTGCTCGACCTGGGCCGTCAACTGCAGATGCTCCGGCGCCGCCGCTGCGCCATCGGAAGCACTGAGTACCTGCCCGTCTTCGTTGAGCACCGATACGCGCTCAAGCGTCATGCCCTCCACCGCTGACGACACCAGTTGCTGAATACCCCTGACTCGCTGCGGCATCAACGTCCCCGCCGAACGCAGACGCACGATCACCGAAGCCTTGGGTGGTTCTTCCGCCTGTTGGTAGAGGCTGGTTTTCTTGAACGTCAGGTGCACACGGGCATATTCGACTTCGGACATGCTCATGATCGTGCGCGCCAGTTCCCCTTCCATGGCCCGTTGGTAGTTGATTTTCTGGCTGAACTCCGACATACCGTAGTCGGCCTTGTCGAACAACTCGAACCCCGTGCCGCCACGGGTCGGGATACCCGCCTCAGCCAGATACATACGGGCAGAGGCCGCATGATCGGCCAGGACTTCAATCGCACCCTGCTGCGTATTGATCCGATAGGGCACATGCCGTTGGCTCAATGTAGCCAGGATCTGGGCCTGGGACGCCTCGTCGGCGTTTCTGTACAACGCCACATATTGCGGTCGGATCACCCACCACGCCGACACGGCCAGCAGGCCGACAATCAGCAAGGCACCCATCAGAAAGACGCGAGTACGACCCGCCAGGAACGAGGACACCGGTTGATTCTCCATGGCTTAGATCTGCAACCGCGTGAGTTCCTGGTAGGCATCTACCAGACGGTTGCGCACCTCCACGGCCAATTGCAGCGACAGCTTCGCTTGCTCCATGGCCATGACCAGATCGTGAGGCGCAATGTTGTCGCCCAGCGCATAAGCCGACAGCATCTCGCTGGCCTGGCCGGTTTGTGCATTCAGTTGGGTGGCACCCGATTTCAGCAATTCGACAAAGTCGGTGCCCTGAGGCCCCATCGGTCCGTCCGCCAAGGCAGCGGCCGGTGTAAGGTCGGGGGTCAATGCGATAGGCGCAATGGCGGCGGTCATGTCACTTTCCAATTTCAAAGGCTTTGAGCGTCATTTCACGCAAGCTGTTGTAGGAGCGGATATTGGCTTCATAGGCACGGGTAGCCGATACCAAGGTCGCCATCTCCCTGGCGGCTTCGATGTTGGGGTAATGCACCATCCCATTCTGGTCAGCCATGGGATGGCTCGGTTCATGGACCAAGCGGCTGTCGCTACGTGCTTGAGCGTGAACCCGGGGCTGCTGCAACCCCAGTTGGCCGACAAAGCTGGTCGGAGGCGATACGCTGAGCAACGGTGAGCGTTCGCCCGGCCCTATTGCCACGTTGGCGATCGCCAGGTTGTAGCTGGCGACTTCCGCTCGCGAACGCTCATAAGCCATGCTCCCGCGAACGATCTCGCTGATGTTGTCCAAAGGCATCTTCAGCGACCTCCCCGGATAGCCAGCTGCATCAATGCGAACTGGCGTGATACACCGTCTGCCAAGGCTTGGTAGCGACCGCTCGCGGCGGACATCTGCGCCACTTCACCGTCCAGTGCCAATGGCGCGCCCGGCGTATAGCTTTGCAAATACGGTGTGAGTTCGCTGTCCTGCAGCGAACGCAACGATTGGGCGAACAACTCAGGGTCGTTGTGCAAACCGCGCAAGGCGGCCATCGGCTCGTAGCCGTTGAGGCGCATGGCCTTGCCCCCCGGAACGTTGGCCATGGCGATATTGTGAGCCGCGACTTTCGCCCGCAATTGTTCCAGGCTCATGGCGAAGCGCACGGTCTCTATTGCAAGATTCATATCGGTTGACATCAATCTTCCTTATTGAACGATGAGTTCAGCGTGCAGAGCGCCCGCCTGTTTGATGGCTTGCAACACGGTGATGACTTCTCGCGTGCTCAATCGAACCTGATTGAGGGCTTTCACCAGATCTCCCACCGTCGCGCCTTCGGCCAATTTCACCGGGCCGTGTTCTTCTTCATTCACCGTCAGCTCGGTGTCAGGCACGACCACGGTACCGACACTCGGCCCGGTGCGGGCGACCCACGAGGGCTGCGACACCTGGAACTTGGTGCTGATCACGACACTCAGCGATCCCTGGGAAATGCTCACCTCACCCAATCGGACATTGGCGCCCGCGACCACTGTGCCGGTGCGTTCGTTGACCACCACCCGGGCGGCATAATCCGGTGCGACTGAAACGTTCTGTACCCGCGAAATCAACCGCGGCACGGTCATGCCCGCTGACACGGGCACTTCCACTTTGGCGGCATGCACGACACGCACACCGGCCACACCCAACTCGCGACTCAAGGCATCGGCAATACGTTGCGCGGTGGTGTAGTCCGGCTCGTTGAGAATCAGCACCAGTTTTTTCGAAACCTCATCGTTTTCCGAAAAGGCCGAACGTTCGACACTGGCGCCGCGGGGTATACGCCCGACGGTCGGATGGTTCTTCTGCACGGAATTTTCGTTGGCCTCGAAGACATATCCGCCCACCGACATCGGCCCTTGGGCCAGGGCATAGAGCTTTTCATCCGGGCCATACAGGGGGGTCATCAACAAGGTGCCCCCCAGCAGACTGCGTGCATCGCCCAGGGAAGAGACTTCGACGTCCAGCTTGTCCCCGGACTCGCTGAACGAACGCAGGTTGCCGGTGACCATCACCGCCGCCGTGTTGCGGGTATTGAGGTCTCCATCAGCGACATTCACGTTGAAGTTCTTCAGGGTATTGACCAATGACTGGCGAGTGGCCCGATTACGGTCGGTATCGCCGGTGCCGGCCAGCCCCACCACCAGCCCATAACCGATGATGGAATAGTCCCGCACGCCTTGAATGCGCGTCAGCTCCTTGATCCGGACATCAGCCAGCGTCGGCTGCAGCCAAAGGGCGAGCAGCAGGCCCGAGAGCAGTCGAGCAATCATTTTCATAAGATTCGCAGCCACTTGAGCACCCGGAAAACGATGTTCTGCTTCTGAGCATCGGTCACCACACCGTCACCGACGATGTCGATTTGTGCGTCTGCCAGGCGATAGGAAAGCACCGTGTTGTTGTAGGCGATGTCATCGGGTCGAACGAGACCGGTGATACGCACTTGTTGTTTTTCATCGTTGACCGTCACCCGTTGCTCGCCGCTGACGCGCAACAAGCCCTCGGGCAGTTGTTCAATGATCCGTACCGAAACGTTGGTACGAATCTGTCCGCTGCGGTTGGTCTGGCCCGTGCCGTTGGTATCGCCTCTCAAGCCCAGGTTCGCTTGATGCGTATTGCTGTCCAGGCCGGTGCGCGCGGAAATATCGGTATTGCTCTCGGCCCCGGTGCCGGCCGCACTCTGCGCCGTGGTCGATTCCACCACCAGCACCGTCAGGGTATCGCCCAAATGGTAGCCACGGCGGTCTCCCGTCAGTGAGCGATAGCCATCGGGGTTGATCAGGCTCTGCGCGCAAGCCATCCCCGGCAGCAACAGCATCACCAGCCCAGCCTTGCGAACGTTACGGGTCGACATGAACCTCTCCTTTACCGACAACCACCGCCAACAGGCTCGACTCGGCGCCGTCCAACATCACCGGTACGCGTTCTCCCAACACACCCGGACGCAGTGCCTTGCCTTCGGTGCGCAGCATCAGGCCCGGGCCATAGACCACCACGGTCACCGGGGCGTCGCGGTACACCAAGGGCTCGGCCTTGAGATGACGCTTGAGCACCGGCATGCCGGCATTGACCGATTGCGTCAGCCATTGCCCTGCAAGGTCGCCAGGCAAATCGCCGGGCGACAATTGCGCTGCCGCCAGGTCCACCCGCTCCAACCGGGGCTGAGCATCGGCCACCATCTGGTCGGCTCGCCCGTTGCGGCCATAGACCCACGCCTGTTTCCAGGCTTGGACCTTGAACCACACCGTCACCACGCTCGGCCGCTCATGTCCGCACACGGTGCCGCTCAACGCCACGGACACCCGGCTGCGGATGCCCTGGCTCAACAGCCGGATCTGTGGATGCGCCATGGCCGGCAGCTCGCCCATGGGCGTGAGCTGCAGCTCAACCTCAGGCGTGGCCAACTGCGCCTGGATACGTTGGGTGGCCATGCTCAAGGCTTGATTTGCCGCCGAATCGCAACCGGCATCGGGCATCGCCTGGGCGTAGCTCGCACTGGCGAGCCACAGCCCGAGTCCGGCCAACCAATGGATATTCATGAAGGTCAACGGCGCAGGTTATTGATGGTTTCCAAAATCTGATCGCTGGCTTGCAGCAATCGCGCGTTCATCTGATAAGCGCGCTGGGCCAGCACCAGCCCGCTCATCTCGTCGATCAGGTTAACGTTGGACATCTCGACGTAGCCTTGCAACAACACACCCTGACCGTCTCGACCCGGCTCGGCATAAATGGCTTCGCCACTGGCCTGCGTCGGTCGATAGAGGCCGTCGCTGAGCTTCGTCAACGCTTCGGCGCTGGCGAACTTGGCCAATTGCACCTGTCCAACGCTGATGATTTCTCCTGTCTCGGTAATAGTCGCCTGGACTTCCCCGTTCTGCTTGATCACCAAGTTGCGTGCGTCCGGTGGTACGCGCAGGTCGGCCGTCAGCGTCTGCCCGTCCGGCATTGCCAGTTGCCCTTCGCTGTCGAGATGGAAACGTCCCGCGCGGGTGTAGGCCAGCTCGCCCGTCGGCAACGCGACTTCAAAGAACCCATCGCCCTGGATGGCCAAGTCCAGCGCGTTGCCACTTTCGCGGACAGTGCCCGGGCTGAAGACCTGACTCGGCTGCGAAGCCTGGATACCTGCGCCAGTCAGCAAGCTCTCGGTCATGCCACCGCCATCATCGCGTGTCCCAACCTCGCGAACCATGTCGTGAAAGTCCACCTGGCTGCGCTTGTAGCCAATGGTCTGCATGTTCGCCACATTGTTCGAAATACTGTCGATCCATGCCTGGTTCGCGGTCAGCCCGGAGCTGGCAATACTTAATGAGTCAATCACAAGCACATCCCTTGATCAGTTCTTGCCAATTTGGTTGATACCGCTGTTGAGCATGCCGTCGTAGGCCGACAGCGCTCGCTGCATGGTTTCGACATGCCGCGACACTTCCATCATCTTCACCATGTCGGCGCCCATGGCGGCGTTCGAGCGCTCCAATAGCCCCTGATGCACCACGAAGCTCTTGGCGGGTGTGATCCCGGTACTGGCCGCGTATAACCCATCCCCAACGGCCAATAGCTGCTGCGGATTGTCGACGCGCACAATACTCAGGCGCCCTACCGGTCGATCAGCGACACTGACTTCCCCGCTCGCGTCGATCTTGAGCACCCCATCCGCCACTTGCAGCGGACCGTCATCGGCCAATACCGGATAACCCGCCTTGCTGACCAGATAACCGGCCTTGTCGACCTGGAAACGCCCGTCACGACTCAACAACACACCGCCCGGCGTCTTTATCGCAAACCAGGCATCCCCTGACAGCGCCAGGTCTGTGGCCCGCCCGGTGTGTTGCAACGCACCGCCATCGGTGCTGATCCAGGTCTGCGCCTGAATGTCGTCTAGCCCACCTGCAACGCCCGGCCCGGCCACGTTCGACGCCATGACATTGAAGGTGCGCTCGGCCTTGTAGCCAACGGTATTGGCATTGGCGACGTTCTGCGACACGGCTTTCAAGTGATCGACATCGCGCTGGATGACCCCAGCCAGTTGCATGATCAAGTCGCTCATGGGGACTCCAGGCTGGGGAAACCGGGCAGGTCAATCATGCCGGCCGAGGTCACGCGGGCGTGCTGCCCCACTTCATTGACCGAGAGCACCGCCATGTGCGGCACGGCTCGCGCCATGAAGGCCCGCAAGACCCGTCGCAATGGCGCCGCACACAACAGCACCGGTTGCTTGTTGCCGCTGAGCTGGCGTTCGGCTTCCCGGGCGACGGTGGTGACAAATCGCTCCAGTTCCTGGGCCGGCAACAACGCCGATTGCAAGCCTTCGCGAGGACGCGAGGCCGCCAGCATGTAGCCTTCCAGTTGCGGTGCGATCGTCAACACGTTGAGCTCGCCGTTCTTGTCGACCAACCGTTCATACAATGCCGCGCCCAGACGCTCGCGCACCCGCTCGACGAGGTCTTCGGCGCTCTTGTTGCTCCGCCCAGCATCCACCAGCACTTCGAGAATGGTCTCAAGGTTGCGGATAGACACCTGCTCGCGCAGCAACAGTTGCAGCACCCGCTGGATATCCGAGTAGCTGAGGACTTGGGGCACCAGTTCGTCCACCAGGCTGCCCAAGCCGACGCGCTTCTTCTCGATCAACCGCTCGGTCTCGGCACGGGTCAGAAACTCCGGCGCATAGCGGCGGGCCAGCTCGGACAAATGGGTCAACAGCACGGTGTCAGGCTCGACCAGGGTGTACCCCGCCGTGCGCGCCTGGGCCCGTTGCGCCACCTCGATCCAGAGCGCCTTGAGCCCGTAGGTCGGCTCTTTGGTGGCACGCCCTTCGAGAGCCAGCGTCGCGCCACCTGGGTTGATCGCCAGTAACTTATCGAACTCCAACTCGCCTGTCGCAATCACCGCGCCCTGTACACAGACCTGGTAAGTGCCACTGGCCAATTTCTTATCGGCATGCACGTTGAGCGATGGCAAGGCAAAGCCATAATCCTTGGCGAACTGCTTGCGCAGGTTTTCGATACGCAGGCTCAAGGTACTGGTGGCTGCCAGGACGTGAGTCGCGAGGTCAGCGCTCAACCGCAGTTCAAACGCATCGGTGTTCATCAATGCGTAGACATCATCGGACTCGCTGTCTTGCCCTGTCAGCACGTCCTTCTGGGAGTCCTCACCAACGCTGGCCTTGTCCCGCAACTTGCGGTAGGAAAACCACGCCGCCGCGGCAAACGCGCAAAACAGCATCATCAGCGGAATCAAGGGCAATCCTGGCATCATCGCCAGGAACAGGGTGACCAGCGCCACCACCACCAGGGTCTTGGGATAAGCCGAGACCTGTCGCCCCAATTCAGGGCCCAGGCGCGCATCCGTCGCGGCGCGGGTGATGATGATGCCCGCCGCCACGGCAATAATCAGCGAAGGAATCTGCGTCACAATACCGTCGCCCACCGTCAGCAACGTGTAGTGATGCAGCGCATCGCCCCAGCTCTGGCCTTTTTGCAGGATGCCGACCGAGAGGCCGCCGATGATGTTGATCGCAATGATCACAATGCCGGCAATCGCATCGCCCTTGACGAACTTGGACGCGCCGTCCATGGCCCCGTAGAAGTTCGACTCACGCTCCAACTGGCTGCGTCGGCGCTTGGCTTCTTCCTGGTCGATGATGCCCATGTTCAGGTCCGCGTCGATGCTCATCTGCTTACCCGGCAACGAGTCCAGGGTAAAACGAGCGGCGACCTCGGCCACCCGTTGGGCGCCGCTGGTGACGACCACGTATTGCACCACCACCAGGATCAGGAAGATCACGAAACCAACGACATAGTTGCCTCCCACCACGTGGGTGCCCACGGCCGCGATGACCAGCCCCGCATCACCGTCGGTGAGGATCAGCCGCGTCGCGGAGATGTTCAGGGCCAGGCGAAACAACGTGGTCATCAGCAAGAGCGACGGAAAGGTCGAAAAGCTCAACGGCTTATCGATGTCGAAGGTCACCAGCAACACCATCAACGCAACGGCAAAGTTGGTCAGCAGCAGCAAGTCCAACAGCCAGGTAGGGATCGGCGTGAACAACACCAGCAAAATGCCGATGACCGCCACAGCCAGCAGCAGATCGCTGCCCTCGGAAAGCAGGCGTGACAAGAGTGGCTTCATGGCGCAAGCACCTTATTGCCTGGCAGTGCGATGACCCAGCGATAAATCCGCGCTACGTCGGCCTGCGTCGAATCCGGAATCGCCGAATCGACCCGCGCCAAGGCATGCAGCGCCCGCGCCAAGGGCGGACGACGCAAAATCGGTACCTGGTGTTTCCTGGCAACATGGCAGATACGTCGGGCATGCAGGCCGCGTCCCATGGCGAGCACCTTGGGCGCGAGCATGCTGGACGGTCGGTATTGCAAAGCCACCGCGTAATGAGTCGGGTTGGTAATGATGACGTCGGCATCCTTGACCTGCCCCAGCGCAGCGGCCTTCTTCAACAGCGCCTGCTGGATACCTTTGCGCTTGGCACGTACTTCAGGGTCACCTTCGCGGCGGCGATGTTCGTCCTTCGTTTCCCGGCGACTCATACGCATCTGCCGCCCGAACTCACGCCGCGAATACCAGATATCAAACAGCGCCGCGGCCGCCATCACCGCCAATACCGTAAACCCCAACTGCATCAGCAATTGTTTGCCGGCCTGCGGCAACTCCAGGGGAGAGATCGTCGCCATGCCCAACAACTGCGGCAGCACGCTTTGGAACAGGTAATACAAGACCAACGAGAACAACGCGCCCTTGACCAGCACCTTGATCAGCTCAACGAACATGCGTCGCGAAAAGAGTTTCTTGAGGCCCTGGATCGGATGGAGTCGTTTGAAATCGGGCTTCAAGGCCGTCATTGAAAACACCGGGCCACTGAACAACAGGTTCGTCAGGATCGCCATCAGCACCAGCGCACCAATCAACGGCAACAATCCGTACACCACTTGTCGCAGGCTATAGCCGCCCTGCTCGCCCAGGTAACCAAAGCCCTGCCCCAACTGCCCGGCATTGCCGAGCCACCAATGGGTGTGAGCAGCAATGACACTTGCTAACGGGTAGGCGATGGCCGAAAAAACCATCAGGAAGGTCAACAACATGATGAAGGACAACAGATCGGGGCTGCGAGGCACCTGCCCTTTCTTGCGCGCCTCTTCGAGTTTGTAGGGCGTGGCCTCTTCGCTCTTGTCCTGCTGATCGCTCATTGCACACCTGCCGGTGACAAGGCAAACCGCAAGGCGTTTTCAATCAGCAGCGGCAGACGCTGCACGATCATCGGCAAGGTCAGGATAAAAATGAACATGCCCACGCCCAACTTGAGGGGCAAGGACAGGAAATAGACATTGGCCTGGGGCATGGAACGGGACAAGAACGCAAACGCCACATCGATCAGCCACAACCCGAAGATCACCGGCACGACAATCATGAACGCCAGCAAAAACTGCTGCGTCATGACCGTCGCCAAAGACACGGACAGCGTGCTCAGCGACACACTGCCGGGCGGAACCGCCACCAGCAACTGAGCGAACACCCTGAGCAAATCGTGATGCAGATTGAGCACGACAAACAGCGCACCCAACGACCAGACCAACAGCTCGGCCATCAGGCCGGTCATGTTAGAAGTGCCCGGATCAAACACCCCGGCCGCATTCAAACCGATTTGAGTGTCGATCAACTTACCCGCCATATCGACACCGGCATGAGCGGCATGAAAACCGAAGGCCATCAACACACCCAGCAGCAACTCGCCCAACACCACGGGCAGCGTGAAAACAGGGGCCTGGGTGAGCGTCATGCTGCCCACCAACACAGCGGACAGCGCCAGCGCCAAGATCAACCGGACGGTCAATGGAATGCGCGAAAAAAACAGGATCGGCGAAACCACCACGAGCGGAATCAACCTGACCGACACGAGAAGCGCATTGAGGAAGAAGGATGTCAGCACAAACTCACACCAAAAACGCTGCTAGAAGCTAGCGGCCTGAGTTAATGCACTGAGTGCGAATTGTTTGAGGA
The DNA here is from genome assembly GCF_900114515.1 of Pseudomonas sp. NFACC46-3. Lineage (NCBI taxonomy): Bacteria > Pseudomonadati > Pseudomonadota > Gammaproteobacteria > Pseudomonadales > Pseudomonadaceae > Pseudomonas > Pseudomonas sp. NFACC46-3. The sequence continues at coordinate 185,699 of NZ_FOTH01000001.1, forward strand.
CCGTCAGCATCCAGCCTCCAAAGACCAGCAACATGACAACTGTCACGATCAGTTTTGGGATGAAGGTCAGGGTCATTTCCTGGATCTGGGTCGCGACTTGCAGAATGCTGACCGCAAGGCCGACGATCAGAATGGCCAGGAGTAACGGAGCAGCCACCATTGCGGAGGTTAGAAGCGCTTCTTTGAGCGCGTAGAGCATGAAATCCTGCGTCATCCATAACCCCAACTGAACTTGATCCAAGGTGCACTCTGGGCGCGCCATAGCCTGAATGGCAGATCGCCATGGTTTTGCCATGGTAGCGATTTAGTGTCAGGGGATGCAACAGGATGTTACGTGGTGGGGACGAATGGTGGTGGGAGTGGACTAGGATATTCAGGGAAGCCCGGGAAGGGAGCCGGGGACAGACCACGATTTGAGTTCCTGTAATCGGTCCGCCCCATATATCGTGGTCTACCCCGCTTTTCCCCGTTCCGGCGAATCTAATGCTTGCTGTCTCGGTGCGTCCGTTAGCTATTGGAGTGTTTTGATCCCTCCGATCTAACCGTCATGACTTTCACTACATCATCAATCACTGCTTTGCTCATCTCCATTAGATAATGAGCGGCCCAGGCATGGCGGTCCGTTTTCCTTTCGAAAGTGGCGTCCTCTGCAAGCCGGTAGGCGAGATGCAAGAGATCTGACGCTTGTTGCAACGCTTCATTTAACGGGACACCGCCGTTAACGCGGAACAGCGGACGGTCGGAGCAATAATGGAATGGGGTGTAGCCGATAGTTTTTGCTTCTGCCTGTTCGGTCATTTGCTATCTCCACTGACTGAGATGCAGCGGGACCGCGATACAGAGCTGCAGAGCAGAAGAGGCCGTTTTCTTGATCTATCGATATGCATTGTTCAACTCCCTTGATTCGAAGAGCTGCCGCATCCGTTACCAAGCGAATGGGTGGCAGCTGTGCGCAGGTTGGTAAACCGGGGAATCAAGGAAACCGGCACGTCAGAAGACGTCCCACGCACAGCTGCCATAAAACAAAATCGCAGGCCTGAAAGCCTGCAATCCTGTCCGTGCACTGTTACGCCTTATTCCACCGGGTTACCAAGCCCGGTCGCTGAATGTGCAGCGACATCCAGAGCGTAACGCGACAGAAAACCTCCGGCGAGAGGCTTAGGGCCAGAATAGTGCTTTTGGTGGAATTTTCAGAAGTTTCCTACGTGAGAACCCAGTGACCGCAGTCCCTCAGGGATAGACACGTTTCGCGGACGCAGCTCAAGGTCTCGAAAAATTCTGGAGAAGCTTGAGCACGCGTTGCGAGCAGAGGTACATCAAGAGGCGCGGGCATTGGGAGAGGCCGCAGGGACTGCCTCGTCACTCTCTCCCGCTCACTCCCCGAGCGCACTCTGTCTTTAACTCTTCTACAAAGAGTGACATTTGAAGCGAGGTGAGCGCGAAGAATAGAAATTTCCTCTGCCTCGTGAGGACCAAGCCCAACATATAAATAATTAATTAACACATCATCTACGCACTTGCACATACCTTCCAACAAGATTGTTCCGGAATATGACAGACCACGCTCAAATAAAAAATGGCCGCATTCACCAATGCCCGGAAGGGATTCCTAAGCGCCTACCCCGCCACTATTTCCCTCGCCTAATTTTTTTTCACTCATCAATTATTAATTCGAAAGACTCCGCTAAAACATCCCAGTCAACCCAAGCGACAGGATCCTCAAACAAACCCTCAAAAAGATACATTCGGCAGTCACCAGACTCATTGGGATTAGGAGGTAAATCCTCCACTGAATATTCATCTTTGAAACCGTCTGGATTTTTTGGGTCCCCTATATATTCGGTCACCCCCCTTCGCGACGTAGCAACACCTCGAAACATTAGCTTTCCGGATAATAATCGCGGACCATCGTCCATTAATGGATGTCCCATCATAGGAAGCACCCCATGCACGGGAATACATAAGGTCCTTCCTTCGACCACAGGATTACCTAACCGAGATTCCGTAAAGTGAAGCCTGTCAAAATTTTCAGATACATACTTCATCTTTCTCACCTTTTTTCAAGAATCGTACTTTGGACCTTCCAGTTCGGAATCTTGACTCCATCAGTCGTCCTGAAAATATTATTCTCAAACTGAGGTAACAGCGATCCAGATTCCCGCACTATACGAAGCCCCATACCGTCTAACACCTTGATACTTGGCAAAATAGCTGTTGTATTTCTGGATGTAGAATTAATGATGAGCTGGCCACCCGACTTTAAGGCATCTGCTGCACCAGGGAGCCAAGCCTCGCTTGTGAGCCCTTTAATATATGGATTACTTGCAATAATTTGATCCGCAACACCAGACTTAATTGGTAGCTGCAGAGCGGATGCTCGAATTCCCTGCTCCGCCACAATATCGATATTAATTGCTCCAGGAATCTGAGACGTACGGCCACCGAAGAGATCAATAACTACGGGCCCCTCAACACTGCTTGAGCCAATCTTACCACCTGCCTGCACTGTATACAACTTAGTCCAATCTAATGACGTTTTGATCTCAGCGGAAATCTCAATTGCAGCTCCTTTTAGATATCGCGAGACAGCAGAGGCCCCACTTCCCACCCCACTCCCACCCGGATTACTTAAAGCAAGATCATAAAAAAAGCTTCCAACTCTGGACTCAGCAGCGTCTGCCAATAAGGCAGGGGCGACCCCAAAAGTAAAATTAAGCGGCGTGTTAAATACGTTGCTAACCGTTGCTAGGTTATCGTGTAAAAAATCACCATTCATTGGCTCCCGAGGGATAACCGAATTGTCATTCAAATAAGTCAAAACACTTTCTACGACAGGAATCTCAGGAGCATACGTCTTAACCGCACTCACATTATCACTAGGAACGTCCGAATCTCGAATCGAAATCTGATAATCATAGATTGACGGCCGGACCGTTTCGCTCTCTGAATAAGCAGCTCTCTCCCCAAAGACCATCCCGTACAAATCGGCAGGAAGGATGTTGCCATTATCCAGTGAAGCCCTTGCAAATCTGGCAAGATCGGACCGAGTCATAGTATCCGGCTGCTCCCCATTCTGAAGCATTTGCTCAAATAAATTGCTCCCTACGGATGCATACAATGGGGAATTATTTTCCTGAGTAGCAACCGAGTTATGGACCATATAGTTACCCAGAGCATTCCCAAAAGCATCCGCCGCGACCTGCCCATAATCAGGTCGCCCACCTCCAAACCACTTGTCCTTGATAGTCGCTGACGCGTAGGCACTCACCTGGCCTCGTATAGTCGAGTTCACCAAGCCACTGCTACCGCCTCCAGCGTATCCGGCAATGGTTGCCCCTACGGCCGATGCAGCGACATTGCGCCAACTGAACGACGTATCAAGCCCCACTATTCGGCTGGCGAGCTGGCTATTGGCGTAGTTGAACGTACCCAGCGCCGCATAGCCGGCACCATAACCTCCTCCGTCGCTCATGAATTTAGCAGCTGTCCCTGCCCATGAACCGATGGCACCGGTTTGGGCGAGCGTTCCAAAGCCCGCAGTAGCACCCGCGGTGATTCCGCCCACTGCAACTTGGCCCCACGAAAAGCTATCAACGACCCCCATAGCTTTGCCGGCGAGCTGTGATGCGGCGCTTCCCACCACACCGCCGAGAACTGCGGCCCCTAAACCAGCCCAACCAGCTGCACCAGAGAGAACCGCCACGCCCGTCGCCGCGAGCCCGCCGATCGCCGATGAACCTACGACTGCAGCCGCTGCCGGCGCAGCAGCGCCAGCGGTCAGAACTGTCGCAACAACCGCTACAACGACCATCACAACACTCGCAAGACCACCGCTCTTCTTTTTCTTTGGTTTTGGCGGTGGTGGAGGCCCGGGCGTTGGAGTGTTATCACCAATTATTTCGTCGGGATTGTAAGGCTTGAAAGTAGAGGCATTATTATGCGTGCTACCGACCACATTTGGAATACGTATAGTGCTGCCAGGAATTAAGGGATTAGCAACATCCAGACCGTTAGCATCTGCGATCAGATACCACATCCCTGAGTCGCCCCAAACAGTTTGAGCGATGCTCGCAAGAGTATCCTCCTGACTAACCACATAATTACTTGGACTCTGAGCAGGGTACTCCTTTGAAATCGGCGTCAATGTATCGCTAATTTCCGCAGCACTTGCAGTCCCAACATTAGCCAGGGCCTTACCCTCATGATAAAAATAGTTTTGAGTTTTCTTATCCTTTTCATATCTTGTGGCTATTTGCCCGTCTTTATATGAGGAAAAATTCCTGAGACTAAGCCTGGCACTTACACTACTTACAGCCCCATCCCGATCATAGCTAAATACAGTTGTGCCCGGAGTACTGGGGAGACTTGACGTTACGGTAATAGCGCTTTCTTTATAGGAGCCTGCTGATGGAGTATACGTCGTAGCATAAGTACCCGTATAGTTTACACTCAGACCATCTGACGTATAAACCACATAGCGGGACAGGACTTGGTTGCCTGCTTTATCAAACATTCCCGCCTCACCAAAATAACTTGCTTGCGATTTTTTCTGCACGCCACCTGAAACATTGTACCGTTCCTGCGCCATGATTTTACCGTCACCACGGTAACTATAGTTATTAATAGAACTAACCACGCCAGAAGCATACGAAACTTGAGAAACCCTACTCCCGAATGAGTTATAGACATTCGCAAAACTAAGAGTAGAGGGATCTTTAGAATAAACCGACCCTGCACTATCAGCCCCAAGACCACGTTTGAGCTTAGAAGAATTAGAGCTCAGCACCTGATCCAGGTCATTATAAACATATTCATTGCGCACATATAACTCATTAGAACCGACAGTGCTATCCCACTGCTCCGTGGCGAGACGACGCCCCGCAACGTCGTAGGTCATAGCTGTACCTTTGGATTTACCGCTTACTTTTCCCGCCACTACTTGGGAACCATTAGAGTACCCTTCATCAATCAGAACCCGCCCTTCTTTATCAAATCTGTACCAATTATCAATTTGTGTACGTATGCCCACTTGGTCAGTTGCATCCAAGTAACTTCTACGACGATTCCCAAGTTCGTCAAAATAATATCTCAGGGAGTCTATCCGTGCGCTCTTAACAGCAGCCGTCATCACTCCCGGCGCGCTAGCTCCTACAGGGGCCTTCACCTCCCTTAGCCTGCCCCCCTCATCTAATTTATAGCGAGTTTCCATGCTCACGCTTAAATTCACATTTCCAAATCCATATTTAACACTTTTCGCCGTTACCTCCCTTACCTCCCTCCCCGACAGATCATATTGAAAAGTAAATTCCTCGATAGAAACATCCCCAGGCAACACCATAGGATTTGTTTTCGTTAATGACTTGGACAGGCCATTGGCATAGTATCCATAGTCGACACTCCCTCCCAGATCAATAACTGGCGTCGGAGCGGCCTCTGTTGAAGCGGGAGTATTTACCCGCAGCAATTGTCCAAACCCATTATAGACGTAAGTAGATTGAGCTTTTAAAGGCACCCGACTCGAAATCAGCCGACCAAAATCAGATTCACTATAAGTCCAACTTAACGAATTATTCAATCCGTCACTTTCAAGAACCTTCCTATTCGCCTCGCTATATTCATAAAATCTCTCAACCTTCGATTCATTACGAGTCCTAACAATATTTCCCCGCTCGTCAAACAACGTGTAACGCACATTCCCAGAAACACCAGTAATCGTACTGGACTTATTTGCATTGGCCGTACTAGCCAACGTCTCCTCAACCGCCATACTACCGCTGATCTCACCAACCAACCGCCCCGCTTGATCATACTGGTTGGTTAGCAACGTAACAGCCACCCCATTGCGAACAATCCCATGACTTAACTGACGATCCATTGCGTCATAACGGTCTACCAGCACCGCGCCCAAGGCATCTTGGGTTGCTACTCGATTGCCATTGCTGTCTACTTTGTATTTACGTGAATAACCCAACGCATCAACGTCGCGAATCAACTCTCCGACTTGGTTGTAAACATGTTGACGGGTGCGAAGTTCGGTACTGCTGGCCATTCCCGCATAGGGCCCAACCAAATCCGTCTCCTGAATCAACCGACCTAAGCCATCGTAGCGTTTTTCATGAATCAGACTCGCGCGATAACTCGTGCCATTTTCTCGCAGGATGTCGGTCACCGGCAGAGTTTCAGTCAGTTGTTTGTTGTTGTGGTCATAGGTATAGGTGGTGATATAGCCTCGCGCATCGGTACGGCTGAGCATGTTGCCCCAGCGGTCGTAGGTCTGCCGAATAATTGGGGTCGCCAACGTCAAGGTGATGTTATTGAGAGTGTCGGTATTAAGGTTCGCCTCGAAGGCCGGCAAGTGCTGTTCCAAGGCTCGACTAAGGATGTCATAGCGGGTGTACGTGATGCGGTCGTCGGTGGCGATTGTCGCGTCGCCGACTTGGTTACTGCGTGTGGCTTTGCCGCTCAGGTCATAGTCGAACTTAGCGATGCCTTGGGAATTCCTTTGCTGGATTACCCGCCCCGCCTGATCGTACTGATAGCTGGCTTGCAGATTGCCATTGAGCAGCTGACTGGTCACTTCGCCAAAACGGTTGTACAGCGCCGAGTTGGTCGTGCCTTTTTGCGTATTATCTGCCGCCGTATACCAATCGGTGGTCGAGAGTTGCTGGCCCACAGCATCGTAGATGAAGCTGCGACGCAGGGTTTGGTTTCGCGTCAAAGCCGAGCCACCTACCGTCCAGCCGTTAAGCGCGATGCTGGTCTGCAAGCTCTGTTCGGTACGACGCCCTGCCACGTCGACCTTGTAATTTGTCGCAACGCCATTCGCATCGAGACTTCGTATTTCATAACCATTTGAATCGTATCGCGTGCGGGTAACCTGAGCCAAACCAGCCTGTACGTTACCAGCGCTGTCGGTACCCGCCGCGCGAATCTCTCGGATCTGCTGCCCAAAAGCGTTGAGCAGGAGCGTAGTGATCGGTGATGCAATGACTTCGGCACTGGCAAAAGGATCGACGGCGCCGTTCTTGGCGGTAGCCCTGGCGGGCTCGGTGACTTTGATCACTTGGCCGAGGGCGTTGTAGTCCGTGCTGACGACGTTGCCTTGGGCGTCAGTGACCGTCTTGACGTTACCTACGCCGTCGTAAGTGCTACGGCTGAGCGACAGGTCGGCGGTCACCAACGTGGCGCTGACCACTCCTGTGGTGGCGTTGATGCTCTGCTGCCAGTAGCGCGCACCTTCCACAGTGGTCTGACTGAGACGCCCCATGGCGTCGTAGCTGAAACGAACGCGGCGGTCGTTAACACTGGCCGTCGGGGCCGTCGGCACAGCGCTCTCGCTCCAACTGGCGAGCTTGGTCGCGTAGTCGATCTGCCGGGTCAATTGACCGAGGGCGTCGTACTCCATGCGGGTGTAATAACCAAGGGCATCCACACTGCCGATGCGCTGGCCCCCCATGTCGTAGTAGTACACGGAGCTGGCGCCGGTCTGCACCGTAGCGCCGCTGGCGTTGCGCGCTACCTGGGTCTCCCGCACCAGTTGCCCGAAGGCGTCGTAGCTGTAAAGCGTAGTGGGTGCCAGGTTGGTCAGGGTTGAGGTCGCCACGTTACCGGTGAAGGTGAACAGGCTGACGATATTTTTCTGCACCGCGGTCTTGCGCCCGAGGGCGTCATAGCTGGTGATCAGCGTGCGGTCCTGGGTGGCGTCGGGAACCAGGGTGGTAGCGGTGACATCGGTCGAGAGGTAATAACCCCTGGCCGGCACGGCTTGGGTCAAGGCATTGGCGTAGCGAACGGTACGAATGGTCTGGCCCAGGCCGTCATACGAATAAGCGGTTACGCCCTTGAGCCCGTCGATGTCATAACTGACCCGTCCCAGTACGTCGTAGACCTTATAGCTGTCGACGAAATCGGTGGCCACCGCCCCACTGTTGTTGACTCGCACGCGGTTGCGCACCGCATTGCCGAGGCTATCGTAGGTGACTTCGGTGCTGACCTGGAAGGTATTGGCGGTGCCATCCGAGGCCTGTTGATAGCGACCGCTGAGCTTGTTGTACCAGCCTGGGCTGGTGATGCGAATTTGCCGGCCGATGGCGTCGTAGGCATAGGCGGTGGTGCGCGCCTCGGTCAGTTCGTCCAGCGTCGGATCGGCGGCAACGCTGGCCCGCAGGCGGCCTTCGGTACGGCTGGTGACATTGCCGAGGGCGTCATAGGTATTGCGTGTCACGAGGTAACGGTTCACAGCCGACACCACGCCAGCCTCGGTGATAATGGCCACCGCGACCGCTGGTGTGATTTCTTCCACCAGACGGTTGAGCACGTCGTAATTGTAGGTCCAGACGTGACCGTTTTTATTCGTCAGGGTCTTGCGGTTGCCCACCGCATCGTAGGTGTAGGACTCGACCTTGCCAGCGGCGTCGGTCACGGTTTTTTGTTGACCGGCGGCGTCGTAGGTGTAGGTGGTGGTGCGGTCGCCGGCGCTCTCGGGGCGCAGCAGCTTTTGCAGCTGTTCGACGCTCAGGGCATCGCTCGCGCTATGCACACCGTTGACGCCGGCGACGGACCAATTCGCCTGGCCGGCATCGATATTGGCATTGACGTTCAGTACTTGGCCGGTCGCCGTATCGATCAGTTCCAGCGAATCGACTTCAATCAGGCGGCTGGGATCACCGCTGCTGTCAACGCCATAGTTGTACAACAATAGAGGCACTGCGCTGGAACTGCCTTCGATGAATTTGTTGCGGTTGACCCCTCCACTGTTCGGACTGGTGCCGCTGATGGTGCCTTCGAAGGTCTGCCACCCCATCTCCGGTGTCAGCTTCACTGCCGAAGCTGCGTTATAGGAAAAGGTTCCTCCGGATGTGTTGGCGAGTTTGTTGCCCGCACTGTCGTAAGTCACCACACCGGCATAGACGAGCCCCTCCCCCGTTACCTGACGCAGCTTGACGCGTACGGTATAGGTCTTGGCCGGGTCGATGGCGATCTTTTCGAGCGCGGTAAAAATACCTGAGTTGCCACTCAAAGAGAGCGTCGAGCCGTCACTGCTGCCATACGTGGGACGTTGAATGCGGGTGGCGTATTGGACGGTCTGGGTAAGTCGCCCGTTGGCATCGTACTTGTTCTCGGTAACCGCGCCCTGGGCGTCGATCACGTAGCGTTGACGGCCTACGGCGTCGTAGACGAATTGGGTGTGCCGGTCATCGCTGTCAGGGCGCAGCAGCGCTTGAAGATTTTCGGCGCTGAGGGCATCGCTGCCCTCGTGTATATCCACGGGGCCGGCCACGGACCAGTTCACTTGGCCGGCGTCAGCCTTGGCATTGGCGTTGAGTACCTGGCCCGTCGCCGTATCGATCAGTTCCAGTGAATCCACTTCAATCAAGCGAGTGGGATCACCGCTGCTGTCGACGCCGTAGTTGTACAACAGCAGAGGTACGGCGCTTGCACTGCCTTCGATGAACTTGTTGCGGTTGGCCCCCCCGCTGTTCGGGCTGGTGCCGCTGATGGTGCCTTCGAAGGTCTGCCAACCCATCTCCGGCGTCAGCTTCACTGCCGAAGCTGCGTTATAGGAAAAGGTTCCTCCGGATGTGTTGGCGAGTTTGTTGCCCGCACTGTCGTAAGTCACCACGCCGGCATAGACGCTCCCCTCACCTGTTAGCTGACGCAGCTTGACACGCACGGTGTAGGTCTTGGCCGGATCGATGGCGATTTTATCCAACGCGGTCAACAAGCGAGAGTTGCCGCTCAGGGAAAGCGTCTGGCCATCGCTACTGCCCACCGTCGGCACCTGAATCGGCTTGGCATGACGTACCGTCTCGACCACCCGGCCATTGGCGTCGTACTTGTTCTCGCTGACATACCCCAGGGCATCGACAGTGGCACTCACACGACCGGCAGCATCATAGACATACCAAGTGCTGTTGCCCGCCGCATCGATCTTGCGCGTGACCTGATCGTTCTCGTTGTAACTGTATCGAGTGGTCAGGTTCAGCCCGCTCGGGTCTTGGCGTTCACTGGTACGCCGGCCCAGCTTGTCAAATGCATACAGGGTGACCTGCTGGCTGGGACTGGCCACCGTGCCACGCATCACCTGCACTTGCTGACCCACGCCATCATAGCTGTAACTGGTGGTGAGCTTCAGGCCGTTGGGATCCTGGGTCACCCTTAGCAACTGACCTTTGCGGTCGTAGGCGTAGTCGGTGATACGTTGCTCGGTTTTCCCTTCGGCGTCGACGACCCGCACCTGGCGACCCTGGCCGTCAAAGCTGTAGCGGGTCACGCTGTTGTTGGCATCGGTACGGGTCAGCACGCGGTTGGCGGCGTCGTAGCCGTAGCGACTGATCCGGCCGAGGGCATCGGTCACGGTGAGCAGCCGCCCGGCCTCGTCATAAGCGTTGGTGGTGGTGCGGTTCAGGGCATCCTGGCTGGTGACGAGCTGCCCTTCCTTGTTGTAGCTATAGCGGGTCACCGCACCGGTGCCATTGGTGACCGTCAGAGTCTGGCCGTGACGATTCTTGAGGGTCACCACGCTGACGCCGTCGGGCGTGGTCACCGTCAGGCTGCGCGTGCTGTCGTTGTAGGCGTAGGTGGTGACCTTGCCCAGTGCATCCGTTTGCTTGAGTACTCGACCGAAGGCGTCGTATTCGCTGATTTGTCCCTGGTTGAGTGCGTTCCGGGAAACAATGACTCGACCATTGCTTGCATAGGTCGTGGTGCTGGTCAGTCCCCGACCATCAACCTGGCTGATCACCCGGCCAAAGGCGTCATAAACAGTGGCACTGCTGCGCGCCAAACCGCCGACATCGTCGATGCGGCTTATCTGCTCGCCACGCTTGTTGTAGGTGATGCTGCTGACAATCGTGTTCCCCGTAGCGATTGTACGGGTGACGGATGTTTGATTGCCGAAGGCGTTATAGCCATAACGGGTCACGTAGCCCAGGGCATCGGTCGTGGACGTCAGCAGGCCACGGGTGTCGTAGTCATACACACGCCGATTGTCATTGGCCGCGTCGCGGATCGCTTGTACCAGCGTCTTCAGTTGCGCATTCAACACACCGCCCGACAAGGCGGCGGTGTCTGCCGTGGCCAACCGCCCCGTGAAATCAGTCCGCTCGCGAACATCGCCAAAGGCGCTATAAACCGTTTCGCTGACCTCGCCCATCGCGTTGACGACGTGAGTCAGGCGCCCTGCCGCGTCGTAGTAAGACAACGTCCGGTTACCCAGCGCGTCAGTGGCGCTGGCCACCCGTCCGGCCGCGTCATATTGATAGGTCAAACCGTACTGCGCATAGATCGCAGCCACTTCGGTGGCACTCATACCGGTCGTTACGCGCCCCGACGCTTCACCGAGCAGCTTGCCAATGGTTTGCCCAAAAGCATCGTAACGGGTACGGGTACTGCGCTCTTCAGTGGTGCCCTGGGCTTGGGTTTCACGCACCAGGCGCCCGGCCGAATCGTACTCATACGCCGTGGCCGTGCCATCGGTGGCGACACGCAGGGCCACGCGACCCTGATCGTCAAAGGTGGTGGTCGCGGTTTGTGCCGCACCCGCAGCCACGCCGCTCTTGATGGTGGCGAAGGTTGTCGCAGCGGAAATCGCAGCAGTATAGGCCGTGGCATAACGAATGGTTTTCTGCGTATTGCCCGCTTCGTCGTATACCGTTTCAGTGACGAACTGCTTCTCATCGACACTGCCGATCTGCCGACCGGCCGTGTCGTAGAAATACCAACTCGTCAGATCACCCGCCGAAGGTGGGCGCAAACCAACGAGGGTGCCGGTGGCCCGATTCGCAAGCACAGTCGCGTTCGCATAACGAATGCTCTGTGTCAGCCGACCTGCGGCGTCATGACGGTCTTCACGTAGATAGCCTTCCGCATCCAACTGACCAATTTGATGCCCGCTGGCGTCATAGAAAAATCGCGTTGCGCGATCACCGGTCTGCTGCTTGATCAGCCGGCCTTGCCCGTCATAAGTGAAGGTGGTCAGCGTACCACTGGCATCCGTACTGGCGCTTAGTCGACCGGCATTGTCATAAGACAAAACGGTAGTCCGATCCGCAGAAGCGCTCACCGGCCGAACTTCATCAACCTGTTTCTTGAGCACCGCGGTGCCGTTGTACCAGGCCGAGGTGTCGACCAGGGTTGCGTAGCGTTTTTCCTGGGTACGCTGCCCGGCGGCGTTATAACTGTATTCGGTCACCGCACCGAGGCCATCCACCAGGGCACTGACCCGCCCGGCCTCGTCGTAAAACGTATAGCTGCGCACGCCCGTCGCATCCTGGACCATGACCTGCCGGCCAGCATCATCATAGACATACGAGGTGGAGCGCGATGCCAGGCCGGCTGCCGTCTGTGTCAGACCAAGCAGTTGGCCTCGGTCGTTGTAGGTTTGGGTAATGGTCATGCCGGCGCTATTGGTCACCGCCACCGTACGGCCAGTACCGTTATAAGCGGTTGTCCGTGTGCCAGCCGAGTCGGTCTGGCTGATCACACGCCCCAAGCCATCGTAGACAACCGAGCTGAGGGTAATCTTCCGGCTACGGTCTGCCGCACGGACTACGAACGTCTGCAGAAGCTGACCATGCTGGCTATACACGTACTCGGTTACGCTGGTGCTGCTCTCCTGGATACCTGTACCGGCAGCATTGACCGAGCCGTAAGCGACCCGACGGCTCAAATTGCCGCGGTAGTCATAACTCAGCTCGGTGAGGGTCGAACGGGTTCGGTCTCGCGAACCGACCCAAGTCACCAATTGCGACTCGGTCAACACATCCTGCGGTGTGAGCCCGGTCAGCACAAACAAGGCATCACCGTAGGCGATTTCCTGGGTTCTCAACCCCTGGGCGTTATAGCGATACTCCGTGACCTGGCCACGCCCATCGACCATGAAACGCACCCGATTATTACTGTCGTAGGCCAATCGGGTGACCTGGGCGGTACTGGCCGGCGGCTCTGTCCAGCTCCCGGTGGCAGCGTTCAGGGTCGCTGTCGCGGTGTAGCGAATTTCATTGAGCAACTGATTATCGGCACTATAGCTGCGAGCTACCGTGGCACCCGTCGCATCGCGCTCCAACAGGACATTACCGTTCGCATCGTACTGGTAGGTGACGGCGTTGCCGCGCCCATCCGTGACCTTGATGACATTGCCGTCCGAATCATAAGCATAGCGCGTGGAAAGGCGCTGCCCATCCACCGCCGGGGTCTGCACTTCTATCAAGCGGTCGTTGGTATCGTAGAAGTAGCTCCACTGCTGGCCTGAGCCATTGAGCACATCTGTACGGTTACTGGCGATGTCGTAGCTGAAGGTGGTGGTCCCCGAACCGTCGGAAACCGTCTTGACCCGGTATTCGCCATCGCGCAACTGATAAGTGAAGCTGGCCGAGGTGCCGTCACTTTGCACGACACTGGCGATACGGAAGCTGGCCCCGTCGTAGGTATAGTCGGTACGGTAGACCTTGCCATCGGCAATGCTGTTGTCTTCCGGGCTCAGATCGGTACTGACATTGATCAGTCGGCCTTGAGCGTCATAGCCGTAATACACTTGCTGGGTCAACGCACCGCCCGCAGCATTGCGCGTGTCGACGCGCTCCAGCTTGCCGGACGCGTTGTAGCTCAGCACCAGTTCCTGGCCGGAGCTGTCCTGGACCGAATTCAAGCGTCCATTGGCATCGTAGCCGTAGCTGATCTGCGTGCCGTTGGCGTCGGTGACCGACAGCAGCCTGCCATTGTCGTCGTAACGTTCGACGGTCCGCCGAGAGCCATCCGTCCAGACCATCTGACCGGCACCGGCATCCCAGGTAACGGTGTCATGGGCGCCATCGCCCTCGGTCGATTGATAGCGGCTGCCGTTCCATTGGTAGACCGTCTGATGACCGTCGCCCATGGTACGGGTCACCTGGCTGCCAGAAGTGTTCACGGTGCCGGTCAACAACAGGCTGCGTTCGCCGTCCCAGCGCCAACCATCGGCATCGCCATCGCTCAAGCCGCCCTGGGTGTTGTAGGTGCGGGTGTGCAGCAGATCCTGGCCCAGGCCAGACAATTGCTCGTCGGTAAAGCGCAGCACCAGGTTGCCGTTGCTGACATTGACCAACGCCTGCCCCCCGGCCTGCCCCAGGTTGCCTTGGCCGCCGACACCGCTGCCTCCCAACGAATTCACCGAAGCATTGAACAGCCCTAATCCATTACCGGCGACGATGGCGACCATGATTCCCTTAACTCCCCGACGAAGCTGAGCCGCCCACGCGGCCGAAACATAGCTGCCCGCCCAACGGCCAAGCAGCGCTACTGTCAGTGCTTATGCTCGGCTTTCGAAAAAAGTTTAGGGGAAATGGAAAATATTTTATGAGGCGTTGAAATTGCCTGTTTAACGCATGACAGGCCGCAGCCATCAAGGCAATAATCGCCCGGGAGAACCGCCTTCCCCTTCTTCCGATCGCCGAAAAAGAATCCATTCATGACCATTGATAACTCGTCCGCTGAACAGAATCGCCTGGCGCGCCTGCTCACTTTCCTGGGGCATGATCCGACCAACCTGGCGCTGTTGGCCGACGCGTTGGCATTGGCCATCGATCTTGGCGACGTCATTCATGGCCAACAATTGATCGACCACATGAAGACCCAGGCGATCGAAGAACCCAACATCTGTGCACTGGCTGCCCATGTGTCCTTGCAGGCCGGCCAATATGCAGAAGCGGGCGCTTTCGGGGATAAGGCAATCGAAGGTGGAATCAAGCATCCAGCGGTTATCTTCAACACCGCCCAAGGGCACTTTTACAGCGGCGACTACGCAACTGCCCATACATTGCTTTCGCGCCTGAGCCATGAGGCGCAAAGCCCTACTTCGCTATTGGTGATGCATGCACGCGCCCTGCATCAACTGGAGGAGACTGAAGAGGCCGAGGCACTGGTTGCGCGCGCATTGTTGCAAGATCCGGCAAACATCGAGATTCGCGGGCTACTCGCTCTACTGCAATACGAGAACGACAACTACTCTCCAGCATTGATCACTGCCCACGAGACACTGGCGCAGAACCCTGATCAACTCGATGCGCTGATCGCCTGCGCCTCGGTCCACTTCCACCAACACAACATCACTGCATCACGCAACGCCTGGCTTCATACAATCGCTGTGCATCCTGAATGCGGCCGGGCGTGGTCCGGGCTGGCGCGACTGGAATTCAACGAACTGGAATTCGACGCGGCTGAAGAGCATCTCAAGACGGCGGTCAAGTTCATGCCGGACCACATCGGTACCTGGCATCTTTTGGCCTGGATCTACATTTTGCGAGGGGACAGCATTCAGGCCCGCCGGGCGCTCGACTGCTCTTACGCACTGGACCGTAACTTTGGTGAAACCCATGGTGGATTGGCAATCGTCGACATCCTGGAGGGAATGACAGAGCGTGCCCAAAAAGGTATTCGCCGTGCACTCAAACTCAAACCTGACGGTCTGTCGGCTCGATACGCTGAAGCCCTTCTCCTCCAGCAAGCCGGACACCCGGAAAAGGCAGCTCAAGTGATCGATCAGGTTCTTGACCGTACGAGACCCGATAGCAGCGACACTGGCAGGGTCCTGATGGAGAACTGGCTGCAAACACACCAGAACAAGATCCCCGACCGTCATCCGGACCAACACTAAGCCATCGCACGCGGAGCCCCACATGCTGGACGCATCGGAATATCTACACTTGGCCATCAATGCCAGCCAGAACGGTGACCACCACGCCGCCCTTAACTACCTGAACGCAGCACTTGAAATAGAACCGAAGAATGCAGCGGTCCATTACTTTCGCGCCGCCGAACATGCCGAGCTCGGCCTGCTGGAGCGTGCACATGCGGAAATGATCGAGGCACTTGAACTAGATCCCGAGATGGATATTGCGCGCTTCCAATTGGGTTTGCTCAGCCTGCAATTATCGAAGCTGGACGAAGCCCGAAACGCCTTCAACTCACTGCTGAACACATCGCAGGATATGAGCCTCAGGGAATTCTCCGGGGCCTATCTGGAACTGCTCGACGAACGTACGTCGAACGCTATCACCCGGCTGACTCAGGGTCTGACAGATTGCCCTAATCCGGCATTAAAGGCAGATATGGAACGAGTGCTGGCCAGTCTTTCAGACACCGCCGCCCACATAACTCCTGATCCTACCGAACCTGCGGTATTTCTTGGTGCCTACCGCAACGCCTTCGAGACGCCCTGATGAGCAAGATCGATTCGACTCGCCTCTCCCAGGTCCTGGCTGCGCTGGCCAAGCCTAAGGAACGAGTAACATCGAGCGCAACAAACAACACCAGCGCTGCCAAGGCCAAAAAGGGCGAAAAAGATCTCGAAGTGCTGCGCGTACATTTGCAAAGTCGTCTTCGAGACCTCAAAAGAAATACTGAAGATTTCCACGAGGCGGCCCCAGTCATCACCGTGCAGGAAATCCTGCGCTGGGAGTTTGGCGAAAGCATTCTGGAACATCCCGAATTCGGCAGCATTTCAAAAAAAGTCGCTGAAACCATGCTGGAGGATCAGGCATTGGAGAAGGCCATCTACGGAATCGTTGATCGGATGGTGTCGCCTGAGCCCTAACTCATCCACGTAATGCAGCGAATCTGCCGAACTCGTACGAAAGTCGCTATCCAACAGACGGAGCAAACCCCAACCAAAAGCCCCTATGGACCGCCCCCGCAAATAGCACAAGCTCACGCCCATACAAGTCCCCAGCCGTGACCGCTACAGGGAAAGGACTCCGCACGCATACCTCGTACGCGTCACGTCGCGCTCAACCGAGTCCAGCCATGAACCTACTGAACCTCTTCAACACTGCCCGAGCCCGCACTCAAGGGGCTGTAAGTGTGGCCTGCACCTCTGCTGAATTGGACCAGGCGCTGGCCAACGTACGTATCACCCCTGTGTTGGTCACCGGGTTCGTCTCCCCTCACCTGGACATCGACCGGGTCGCCGCCAAGGTCAAGCAGCGTTTTCCCCAAAGCGCCATCAGCTTGTGCACGACGTCGGGTGAGCTGTGCAACGGTGCGAACACGCTGTACTGCCAGACCGGCGAGAGCTGGGATCGGGTGGTGTTGCAGCTCTTTGACGCCAGTGTGATTGTGTCGGCTGAGGTGGTGATGGTGCCGCTGGAGTGCGAGGACATTCGCGGAGGCGGCAAGCGCTTGGCCATGCGTGAGCGCATCGCCAGGCTGGTGAATAACATCAAGCAGGCGCAAGTGAGCACACCCATTGATCATCGCGATACGCTGGCCTACGTGGTGTTCGATGGTCTTTCAGCTTCCGAGTCGTTCTTTATGGAGGCGCTCTATGAGTCGGGGCGTTTCCCTTGCCTGTTCGTCGGCGGCTCGGCCGGTGGCAAGACGGATTTCAAAAAGACCCTGATCAGTGATGGGCAACGCAGTTATCAGAACCACGCGCAGATTGTCTTCCTGAAAACCGCGGCGGATGTGCGCTTCGGGGTGTTCAAGAGCCAGAACTTCCAACCTGCCGGGCTGACGTTCAGCGTGCTGACCGCGTCGGTCGAAGACCGCACCATCGACCAGGTCATCGACAGCCGGGGGAACATCAAGAGCATGGTCCAGGCGCTGTGCGATGCATTCGAGTGCAGTGCCCAAGCGCTGGAAAAGAAGCTCGCCGATTATTCATTCGCCATCCGTGTGGGCGATGAGCTGTTCGTGCGCTCCATTGCCCGTATCGACTATCAGCAGCAGATCATCCAGTTGTTCTGCGACGTGGCGCCCGGCGAAGAGCTGGTGATGGTCAAGCGCACGCCCCTTCGCGAGGCGACCCGACTCGACTACGAGAAATTCCTCAAGGGCAAGGGCGGCCGTCCGGTGGCCGCTATTCTCAATGACTGCATCCTGCGCCGGCTCAACAACAGCAGCGACCTGGGCAGCATGGCCGGTATTTTCGGGGATGTGCCTTTGGCCGGTTTCTCGACGTTTGGTGAAATTCTCGGTTTGAACCTTAACCAGACACTCACGGCGATTTTCTTCTTCAGGGTCACCAAGGGCGCCAGCTTTGTCGATGAGTACGTCGATAACTTCATCGCCCACTATGGTGAGTTCAAGGCGTTTTTCCTGCGCCGCCAGGTCAAGAAACTGGCCGGCCTGAACCACGTCGTGGTCAAGCAGATCATGGCGTTCAAGATGAACGACTTCAGCAGCGCCTTGGACACTCGCGGCCTGGACAACACCATCCTGCCGGTGTTCGACGGCCTGACCGATCTGGGCCAGGTATTGGCCCAGGCCAGCCAGCAGCAAGCGCAGATGGCGACGCAAATCAAGCACTACTCAGGTGAGCTACACCTGTCGATGGATGACCTGACGGGCACGATAGACCGGCAAAACAGCGTCGCCGAGCAGGCCGGCACGACCGTCGAACAGCTTGCCACGCAAGCGGGTGAAGCGGTGGTCGGCGCCCGTGCGCTCGCCAGTTCGAGCTTGCGTATTCAGTCGATCGTACAGGTCATCCAGCAAATCGCCGGGCAGACCAACCTGTTGGCCCTTAACGCCGCCATCGAAGCAGCGCGGGCAGGTGAAATGGGCAGAGGGTTTGCGGTGGTGGCGGATGAGGTCCGCAAGCTCGCGGAAATCACCCGCAAGAATGCTGCGGAAATTGGCGTGGACATTGACCTGCTCTCGACGGAGATCCAAGGCGTCGCCCAACAGATCGAAGACCAGTCCGTCGCCGTCAGCGCCCTGCGCGAGATGCTCGATGCCCTGGAAGACTCGAGCCGCACCACCGAAGGCACGGCACAACGCACGAAGGCCATCGCGGACACCTTGACCGGGCTGACCCACGCCAGTGCCTGAGCAACTGTTGCAGGGTTTGGTGTTGAATCTGGATGCTGTGGGCTCCCGCAATCCTTTGTGGGAGCAAGCTTGCTCGCGATAGCGGTGGATCAGCTTGCATCGATGTTGAATGTGCCGCCGTCTTCGCGAGCAAACCTGGCTCCCACATTGCAGCATTTCATGCGATATGCAACGTCCGGCCCTTGACCTCCACGAGAGCATTGGCCAGGGCAACCTGGAACAGTTCGACCAACACGTCGACCTCCTCGGCCCGGATGATCAATGGCGGCAGGAACCGCACAACGGCACCATGGCGCCCCCCGAGCTCCAGAATGACGCCCAAGCGCAGGCATTGACGCTGGATTGCCTGGGCCAATGCCGTATCGGCTGCTGGGACACGACTGTCGCTCGCCGTGTCACTGACGATTTCCACACCCACCATCAGTCCTCGGCCGCGTACTTGGCCCAGGCAAGCATAGCGGTCCTGCAGCTGGCGCAGAGCCGCCATGAGTCGTTGCCCCATGACATCGGCATGTCCCGGCAAGTCTTCGCTGATGATATGGCGCAGCGTCGCAGCCCCCGCAGCCATCGCCATTTGATTGCCGCGGAATGTGCCGGCATGGGCACCTGGCTTCCAGGTATCCAATTCTTCGCGGTACACCATCACGGCTAACGGCAGGCCACCACCGATGGCTTTTGAGAGTACGAGGATATCGGGCTCGATATCCGCGTGTTCGAACGCAAACAGTTTGCCGGTCCGACCCAGGCCGGTCTGGACTTCATCGATGATCAGCGCCACGCCGAACTTACGGGTCAATTGGCGCAAGCCTTGGAGCCAGCGTATTGGCGCAGGGATCACGCCGCCCTCGCCCTGCACGACTTCGACCACCACCGCCGCGGGTGGCAGCACACCCGACTCCGGGTCGCTGAGCAGTTGTTCGATAAAATGCAACCCGGCATCGACACCGGCTTCGCCGCCGATGCCGAACGGACAACGGTAGTCATAGGGATATGGCAGAAATTGCACATCGGCCATCAGCGAGCCCAGTGCCTGTTTCGGCCCCAGGTTGCCCATCAGGCTCAACGTGCCCAGTGTCATCCCGTGGTAGCCGCCAGAGAACGACAGAATCGGTTTGCGCCCGGTGGCCGTCCTGGCCAGCTTCAAGGCCGCCTCAATGCCATCGGCACCGGTCGGCCCGCAAAACTGGATGCGAGCATGACGGGCAAAGTTTTCCGGCAGCGCGTTGAACAGGTCTTCGACGAAGCGATCCTTGACCGGTGTCGTCAGATCCAGGGTGTGCAAGGGCAAGCCGGAGTCGAGCGTTTGGCGCATGGCCGCGATGGCTACCGGGTGGTTGTGCCCCAGCGCCAGAGTTCCCGCCCCCGCCAGGCAATCCATGAACAACTGACCTTGGGTATCACGAACATAGAGGCCATGGGCCTCTTGCAGCGCCAACGGAATACGCCGTGGATAAGACCGGGCATTCGATTCACGGGCCGCCTGGCGCTGAAGATACGGGTTGGTGTTCAGTTCACGCGGTGCTTGCTGGCGAAACTGTTCCAGCGTGAAGGTTGCGCTGGATGATAGACGGGGCTGGACGCTTTCCATATTGAATCCCTGAGGTAAAAACTCTGTCGCGGGCGATCAGCCCTGTCCTTGTACTTGCATGGCCTGGCGCAGGCTCAGCGGGCGCATATCGGTCCAGACCTTTTCGATATAGTCCAGACACTCTTGCTTGCTGCCTTTCATGTCGAGCGTGCGCCAGCCATTGGGCACGCTTCGATAATCCGGCCAGATCGAGTACTGCTCCTCATCATTGACTACAACCAGAAAGCGCGTATCCGGACTGTCCAAACTCATTGCTTGCTCCTTGACTGACATGGCGGAAAGACGCCTACGATACAATACTAATGGTAGCGATTCTCATTAATTTTTAAAAATTCATACACTGTTCTCAAATTTCCCTATCGACGATGAACAGTCGCAAGACGGCAACGCCCTGTTTATACTTCGGGCCCCTCTGAACGATAACCGCTCTCAATTCGCGGTCCACGGATGAGTCGATGATTCCCAGCCTTGCCCCGCTGTTCACCGGTCCGCTTGCCGACCATGGTGAAAAGCTGCAACTGCGCAGCCATCCCCGTACAGACGTACCGGGGGACAGGTTCTTCCAGCATGAATATTTCGGCGCATTCGTCGACGACCTGCAGGCACGGTACAAAACCGATGAGCGCCTGGCTCTGGTGTCACTGTGGTCCAAATGGTACTTCAGCACCTTCCTGGCACCCGTGATGGCCGCCAATCTGCTCCAGCAATGCGATCTGCCACTTGCCCTTGCCGACACCGGGATACAACTGGGCAATGACGCCAGGCCACAGGCGTTGCACTTGCCTCATGCCGGCCAGCCTTTGCCAGCCTGCACCGCCTTCGAGCGATTTCATACCCTGGTCGAGGATCATCTGGAGCCCGTCATCGAAACCTTGGTCAGTGTCTCCCAGGCATCGCCCCGGTTGTTCTGGAGCAATGCCGGCAATACGTTCGAATTCGTCACCAGCCGTATCGACCTGCACCCATTGGCCAACGCGTACAGCACCGCACCGGCCAAAGAAATCCTGAATACCCGCCTGCGCCCGAACGGCCGGCGTAATCCTTTGTTCGCCCCCGTGCAGTACCGCGATATCGGCGAGGACGAGCCGCAGCGCCTGAGGCGCATCTGCTGCATTCGCTACCGCCTGCCCGGCGTCGGCTATTGCAGCAGTTGCCCACTCGATGAATGCAAACGGCAGGAACAGCCCGTTTAACTGCAACCTATTTCGCCAGTTGAAAAGGGTTCTCTGTCGCTCGGTCGTAGTCCACGAGATGGCCGTAGTCGAGACGATAGACCCGGTCGGCAACATCGAAATAGCGGTCGTCATGGGTGATTGCAATCACCGTCTTGCCGGCCGCCTTCAGCTCGGGCAGCAGTTCGTTGTAGAACACGTGGCGGAACACCGGGTCTTGATCCGCCGCCCATTCGTCCAGCAGGAACACCTCCCTGCCCTCCATCATCAGCAGTAACAGTGCCAGGCGCTTGCGCTGGCCCTGGGACAGGGCCGTGGTCGACAGGCGCCCGGCAGCGAACTCAACTTTATGGGCCAACCCAAGGCGGTCCAGGTAATGATCCACCCGGGCCTCAAGCCCCTCATGATTGCCCGCTTCGCCCAGCACATCGGCGAACAGATAGAAGTCGGCAAAAATGGCGGCGAAATGCTCCCGGTGCCACTCGCTGGTGTGGGTATCGAGCACCACGCCGTTCAGCGAAACCTGCCCAGAGGTGGGAACGTAGAGCCCCGTCAGGAGCTTGGCCAGGGTCGACTTGCCACTGCCATTGCCACCGACAATGAAAATCAACTCGCCGCGACGAATCGACAGGTCGATCGGCCCCAACTCAAACGCAAATTCGTCACTTTGCCCGGGATAGCGGTAATGCACGTTTGACAGGCGCAACTCACCGAAGGGTTGCGCCGCTTGTGCAGGGGTCTTGAACTGCACCGTCTCACCCAACGCCAGGGCATCGATGGCCTGCAAGGCAACATGGCCGCGAATGACCGCAGGAATGGCATCCAGGATCATCGAGATCGGCGTGCGCAGAAACATGATTGCCAGAACGTAACCCACCACGACCTGTTGGCTGAGCAACCCTAGTCCCTGGCCGAGAAAGAACAGCGTACCGATCAGCACGAACACCAGCAGTGTCGTCCAGTTCAGGTTCACCGCCCACAGCGTGTCGGCACGTACCGACGCCTCCAGCGAGGCCCGCGCGATCGGTTCGAGCTTGCGCTCATAGAGCAGGTGCCGGCGTTCCCGGCTCAGGCCCAACTCGCAACGCCCCTGGATGGCGGCCTCGAACTGCTCGGTCAACTGGTCATCCTGCTGCCGCACGGCCTGCATCAGGGTCTTGACCTTGCGCCCCAGCAGCACGTCAAGACCGACCCCAAGGGCAATCACCCCCAGGGTCAGGAAAAAGAACGGCATGCTCAACCAGGCCATGTAGGCGAGCCCCGCCAACAACAGCAAGCCGTTGTACAAGGAAATCGGCAGTTGCTTGAACGCCGTGGCGACGGTGGTCACGTCCTTGGTCAGCGCGTTGTAGATACGCGGGCTGCCCAGCCGCTCGATGCGTTCGAGTACTGTGCCCAACACCTTGCCCACCAGCCGCAGGCGCAATTGGTAAACCAGGCGATGCCCGATCTGCACCAGCAGCCATTGCGACGTGACACCGCTGATGAACAATAGGATCAGCAGACCACCGAACAGCAACAAGCCCCGGCCGATATCATCGAGCCCATGCTCCAGGCTGCGGTTGATATACCCGATCAGGCCGATACTGGTTGCCGCGCTCAAGGCGCTGCTCAGAATCGCCAGCAGAATGCGCCATCGAGCATCGTGCAGCAGTTCTTTCAATAACATCATGAGACAGACACCACCTTGGCAGAGGTTTGCAACAGTAAAGGCAACAGGCTTTCGACCAATCGAGGCTCTGCGAGCATCTCGTGATGCCCCACGTCCAGCGTCCACTGGCGAACAGCTTGGTGGGTATGCGCTTGCCACTGAGCACGCAAGTCGGCATGGGCATTGCCGCGCCAGAGCCACAGCGGCACATCAACGGTGGGCAAGGCTTGCTCATACAAGCGCATCTTGATCGAGCGATATTGCGCCAATAGCGTGAGCAAATCAGCATCGGCGGCTCCCCATTGCAGATGCGCACGCACCTGGGCATCGTTGAGCAAGCGGGCAACGCCCTCGGCATAGTCCAGACCTGCCAACAGGCCCGTCACACGTTCGCGCAGCGACTCACCGATTGGCTGGGCGTGAGTGCGGCAGTAGAAAGCAAAATCGGCAATCAACTGGCCGGCTTCGTCGCCCTCGCCGGCCAGGCTGCGCTGCGCATCGTGATCGAGCACCACAAGCCCTTCGACGCTAAAGCCGTGGGCTTGTAGATGGGGCACCAGCATCAATGCCAGCCGCGACGCCAGGCTCCAGCCCAGCAGCACCAGCGGGCGCTGTTTCAGCTGGACAGGGATGCTCGCCACATATTGCTGCAACAGCACGTCCATGTCGTCTTCATCCCAGCCCTTTTCCAGGGCGGCCAGACCAAAGACAGCGGCTTTACCGTTTAGATTCTCTACCAACGGCTGATACGCCTGCAGATGCCCTTGCGCGCCATGCACCAGCAACAGGGCCGGCGCATGTTCATGCGCGTCATTCAAGACGTGCCATGGGCCGCCGCTGTGATCGTTACCCAGGCCATGAACCAGGTCACGGACGGTATGCCGCTCGAACAGCAGATTGGTCGGCAATTCGAGAGACAGGCGCTCGCGAATCAGCGACACCACTTTGATCGCCGCCAGCGAGTGCCCACCGACGTTGAAGAAATTGTCGGTCACCCCCAGCTCGTCGACACCCAACACCTCGCACCAAATCGCCAGAATGGCCGTTTCGAGCTCGCCCACGGGCGCCACGCGAGTGTTCTGCAAACGCTGCCTGGCGCGTTCGAGCAGGTTTTTGCGATCAAGCTTGCCATTGCTGTTCAGTGGCAGCGTCTTGAG
Organism: Pseudomonas sp. NFACC46-3; assembly: GCF_900114515.1. Taxonomy (NCBI): domain Bacteria; kingdom Pseudomonadati; phylum Pseudomonadota; class Gammaproteobacteria; order Pseudomonadales; family Pseudomonadaceae; genus Pseudomonas; species Pseudomonas sp. NFACC46-3. Next base: position 210,074 of record NZ_FOTH01000001.1, read on the forward strand.
TGCAAGGATACCGCTGGGCAGCATGTAGTCCGGTAGCTGGCGAGCCAGGGCGGCGTACAGTTGCTCGGTCGTTTGCGACAGGGCGTCGTCCTTGACCACGAAAGCCAGCAAGCGCCCATGGTCGCCTTCGCCGTCCAGCAAGACCGCAGCCTGCAACACGCCCGGCTGGGCCAACAAAGCCTGTTCGACTTCCGCCAACTCCAGGCGAAACCCACGGATTTTCACCTGTTGATCATTGCGCCCCAGAATGCGTACGGCACCATCGGCTTGGCGCAAAGCAAGATCACCGGTGCGATACAGGCGCTGGCCACTGAGTGGATCGACACCAAAGGCACCGCCACCGACACCACCCACATAACCGCGCCCGACACTGGCGCCACTGATGCACAATTCCCCGGCCTGGCCTGACGGCACCGCGCGTTGCTGGTCGTCGAGCAGGTGGATGCGGTTATCACCCAATACCTGATTCAAGGCGCTATCACCCACGCCCTGGCTGACATCGATCGCACGCCATAGCACGCCAACCGTAGTCTCTGTCGGTCCGTAATGGTTGTAGAGGCGACAGGCCGGTTTCGCTTGGGCCAAACGGCTCAGCAAATGCTCACTGAGCGGCTCTCCGCCCAGTACCAGGACCTGACGTGGAAGAATGCCGTTGGGAGCGTGCTCGCCCATCAGCGCTTCGAGGTGCGAAGGCACGATTTTGAGCACGTCCAATGGGTAGCGCTGAAGTTCTTCGGCGAACGCCCGGGCATCGGTCACGGTGGACTGCTCCAGCACATGCACACAACCGCCCTGCAACCAGGCCGGAAACAACACAGTATTTCCCAGATCCGCGAGCAGTGAAGACACCAGGCCATAATGCCCGGCCTCGGGTAACTGGAGCGCGCGGGTCACTTGCGTGACGTAATGGCGCAATTGGCCTTGCTCGATTTGCACACCTTTGGGCTTGCCGCTGGTGCCTGAGGTATAGAGCACGTAGGCCAGGTCTTGCGCCGAACCCTGCACCGGCGAATCGAACACCGGCCCCGTGCATGCCTGTGACCAGCACAGGGTGTCGACCGAGGTATCGGGCAGCAGCCCCTCTACGTACAGCAACAAGGCCGGTCGGGCATCCTCGATAATGTCGGCCAGCCGCAGCGGTGGTTGTTGAGGATCCAGTGGTAGGTACGCAGCACCGACCTTGAAGCAGGCTAGCATCGCGATCAACATCTGCGCCCCACGGGGCAAATACAGGCCAACCACGTGTTCATGGCCAACACCGGCCTGACGCAGGCTGCCGGCAACACGATCGCTCAAGGCATCGAGTTCGGCGTAAGAGAACATTTGCCCCGCATAGCGCAGCGCCGGCCGATCCGGATGTGTCCGGGCGTGCTCGCGCACGGTGGCGACAATATCGAGATCCGGCGCCAGGACGGGGCGCGTCGGTAACGCGCGCAACTCCTCGGGCAAGTGCGGATCGACGCCAGTGATGAGGCCGTTGGGCGACTGCAGCAATTGCTCGAGCCAATGGGCGAAGCGCTTGAGCAAGACCTGCATCTGCTCTTCACGGTACAGACCACGGTCATAGGCCAGTGTCAGTTCCCCACTGTCCTGGGCATCGAGCGTCAGTTGCAATTGCAGTTCGACCGGGGTGTCGAAGGACAGGACTTGCAGCCCCTCCAGCAGCGGTGCATGCACGACACGCAGCCCGGTCTGAAAGCTGGCACGCCACTCGGGCAATAGCTGAGCCTGACCGACATATTCCTGCCAAGCCACCGCGTTTTCCAGTTGCCGTGCCAATGGCCGGGCCAGGTTGATCCAGGTGCTGTGTTCGGACACCCGCACCACCATCGGCAGCGTCTGCTCGAACAGCCCATAGGCTCCCGAGAGTTCTTCATAGTCATCGCGAGGATCGTGCTGCAGACCCAACTGGCCGTGCTGCTGGCCATTGAGCCGGCCCAGCAATGAGCCCCAGGCGGCCAGGGCCAGCGCTTCGGCAGCCACGCCTTCGCGCGCGGCCAGCGCCGTCAACGCCGCTGGCAACGTCTGCGCAAGCTTTAGCTGAACAACGGCATGGTCGCCGCTGGCGATACCATAGCGCTCGATCAGGCGCATGCCCGGTACGTCCTGCAAGGCCAGGTTGCGCCAGAACTGCGTGCCTTGCTCGGCATCCTCGTCCAACTGCAGGCCATTGATCCACTCGACGTATTCGCCGTACTGCATGGGTTCAGTGTCAAACGACGCGGCACGTCCCAACAATTGCTCCTGCAACTGGATCAGGCTGCGTTGATCCAGCGAATAAACCGGGACCGCCAACAACAGATAATCGTCGAGTAGCCAGGCCAACACATCGGGTTGTTCGGCAAGGCAATGCGCCTTGGCCTCAAGCAGCCACTGTTGCTCATCATGCCCGTCACCTGAACGTCCCTCACGCCAGCTCAGGCGCAAGTCGAGGGGCTCGACCACACGCTGGCGCAGTCCCGTGGCGCCAACCGGGCGCTGGTAGCGCAAGCGCAACGCTTGATGCTGCTGCAAGCCGTCACGCAGTCGCTGTTGGACAGTGGCCTCGGGCACGCCCGACAGTTGCATCCGAACCCAGCGCCAGGCCTGCGGATTGGCCTGGGCCAGTTGTTTTTGTTGAGGTGAAAGCGTTAGTCCAAGGTCCATCATGGTTTCAACTCTGCGGGTGTCTCTTCGGTCTGCGCCGGCGCAGCCATGACCTGATCACGACCATAGATTTCACCCATGGCCACCACAATTTTACGCTCGCCTTCGAACGGATCCCGGGCGTGCGCAGCCAGCATGTTATCGAGCATGACCACATCGCCCTGCTGCCAGTCGAAGCGCACGGCACAACGGTCGTAGGCAGCGTTGATGGCCTCGATGGCACTTGGCTCAAGCTCGGAACCATCACCGTAGAACACTTGTCTGGGCATCGCAGTTGTCCCGTCGCGCAGGAACTGCTCACGCACATCGGCATCGAGAAAGGCCGGGTGATAGAGCTGGATCTGATTGAAGAAGCTCTCCTCTCCCGTCAGCGGGTGCAGGATCACCGCAGGACAAACCTGACGGGTGTGCAGATCGTTGGCGCCGCGCCACTCAAAATCGATGTTGCTCTCACGGCAGATCCGCTCGACTTGCTCGCGCTCCTCGGTCTGGAAAAAGTGCTGCCAGCTGACGTCCAGGCTGGTGCTGAAATTGCGCACGTACATCAGTTGCTTGCGACGCAGGTTCGCTTGCAGCCAGGCCGGCAGTTCACGGTAAACCTGGCGGCTGTCGACAATCGGGGTCGCGCCACCGGAAGTGGCGGGCGTCTGGCAGTAGAACCATTGGCGACGCGGCCAGCGATGCTGATGAGCACTCTCGTTGTGGAACAGGATCATCCGATCCTTGGGATAGGGCGTGGACTTGTAGATGTTCTTGCCGCCCTCTTCCTTCGGCAGGTCACCGTACTGACCATATAACTGAGGGCACAAGGCTTGGCAAAAAGCCTCGAAAGCCGCCGGCGTCGGCAAATCAAAGCCACGCAAGAGAATGCCACCGTGCTCGCGCAGCCAGCTTTCGACCTTCTCACGGTTGGCCTCAGCCCAAATGGCCGGTGCCAGTTCGCGGTCACGCAGTTGAATCAACAGGGGGAACTTCGAACCTTCGCGCAACGGTCGGGCTTCAAAGGGCTCGCGGGTAACGGGCGATCCGCTCTGGCGCATCTTGCCCAATTTGCTCATTTTGCGTTGCAGCGGATTGTCCGTGGACATTGCAGCAGTTCCTTTTGGAGTCGGAATCAGGGTGTCGATTGGGTTGTCCGGTGCGCCGAGGGCCATGTCCAGCAGGGACTCGAAGGCATCACGCAAGCGTTCGACCGTGACCGGGCGGAACAGGCTGGTGCGATACACCCAGCGCAGGTTGAACACATCGCCGTCTTCGCTGGCGAACAGGGCCATGTCGAACTTGGAATGGTGCTGCTCGCCCGTCAGTGGTTCAACCTGCAGATTGCCGAGTTGGCGTTGCTGGCGCGGCGTGTTGTCGAGGACAAACAACGTCTGCAACAACGGGTGGACATTCGCCACCCGTGGCAGCTCCAGGCACTCGACGACACGCTCGAACGGGGTGTCCTGCCAGGCGAATGCTTGCAGACAAATCTCCCGGACCTGCTGCGCTTGCTCACGCAAACTCAGTTCCGGTTGCACGCGGATACGCAAGGCCAGCAGATTGACGAAAAAGCCGATCAGCGATTCAGTGGCCGGATGCTCGCGGTTGGCGACGTCCGTTCCGATCACCAGATCACGGCCTTGCGTTTCGCGCTGCAGCACGGCGGCATAGCACGTCAGCAGCACCATGAACGGCGACGTTGCGCTGTCCTGCGCGAAAGCCTTCAGCCGGCCAACCGTGGCCGCTGACAACTGGAAGTCCAGGGCCGCCCCGGTGCCGCTGTCGCGCTCCGGACGGGGAAAATCGAACGGCAGTGGCACCTGCGCGGGAATGCCGGCCAGGGTCTGTCGCCAGAACGCCAGGCCTTCACGCTGACGCAGCTGTACCGCCGCCGAACCTTGCCATACGGCATAGTCGACGTACTGGATCGCCAGTTCGCTCTGGGGCGGCAGCGCGCCCGTGCTGTACGCTTCATAACCCTGGATCAGTTCATCCACCAGCACAGCGCCGGACCAGCCATCGGAGGCGATGTGGTGCATGACCAACTGCAGCACATGTTCCTGCTCACCGAGGCGGTACAGGACGGCCCGCAGCGGTGCCTCGCTGGCGAGGTCGAACGGTCGCAGCGCAATGTCGCGGGCATCGACCGGCCACTGCGCGGCGTTCGAGGCGATCACTTGCAACGCTACCGACATCTGTCCGTGAATCCGCTGGTACAACTCGCCGTTACGCTGGTGATAGGTGGTACGCAAGATGGCATGACGGTCTACCAGCCGGTGCACTGAACGCTCCAGGGCATGACGGTCCAGTTGTCCGCGCAAGCGCACATTGCTGTTCATGTTGAAGCTGCTGTCGGCCAGGTCCAGCTGCTGCATCAACCAGACGCGTTGCTGCGCCGAGGACAAGGGTTGCTCAAGCTGCCGATCGACCTGAGGGATCTGCAACGAAGCCAGATCCAGGTGCTGCGCAAGACCCTCGATGCGCTGCGCAAGGTCCGTCAGTACCGGCGTTTCGAACAGCCAGCGCAAAGGCACTTCAAAGCCCTGTTCCCGCAAGCGCGCACGCACCTGGGCCGCCATCAGAGAATGCCCGCCCAGTTGGAAGAAATGACCGTCAGCAGGAATCTGTTGCAGGTTCAACACCGCTGCCCAGACTTCGGCCAGCAACGCCTCGCTGGCCGTCAGCGGGCGCTGGACGTCCCCCTCGCCGCGGTTTTCCAACTGCAAGCGTGGCAGCTGTTTACGATCCACCTTGCCATTGGTATTGAGGGGCAGTTGTTCCAGCGCCTGCAAATGCGTCGGCAGCATGTAGGCCGGCAAGCGCCCCTGTAAGTAGGTACGGATGGAGGCTGCGTCGGGTGGATTGTCGGGATTGGCGACCCAGAAGGCGGCCAGATGCTCGCCTTGCACGGCCACGACCGCCTGCAGCAGTTCGGGGTGGCTGAGCAGCACGGCCTCGATCTCTCCCAGTTCGATACGATAACCACGCAATTTGATCTGGTCATCGGTGCGACCGAGGTAATACAGCTGCCCATCCGGCTGCCAGCGCGCCAGGTCGCCGGTGCGGTACAAACGCCCACCGTCACGGCTGAACGAATCGGCAATAAACCGTTCGGCGGTCAACCCAGGCTGCCCGGCATAACCGCGGGCCAGACCGTCACCGGCAATATAAAGCTCGCCCACACAACCGGGAGGTACTTCGCACAAGTGCTCATCAAGGATGTGGCAGCGGGTATTGAGCAATGGCCGGCCAATGGGTGCGACGGGCAACTGCAAGGCACCGATCGGCGCCTGGGTGGACCACACCGTGGTTTCTGTCGGGCCGTAGACGTTGACGAGGTGAGCCACGCATTGCCTGATCTCGGTCGCCATTTCCGCCGCCAGCGCCTCACCACCGGCCAGGGCCACACGCCCGGCCAGCACCTGGCGATCGCCTTGCAGCAACATCGCCCAAGTGGCCGGTGTAGCCTGGATGAGATCCACCGCCTGGTCCTGAATCAGTCGCGCAAGCAACATGGGGTCCTGTCGTTCTTCATCATCGGCCAACACCACGGTGCCGCCGCGCACCAGCGGCAGGCACAGCTCCAGGCCGCAAATATCGAAGGTCACCGTGGTCAAGGCCAGATAACGCTGCACGTTTTCCAGTGGCAGCGCCTCTTCCATGGCTAGCAGGAAGTTGGCGAAATTCCCTCGACTGATCTGCACGCCCTTGGGTTGCCCGGTCGATCCGGAGGTGTAGAGCGTGTAGGCCAACTGTTCAAGCGTCGTCGCCAATGCCGGGGCTTGTGCAGGGAACCGAGCCAATGGCAGGTCCGCCCACAGGCAACTGCGCAGGTGTTCGGGCAGGTCCGCGAACAGCTTGTCGCAGAGCAGCAATTGCGGTCGAGCGCGGGTGAGAATCTGCGCCTGGCGTGCCGGTGGATGAGCTGGGTCGAGCGGCAGGTAGCAAGCACCTGCCTTCTGGATCCCCAACAGGCACACCAGCAGTCTTTCGTCCCGAGGCAGGCAGAAGGCAATCGTCGACTCCTGCCCTATACCCTGCGCCAGCAGCCAATGGGCCAGGCGATTGGCCTGGGCGTCCAGCACCGCGTAGCTCAAGCGGCGATCAGCGCAGCACACCGCGATACGCTCAGGATGAACGGCGGCCTGTACTTCAAAGCGCGTGACAAAATCGGCCTCGCTGTGCAGATGCATGGACTTGCCCGCCACGGCCAAAGTTGCGACTGAACCCAGGGGAATTTCCAGCAAGCGCTGCTGAAGATCGAGGCTGACCAGGCTGGCGAGCAATCCCTGGTAATCCTCCATCAGCCGTTGGGTGGTACCGGGGCGCAACAGCGCAGTCGCGTATTCGACAATCAAGCCGGTACGCGCATCAGTCCCGCGGCCTTGGGTGAACAGATTGAACGTCAGGTCGAACTTGGCACTCACCACGCCGTCCGGCAACGCCAGCGTTTCCACGCTGATGCCCGGCAAGTTGAGGCGGCGCGAATCCCGATGGTCGGCCTGGTAGTTGAACATCGCCTGGAACACCGGCGTGCGATCCAGGCTGCGCTCGACATCCAGCATGTCCAGCAGTTGCTCGAACGGCAGCGCCTGATGGGACAAATCATCGGCCAACTGCCCGTTCAGGGTCTGGATAAAGGCTTGCAGGCTTTGCCGGGGATCAATCTGCACCCGATGCGCCAGTGTGTTGACGAACAAACCGACCAATGCCTGGCTCTCGGCCGATTCGCGCCCTGCCACTGGCAAGCCAATGGCGAAATCATTGCGTCCACCATGACGCCAGAGCAGGAGCTGGTAGGCGGCGAAATACAGCACAAAGGGCGTGACACCCAGTGCCCTGGCCCGGGCCTCGACCGCCGCGCTCAACGAAACGGGCAAGGCCAGCTCACTGCGGGAGCCGGCGTAGGCCTGCAGCGCCGGTCGCGTGCAGTGGTCGGGCAGCTCCAGCGGTTCGTTGCTCAGACCTTGCAAGCGTTGTTGCCAGTAGGCCAGCAACTGGCTGCCCTGCTCCCCTTCCAGGCCTCGCCGTTGTGCTTCGATCAATGGCAACAATCCGGTAGTCGCAGGCGTGGCCCGGTCCTGGTAGATCTGCGCAAAGTCCTCGACCAACAAGCCCATGGACCAGCCGTCCACGGCAATGTGGTGGACATTGAACAGCAAGCGATAATCACCCGGTGCCACACAAAATACATCGATTGCCAGCAACGGCCCCTGCGCAAGGTCAAAAACCCGCTTGGCGGCCCCGGCAATGGCCACTGCCTGTTGTGATTCATCCAGGTCCTGGAGGTCATGCACATTGAAGATTGCAGCAGCCGTCTCATCCAGGCGCTGCCGGACTTGCCCTTGCTCTTCGAAAAACCTGCAGCGCAATGCATCATGGCGCGAGACAAGGACCTGGCAAGCGCGCTGCAATCGTGGCACGTCCAGATCGCCGCGCAAGGCCAACAATTGCGTAACGTTGTAAGCCGTTGCAGCCGGATCGAGTTGTTGCATGAACCACACTCGTTGCTGGGCATGGGACAGTGCACGTGACGGCGCCAAGGCTTCGGTTGCCGGCTGCGGTGCAACCGCCGGCGACGCTGAGGAGGTCAGAACCCCAGCCAGTTGCCGGGCGCTGGGGTTCTCCAGCAATTGCCGGGGCATCAGGCGCAGTTCAGCCTGACGCAGACGCGCGATCAATTGCAGGCTGAGGATCGAATCCCCCCCTTCGGCAAAGAAGTCGGCGTCCGGTCCCAGGCCAGGCTGCTCAAGCAACTCGCGAAAAGCCGTGAGGACGGTCAGCAACACGGGGTTCAACCGGCCATCGATGCACAGGGCCATGGTCGCCAAGGTGGAATGCTGCAGGACATCGCGTGGTTGCAACTTGAGTCCTTCGCGCGAGGCCAGGCCGATCAATTGCAGACTGAGAATAGAATCGCCACCGAGGGCGAAAAAATCATCGTCGCGTCCGACGTGCGCACAATCGAGAATCTGACACCACAGCTGCGCCAGGCGCTGTTCCGTGACGCCGATCGGTGGCCGGGCGGATGCATCGACCGACTCGGTCTCGGCCGGCTCAGGCAATGCCCGCCGATCCAGCTTGCCATTGGCCGTCAGAGGCAACGTATCCAGCCCCCACCAATGACTGGGCACCATGTGTTCCGGCAATTGACGCTTGGCCTCGGCTTGCAGAGCCGCCAACGCTTCGGTTGCCAGGGCGGGGCTGAGATACGCCACCAGTTGCGTGCGCCCTTTCACCTCGCAGGCCAGCACCGCCCCTTCGCGAACCTGGGGCTGAGCAGTGAGCCAGGCGCTGACTTCGCCCGGTTCCACGCGAAAACCGCGGATCTTGACCTGATCGTCCTGACGCCCCAGGAACACCAGTTGCCCATTGCGATCCAGGCGAACCCGGTCGCCGCTGCGATAAAAGCGTTGCCCCTGGGCAGTGGAACCAAATACTTGGGCGGTCAACTCAGGTTGACCGAGGTAGCCCTGGGCGACCTGAGGGCCTGCGATCAGCAGCTCGCCGGCGACACCCAGCGGCACCGATACGTCATTGCCGTCTACGATGCGCAAATGGCAATCCGATAACGGCTGCCCCAAGGGCAGATACAGACCCGAGTCAGGGGCGTCGAGAGCCTGGATTTCCCCGCAGATCACGCCGACCGTGGTCTCCGAAGGACCGTAATGGTTGAAGATGCGCAGTTGCGGTGCCAATTCACGCACCCGTGCAAACAAGGCCTGATCGAAACCCTCACCGCCCAGGATCAACACATCCCTGGGCAAGACGCGTCGGGCATCGTCCAGCGCCAACAGCCCGCGTAAATGCGACGGCGCGATTTTCAGGCAATCCACGGGCTGCTCGTCGAGAAAGTCAGCCCAGCCTGGCGGATCGAAGGTCAACGACGCTGGCGGCAGAATCAGCGGATCGCCGGCATTCAGCCCGGCGAACACGCAGGTCAGCCCCAGGTCCGCGGCCACGGTCGCCAACGTCGCCCAGCGGCTACCCGGCTTGGCTTGCACGCGTTGACCGATCGCGCTCGCGTAATGTCCCACGTTGCCATGAGTGACCAGGACACCTTTGGGCTGACCGGTCGAACCCGAGGTATAAATGAGGTAGGCAGGCAGGTGCGGCTGACTGAGGCTCTCGCCCAGCCCCTCGGTGGCCACCGCGGACAAATCGGCGGTACTGAGTACCAGGCGCGCCATGTCGACGTCCGTTTCAGGGGCCTCGGCCAGTGTCACCCACAGCCTGGCGCCACTGTCCTGCAGCAACTGCGCAAGTCGCTGTGGCGGCTGTGCCGGGTCAAGAAACAGACACACCGCACCGCGTTGCCAGCAGGCCAGCATTGCCAGCAGTTGTTCCGCGCAACGGGGCATGCACAGTGCAACCACCTGGCCCGGACCTATGCCCTGCCCGGCCAGTCGCGCGGCCAGCGCGCCGGTTGCGGCACCGAGCGTGGCATAGTCGACGGTTTGCCCAGCGCTGCACAACGCTGCCGCGTTCGGCGTGTGCGTTGCCCAGTGAAGTACTTGCTGATCCAGCGGCAAGGGTATGGCGCCCAACGCGGGGCCACTCAGCTCACTCGGTGGCGAAACCAGCTGCAGTTCGGCCAGACGTCGCTGGGGATGGCTTGATGCCTCTTGGAAAATCGCCAGCAAGTCATCCAGCATCTGCTCAACCGTGGCCGCGTCGAACAATTCGTCGCTGTATTCCAACTCGCAGCGCAGGCGCGCGTCAGCGGTACGTACCAGGCGCAGCGTGAGGTCGAAACGTGCATGACGCTGCGGCGGGTCGAGCACTTCAACCGCGACACCGGGCAATGTCAGGGTGCGGCTTTCGGGTAAATCGACCTGGACGAACATTACCTGGAACAGCGGGTTCGAACGTGGACGGTCAAGGCTTTCGAGGACATTTTCGAAAGGCAGCAACTGATGATCGAAGGCGGCCGCGACGGTGTCGCGGGTGCGCAGCAGCGCGGTGGCGAAGTCCGGGTTGCCATGCAGGCGCTGACGGATCACCAGGGTATTGAGCAACGGGCCTATCAAGGGCATCAACTCTGGGCGATCACGTTGTGCCGCCGAGGTGCCCAGGCACAGGTCGTTCTCGCTACTGTAGCGCGACAGCAAGCAACTGAAGGCCGTCAGGCCGTAAATGTACAGCGTCACCCCATGACTACGAATGGCGGCTTCTACCGCCGTCGTCAGCTGCGGCGAAAGCTCCCGGGCAAGCACCGCGCCGCTATGGCGGCGTTGCGCGGGCGCAGGGCGTGGCCGATCCAGGGGCAATGCCAAGGGCGCCGGCGCATCTGCCAGTTGGCCGCGCCAGAAGTCGATATGCTGCCGGCAGCTTTCGCTGTCCAGCCACTCGCGTTCCCAAGCCGCGTAATCGGCGTACTGGATACTCAATTCGGGTTGACGGGCCGGCTCATTCATTGCCAGCGCCCGGTAAGCCTCGGCCAGTTCCAGGGTCAGTTGCTGAGCCGACCAGGCATCGTAGGCCACATGGTGAATGGTGAAAAACAACCAGGTCGATTGCTCTTGCGCGTCGCTGAAGGCTTGCCAGCGCCAAGGCACCGACTGAGCGAGATCGAAGGGCTCGGCGAGCTGGCGAGCATATTCATCGGCGCACCACTGCTCGTATTCAGAAGCCGCCAGGGTCAACGGTTCGACGGATGGCAGCGGCACTTGTTGCGACTCACAATGGGGCTGCATCTGGCCTTGGGAATCGGTGGTGTAACGGGTGCGCAGGATCTGATGACGGTCAGTCAACTGCTGCATGGCCTGCTGCAAACGCTCGCCATCGAGGCGGCCGTCGAAACGCAGTACCGAGCACAGATTGTAAAGGGCACGACCGCTCAGGGCTTCCGCCGACAGAAAGCGCCGCTGCGCCTGCGCCAACGGCATATGCTCACCTTCGCCAAGCACGGCGGGAACGATTGGCAGGCGCCAGCTATCGATGCCCTTCTCGGCCAGGCGCTGGCGAAAGACTTTTTTCTTGTCCGCGGGCAAGGAAGCCAGCCGCTGCGCAATCTCCAGGAAAGCTTGTTGCGTCATCGCACTCATCCTTACTCTTCCATCTCTGATAACAGGCGCTGCATTTCGTCCAGTGCTTCGTCGGTCGAAGGCCCTTGGGGTTTCTCGATCTGCTCGGCAAGACCGGCGATCGTCGGGTTATGGAACAGGCTGCGCAGCTCGATCCTGATGCCGAAACGGCTCTCGACCTGGGTCATCAGGCGCATCGCCAACAACGAATGCCCGCCCAGCTCGAAGAAACTGTTGAACACCCCGACTTGCGGCACCTCAAGCAGGCTCTGCCAGATGTCGGCCAGTTGCTGCTCCAGTTCGTTACGCGGCGCCACGCCCTGTACAGCGATGGGCTGCGGTGCCGGCAAGGCCTTGCGGTCGATCTTGCCGTTGGCATTGAGGGCAAAACGCTGTAGCTCGATAAAACCGGCCGGGACCATGTAGCCCGGCAACAGGCCTTCGAGATACCGCCGCAGGGCCACTTGATCAATGGGGCTGGGCGCCTGCAGCCAAGCGAACAGGCTTTGACTGCGCGGATCGATCATCACCACGGCCTCTTCCACGCCCGGGTAACGACGCACCAGCGATTCGATCTCACCGGGCTCGATGCGGAACCCGCGCACCTTGACCTGGAAGTCGCTGCGACCGACATACGCCAACCGACCGTCACCGCGCCGGCGTACCAGGTCGCCAGTGCGGTACATGCGGCTGCCAGGTTCGCCGGCATAGGGGTCAGGCAGATAGACCGCGGCCGTTGCGGCGGCGGCATGCTGATAGCCACGGGTAACCCCGGCGCCCGCGATATACAGCTCTCCGGTAGTGCCCAGCGGCACCGGACGCAGCATTTCATCGAGCACATAGCAGCGGGTATTGAGCAGCGGCGAGCCAATATCAGCCACGCCGGACGGCACCTCCTGCAACGCCTGCGTGGTCGACCAGACGGTGGTTTCGGTCGGGCCGTAGGCGTTGATCAGTACCACGCCCCGGCTACGCAGCTCGGTCACCAGTTCGCCCGGAACCGCCTCACCACCAATCAGCCCGCGCACTGGCGGCCAGTCGGCCTGTCCGGTTTCCAGCAGGATCTGCCAGCCGGCGGGTGTCGCCTGGAACACCGTGGCCCGGCGCAGCAAGGCAAACAGTTGATGACCATCGACGACCTGCTCGCGACGGGCCAGCAAGATGGCTGCGCCGTTGACCAGCGGCAAGAACAGTTCCGGCTTGCACATATCGAACGCGTAAGTGGTACTGGCCAGCCAGACATCCGCAGCGCTGAGTGGCAACTGCCGATCGAGACCGGCCAACAGGTTGCTCAGGTTCTCGCGTGTGATCTGCACGCCTTTTGGTGTACCGGTCGAGCCCGAGGTGTAGATCACATAAGCGCGTTGCTGTGGGTTGACCGCCAGCATCAGGTTGTCGGCGCTGCATGCCTCCAGCGACAACTGATCGAGCCAGACGTTGTCGACACCGCTCAAGGCATCGCCACACTGACTTTCGCTGAGCACCAGGGCCGGCCGCGCGTGCTCGATGATGAAGCGCAGGCGATCTGCCGGGTGTTGCGGATCCAGCGGCAAGTACGCCGCGCCAGCTTTGTGAATAGCCAGCAGGGTTGGCAGCAACCAGGGGCCACGACTCAAGCAAACGGCAATCAGCTCATCGGTGCCGACACCCTGTGCACGCAGCCAATGGGCCAGGCGATTGCTGAGGGCATTGAGCTGGGCATAACTCAATTGCTGATCCTGGCAATCGACCGCCAATGCCTGGGGCGTCAACGCCACCTGGCGCTCGAAGCGGGCAATCAAGTCCACTTCGCCGTGCAAGACCTCGGCTGCCTGGTTCCATGGCCGCTGGGCCAGGGCATGATCGGCGTTGGCCAGGTCGATGTCCCATAGGCGCGCCTGTGAGTTTTTCAGCATGCCCTCGAGCAGATACAGATATTCGTCGGCATAACGTTGCGCCGTCCGGGCCAGGAACAGGTCGGTGTTGTACTCCAGCACACATTGCCAATCGTCACCGTGCTGCTCGATGTGCAAGCCGATATCCACCAGGGCGCTGTCACTTTCCACAGCCAGTCGCTGCGCCGGCAAGCCGGCGAAACGGTGCTCATCCTTTGCGGCGACATCGCGCTGGATCAGGTTGAACAACGCCTGGAACAGCGGTGTGTGGCTAAGGTCGCGGCGCACTTGCAACGCCTCCACCAGTCGCTCGAAAGGGACGTCCCCATGCTGCTGTGCAGCCAGGTGAGTGGCTTGCAGTTGCTGCCAGAACTGTTCGACCGGTTGCTGGGCATCAATGTGACTGCGCAGCACCTGGGTGGTCGCGAAGTAGCCAATCAGGTTGTCGGTGTGGGCCTGATGGCGATGGGCGACCGGCAGGCCAATCCAGATTTCACGCTGGCCCGAGTGTCGGGCCAGGAGAACTTTCCAGGCTGCCAGCAACGGCGCGAACGCGGTCAACCCATGGCGTTGCGCGGTCTCGCGCAGCGCCTTGACCAGGGTTGCCGGCAGGCTGAAGCGCAGGCGCTGGCCTTTGTAACCTTGCTCCGCGGGGCGTGGCATGTCGGTCGGCAGGTTCAGCACCGGCGGCTCCCCTGCCAGGCTCCGACGCCAGTACTCAAGCTGCGATTCGATACACGCTTGCCCCGCAGGACTCTGCCAACTGGCGGCGATGTCAGAAAACTGCAGCGGTAGTGGCGGCAAGCAAGCGCCGCGCCCTTCCAGCAACGCCTGGTAGATCAGTTGCAGTTCATTGAAGAAGATTTCCAGCGAACGGGCATCGGCGATGATGTGGTGCAAGGTAACCTGCAGCACACTCAGGCTTTGGCCCTGGTACACACGCACTCGCCACAGCGGGGGCGCCGAAAGGTCGAAGGGACGCTGTGCCTCTTGACTCAGTTTCTGCGCAAAAACTGGCGAATGCGCGTCAATCTCCAGAGGCTCGAAGCTCAACGGCACCGCCGTGAGCGCCTCGACCTGCTGACGTGCGCCCTCGGACGTTTCGCTGAATACCGTGCGCAAACTGTGCTGGCGACTGATCAGTTGCGTCAGTGCCTGCTCCAGCAACGACGGTTGCAGCGCCCCCTCCAGACGCAAGGCGAGGGACAAATGGTAGGCCTGGGTATCGCCCTGCAAACGATCGAGGAACCACAGCCGCTGCTGGGTGAAATGCAGCGGTGCCAAGGGTTCTGCAAAATGACGCAAGACGCCCTCGGCCTCAATGCCCGTCGCCGCCAACTGCGCCGCCAGATCCCGCAGGACCGGCTGCTCGAACACCGTGCGCAAAGGCAGGCGCCGGCCATGCTGTTCGGCCATTCGCGCCACCAGACGCGCTGCCAGCAGAGAATGGCCGCCCAAGGCGAAGAAGTTATCGTCGGCACCCACATCGGTGCAGCCCAACAGCTCCTCCCAGAGCTTGGCCAACGCCTGCTCCCATTCGCCCGAAAGCGCGCCACTGTGGCGGTTACGCTGTACCGGCGCCGGCAATGCCTTGCGGTCAACCTTGCCGCTGGGGCTCAAAGGCAGGGTGTCCAGGCGAACGAACTGGCTCGGCAACATGTAGTCCGGTAATTGCGCGCCGAGCGTCTCACGCAAGAGCGCTTCATCCAGCGGGTCGCCTGCGTAGTAAGCCACCAGACTCGCTGTTTCGCCGTCACCCAGCAGCACGACAGCCGCTTCGCGAACCCCGGGAATACGCGCCAGCAGCGCTTCGATTTCACCCAACTCGATTCGGAAGCCGCGCAGTTTGACCTGGAAATCCAGACGCCCCAGGTAATCCAGGCCGCCCTGGCTGTTGCGACGAACCCGGTCACCGGTGCGGTACATACGGGCGCCAGGCACGAAAGGATCGGGCAGGAAAGCCGCCGCGGTCAGTCGCGCCGCCGCGAAGTAACCACGACCGAGGTTGGCCCCGGCCAGATACAGTTCACCCGGTACACCTGCGGCCACTGGCTGCAGATCAGCATCGAGGACATACGCCGCGGTATTGGCCACCGGTTGTCCGATTGGCACTTCCACACCCGCCTCACCACCACGGCGTACTTCAAAAGTGCTGTAGACCGTCGCTTCTGTCGGTCCGTAACCGTTGATGACCCTGGCGCCCCTGCCCTCGATGGCTTCGGCCAATGCACACGGCAAGGCCTCCCCACCGGAAACGGCACGCACGCCTTGCCAACTGCGCGAGGTGTGCGCCACCAGCATCCGCCAGGTCGCCGGAGTGGCCTGCATGACCGTTGGTTGTCCTGTCATCAATAGCTGATCGATCGCTTGGGGATCACGCGCCTGCTCGCGATCAGCCAACAGGATGCTGGCGCCATGCGCCAGAGGCAGCAGCAATTCGACAATGGCAATATCAAAGGTCGCGGTGGTCAATGCCAGCACCCGATCCCGGGCCGTCATTGGCAAGACCTGGTCCACGGCCAGCATCAGGTTCATCAGGTTGCCGCGGCTGATAGCCACGCCTTTGGGCTGGCCGGTGGAACCGGAGGTGTACAACACGTAAGCGAGCTGCTCCGCCACCAATACCGGAGCCTTGTAGCGGTCGGCAGCGCTCATCGCATCGATATCAAGCAACGGCACGCCACTGTTCCACTGCGCCAACACCGCCAGGCTCGCGGCAGTGCCCAGGCACAGTTTGGGTTGCGCCGCCTCAAGAATGTAACGGCCACGCTCCGGTGGCGTGTCCTCGGCCAACGGCACGTAGGCAGCGCCGGCCTTGAGGATCGCCAGCATCGCCATGGGCAGGCGGGCATCACGAGGCAGGCTCAAGGCCACTCGATCTTCGATGCCAACGCCATGGGCCTGCAAAGCCGCCGCCAGTCGTTCGGCGGCCTGATCCAGTTCGCCATAGCTCAGGCGCTCATTGCCGGCCAGTACGGCGACCGCGTCGGGTTGGCGGGCAACCTGATGAGCAAAGGCCTGGAGGATGTCCTGATGACCGGCCACGCGGAGCCCCTCGATTCGGGCAAGACCCCGTTCGGCGGGTTGCCATGCCAGCTCACCCAAGGCCTGCCCTGGCTGCTCTAGCAACGCATCAAGCAATGCCAGATATTGTTCGGCCATCGCTTGCACGGTCTGTTCGCGGAACAGATCGCTGCTGTATTGAAGGCTCAGGCTGATGCCATGCTCGCTGTCCCGCACGTCCAGGTGCAGGTCACACATTACGCTGTCCGGACGATTGTCCAACGGCTCGGCGATCACATCGGTCAGCTCAAAACGCTCCAGGGCGTTACCCGGAAAGTAGTTGAACATGGCCTGGAACAGGGGGTTGTAACTTACCTGCCGGACCACACCAAGCTGTTCGATCAGGTAATCGAAGGGCAAGTCCTGATGGGACTGAGCCGACACCGACAACGCCTGCAACTCGGTCATCAGTTGCAGCAGACTGCGCTCGCCCGACAGTTTTTTGCGATACACCAGCGTGTTGACGAAGCAACCGACCAGGGGCTGCAGGACCCCATGGTGCCGATTGGCAACGGGAACCCCGACCAGAATGTCGTCCGCGCCGCTGCGGCTGCGCAACAGCAGCTGAAACGCGGTCAGCATCGGGATGAAGTTGCTCCAGCCATGGTGAGCACTGAACGCGCGCAAGCGTGCCGCCAGGGCCTCGGGCACGCGCCGTTCAACACGACCGCCAGCCTGGGTGGCCTGGGCAGGACGAGGAAAATCGGCCGCCAGCTCCAGCACCGGCAACTCGCCGGCCAACTGCTCGCGCCAATAGGCCAGTTCCTGCTCACAGGCCTTGCTGGTCATCCATTGGCGTTGCCAGAGTGCATAGTCGGCGTATTGCATCGACGAGGCTGACTGCTCCGTCACCAGGCCTTGCCGCAAGTTGCGGTACTGCTTGCACACACCGTCGATGATCAATTGCAGGGACCAGCCATCGGCAACGATGTGATGGCAGTTCAACGACAGGACAAATGCATCCGGCGCCAGGCGATAGAGTCTTGCACGCAGTAACGGAGCCGTTTCCAGAGAGAAAGGCGTCATTGCATCCTGACGCAGCAAGTCGTGCAGCGCCTCTTCGCTCTGCACCTCGACCAAAGGCATCTCAAGCTCGGTGCGGGCCAGGATCACCTGGCTCGGCCCGTGAGCTTCGCCGATAAACCCGGTGCGCAGCACTTCGTGCTGATCGACCACCGCCTGCAGGGCAGCCTGCAGGTCGGCGACATGCAACTCGCCGGTCAAGCGCACGGCACCGGCCAGGTTGTAGGCGGGACTTTGCGGATCCAGTTGCTGCAGAAACCACAGGCGCTGCTGGGCAAACGAAAGTGGCAGCTTTTCAGGGCGCGACAACAGCGTTGGCGACAACTTGACCGTGCTGGCCCGGCTTTCCAGCCAATCGGCCATGGCGGCGATGGTCGGGCGCTCGAACACCACGCGCAGAGGCAAATCCTTGCCACTGAGTTTGCCGATCAGGCCAATCAGTTGAGTGGCCAGCAGCGAGTGACCGCCTAGCTCGAAGAAATTGTCCTCGACCCCGACCTGACCGAGCCCCAGCACGCTTTGCCAAGCCTCGACCATCTGCCCCTGCAACTCGCTGCTGGGCGCAACGTAGCGGGCCTGACTTTGCGCGGCGAAATCCGGCGCGGGCAAGGACTTGCGGTCGATCTTGCCATTGCCATTGAGTGGAAAGCGCTCCAGAAACACAAAAGCGCCCGGGGTCATGTACGGCGGCAGGTTACCCAGAACATGCTCGCGCAGGGCCTCGATGCTTGCCTGTGCATCCGCCACCACATAAGCCACCAGGACCTTGGAACGTTGCTGGTCATCACGAGCCACCACCACGGCTTCCCGTACGCCGGGGTAACGGGTCAGGCAGGCTTCGATTTCGTCCAGTTCAATACGGTGCCCGCGGATCTTGACTTGGTGGTCGGTACGGCCGACGTATTCAAGATCACCATTGGGCAGGAAGCGCGCCAGGTCGCCAGTGCGATAGAGACGGGAACCGTCGTTGGCAATCGGGTCTGGCAGGAACACCGCCGCCGTGCGCGCCGGGTCGGCCATGTAGCCGCGCCCGACGCCCACCCCGGCCACGAAGATTTCCCCGACCGCGCCGGCCGGTATCGGCTGCAGGTCGGCATTGAGCAGGTACAAGCGATTGTTCAATGTGGCGCGACCGATCGGCACATTGGTGCGCTGCTCAGGCAAACGCTCGAGCAACGGATGAAAAGCCACATCATCGGAGCATTCGGCCGGCCCATAGGCGTTCATCAACGGGATGGCGGGATAATGCTCGAACCAGCGACGCGCCAACGCCGGCGGCAACGCCTCGCCGGTGGCCAGCACCCAGCGCAGGGACGAACGCTCGAGCCCCGCGTCGAGCAGGCTCTGCATCAACGACGGCACGGCCTCAAGGATACTGATGCCGTGCCGTTCAATGGCTGAAGCCAGCGCCTCAGGATCCTGCACGACGCAATCGCCGAGGATCACCGTGCGCGCCC
Organism: Pseudomonas sp. NFACC46-3; assembly: GCF_900114515.1. NCBI lineage: Bacteria > Pseudomonadati > Pseudomonadota > Gammaproteobacteria > Pseudomonadales > Pseudomonadaceae > Pseudomonas > Pseudomonas sp. NFACC46-3. The sequence goes on from NZ_FOTH01000001.1 coordinate 229,145, forward strand.
CCAGCACCAGGCCGGCGAGGGTTTGCCAGACGGAAATGTCGAAGCACTGCGGCGCGGTCTGGGCAATCACGTCGGTCGCATCGAGCCCCAGCCCCGGCAGTTTGCCGAGAATGTTATTGAGCATGCCCGCATGCGCCACCATGGCTCCTTTGGGCGTGCCGGTGGAACCGGAAGTGAAGATGCAATAGGCCAACGAGCGGTCGTGAACCGGGATGTTCAACGCGTCATCGCTGTAGCTGCTCAACACCGCCGGATCGTAGAGCACCGATTGGGGACGCTGCTCAAGGTAGTCCAAAGCCTCCATCGCCAGCTCGCCCTGCCCTGCACTGTGAATCAGCAGTGGCGTTCGACTCTGGCGCAGGACCTGCGCCAGCCGCTGAGGCGGGTTGCGTGGGTCGAGCGGCAGCCAACCGGCACCGGCCTTGAGGGTGGCGACAATCATCACCACCAGGTCCAGGCCTCGCTCGTCGAACACCGCGACCAAATCGTCGGACTTGACCCCCTGCGCCCGCAAGTGCCGGGCCAGACGGTTGGCGGCGCGGTTCAACTGGTCGAAGGTCAGGCTTTGCTCGCCGTGAACCATGGCAATGCGCTCGGGTGTCTGGCGAACCTGTTGCTCAAACCGCTCGATGTACAGCGGTTGCAGCAGTTGTTCATTGGCCGCCAGACCACCCCCGGCCCAAACTTGATGCTGGTGGGCAATCTCACGCTCATCGAGCATCGCCAAGTGGTGCAAAGGGGTCTCGGCGTTCGTGTGCAGGGCATCACCGATGTTCAGCAACAAGGTGCGGAAGTGGCGCAGCATCTGCTCGACTTCTTCGCGCAGGAACCAGTCGGTCTGGTAGGTCAGTTGCAAATGCAGCCGCTCACCCGGGACGATCACCACCGTGATGGGATAGTTCGTATGGGTGCGGTTGGCCATGTCGCTGATCAGGTAGTCCAGTTGCCCCTGGCGCAAGTCGGCGGCAATGGGGGCGTTCTCAAAGACGAACAGGCTCTGGAACAAATCCTGACGCTGTACTTCGCTCCAGCGCTGGATCTCGGCCAGGGACACACTCTCGTGTTCGCGCAGGCTCAGGTTCTCGGTCTGCAAGGCCTTCAGCCATGGACCCAGCGCGTCATCCGGGCGCCAACGCCAGCGCAGCGGCAAGCTGTTGATGAACAGACCGACGATGCTTTCCATGCCTTGCAGGTGCACTGGGCGACCGGCGACCGTGATACCGAACACCAGGTCGCGATCACCGCTGTAACGCGCCAACAGCAAAGCCCAGGCCCCCTGCACCAGGGTGTTCAGGGTAATGCCGTGTTGGGCCGCCGCGCTTTGCAGTGCCTGGGTTTGCTCAAGCTCCAGATGTTCGACACAGTCCTCAACGGGCTCGGCGGCGCCCTGAATGCGCCCGACATGACCGAAGCCAAATTCATTGGGCGTGTCGAAACCCGCCAGGCGCTGTTGCCAGAACGCCTGATGATCTTCCGGCTTCTGGGTTTCCAGCCAGCGAATGAAATCACGGTATGGACGCGGCGCCGGCAAATTCAGGCGGCGACCTTCCTGGGCGGCGCGGTAGCCGTTGAGGAAGTCCATCATGATGATCGAGAAGCACCAGGCATCCATCAGAATGTGGTGATAGCTGCGCACGAACTGGTAGGTGTCGGGCGCCAGCTTGTACAGCCTGACTCGCATCAGGGGGGCCTTGGTAAAATCCAGTCCCTGGGCGCGTTCTTCGCTGAGCAATTGCTCCAGGCGATCCTGCTGCTCACCTTCGCTTAGATGCGACCAGTCCTCATAGGTGATCGGCAATTCGACCTGCTTGTGCACGACCTGCATCGGTCGCTTCTGCTGCTTCCAGACAAAAGAGGTGCGCAGCAACTCATGGCGCTCCACCACCTGCGCCCAGGCCTGACGAAAAGCGGCCAGATCGAGATTGGGCATGACCATGACATGACGGTATTGCAGCAGGTACATACCCTTGCCAGGGTGCAGCAGGCTATGAAACAGCAGCCCCTGCTGCATGGGAGCCAGCGGGTAAATCGCTTCGATATTGCGCGAAAGTGCTTTGACCTTGTCGTTCATGCTGACGGTATCCGAACCTGTAATGTAGGGGGGCGCAATAGATGTCACTGCTCGAGTTGTTCGAGCAGCCCCAGGAACTCATCGTCGGACAAGCCGGAGTCGGCGAAGTCCGAAGCTGTGGCGCGACCGGCCGTGGGGGCCAGGCAGTGCTCCAGCAAGGCCGCAATACGCTGCTGGAATTGCTGCGCCAACTCGCGGACCAACGCTGGCTCGTGGACCTGCGGGGCATAACGCCATTCGATATGCAGCCGACCTTCGTTCACCAGCGCGGTGACATCCAGCAAGTGCGTACGGCGGGTGCTGTCGGCGCGCATGCCCGGGCAGATCGGCCGAGCCAATCGCCAAAGGCTGGACGCATCGAGCCATTGGTCGACCCGCCCCAGGTAGTTGAAGGTCAGCAGCGAGGCCGCCCCCAGGCCATGGGCCGGGTCGAGGCGCAGCAATCCGTAACCCATGCCTTGTTCAGGTACGCGGCGCAGGGCTTCCTTGGCGGCGATGATCGAGTGTTCGCAATCCCATGAGGTGTCGACGGCCAGCGGATAGCGGCTGGTATGCCAACCAATCGAGCGGGACAGATCGGGGCTCTGCTCCCAACCGCTGCGACCGTGGCTTTCCAATTCGAGGGTGACGCGCTCCCGCCCCTGCCACTGGCCGATGGTTCCGGCCAGCGCGGCCACCAGCAGATCCTGGACCTGGGTGCCGTACGCCCCATGACAATCGCCCAGTAACACCTGCGTCTGCTCAACCGACAATTGCGTGTCCAGCGTCCGGCTCTCACCGTACAAGCTGACCTGTGCAGGTACGACGCCCTCGGCGGCCAGCTGCTCGTGCCAGAAATCCACCTGCGCCACTACATCAGGCTCACCGCGGTGGCGCTGCAACGCTTGGCTCCACACATGGAAACCTGCCGTGACGGCGGGCAGAACCATGTCCGGTTGCAGGTACAGGCCTTCCAACTCTTGCAGCAGAACCTGCCACGACACCGCATCGACCAACAGGTGATGGGCCGTGCAAAGCAATTCCCGGCTGTGAGGGAAGTACACCCAGCGGATCAGCGGTGCCTGGGCCAGGTTCCAGCCCTGCTGCGAGCGTTGCAGCAGCGCTTCGGTCAAGGGTTCTTCCACAACCTGGAACAGCGCTTTGACCTGTTCCTGGGAAAAGCGCTGATAGCGTTGTTGCCAGCCCTGCGCCGATGTTTCAAAGGTCAGGCGCAAGCTGGCGTGGCGCTCAAGCAACGAGCCCAGGGCCTGGGTAAACCGCTCCTGATCCAGTGGCTCGTCCAAAGCCAGCAACAGCGACTGGTTCCAGTGTTCGGCCAGGTTTTGCTGCTGGGCAAAGAACCAATCCTGGATCGGCGTCAAGGCGAAAGCCGTGGTGGGCTCAGGCCCGTCGCTGGCAGGCTGCGCATTCATCGCGCCAAGGTCCACCACCTGCTCGGCCCAGCCGCGCACGGTGGGGTATTCGAAAATCTGCTTGGGTTTGAGCTGCAGACCCTGTTGCTTGGCCCGGGCGATGATCTGCAAACTCAGAATCGAGTCGCCGCCGACCGAGAAAAAATTGTCGTCTACCCGCAGATCCGGGTTATTGAGAATCTCCCGGGCGATTTCGAGAAGGCGTTGCTCGAGGGTCCGCCGTGGTGTCTGCACCACCCGGGCCAAGGCTCGCACGCTTTGTTCGGCAAACAACTGCTTGGGTGTCATCAGAATCTGTTGCTGGCGTGCCAGGGCAATGATTTGCAGGCCAAGAATGGAGTCGCCACCCAAGGCAAAGAAGTTGTCATCAGGCCCCACCTCGGGGTTGCCGAGCATCGCCCGCCAGATGTCCAGCAACGCGGCTTCCACGGCGCTCAAGGGCTGATCGCCCAACGGCCCTGCCCCATGCAGCGGCGCCGTCGCTTGCTCAGCCAGGCGCAACAATGCCTGACGATCGACCTTGCCGTTGGGCAGCAAGGCGAAGCCGTCGAGACAATGCCACTGAGTCGGTTGCATGTAGTCCGGCAATTGCCGTTGCAGCGCCGTCTGGATTTCGGCCAGTGCGGCCGACGGCGCGACCAGGAAGGCTACCAGTCGATTGCCCGACAACGGCGTGGGGCTGTTGAGCACCCTGACATCGCTGACAGGAGGCATGGCGCGTAACTGTGCCGCGACCTCCGCCGGCTCCACCCGGTAGCCCCTGATCTTGACCTGCTCATCGAGGCGACCGAGAAACTCCACCTGCCCCTGGTGATTGAGTCGCACGCGGTCCCCAGTGCGATAACCGTGCTCACCAAAGCGTGCGTGATCGGCATCGGTGGCACTGAGATACCCCTGAGCGACGGTCGCCCCTTGAACGTACAGTTCACCGCTGACGCCGATCGGCAACAGAGCGCCATCAAACGAGCGCACGCTGACCTGGACATTGGCCAGTGGCCGCCCCAACGGTGCGGCACCGCTGGCATCGACCTCATGGGTCAGCACCCCGACGGTGGTTTCGCTGGGTCCATAGTGGTTGACGATGCGCAAATCCGCGCTCAAGGCACGCAAGCGTGTCACCAACTCGTGACTCAGGGCCTCGCCGCCCACCACCAGGCATCGACGCGGCAACAGCCGCTGCGGGTCTTTGGCGATCAACAAGGCGTTGAGGTGCGACGGCACGATTTTCAACAGGTCGACGGGCTGGTGTTCAAGCACGGCAGCCAGTTCCTCGGCGTCGAAGGCCAGTTCCTCGGCCAGCAGGCGCAGACAGCGGCCGCTCAGCAGTGCGCCGAACAAGGCCGTGTGGCCCAGGTCGGTCGCACAGCTGGCCAGACTCGCCAGACTCGCATCGGCCGGCAGCTTCAGGCGTTCAAGGCATCCACTCACGTAATGAATCAGATTGCCCTGGCTGACCTTTACGCCCTTTGGCCGGCCGCTGGAGCCCGAGGTGTACACCACGTAAGCCGCAAGATCGGCCGCCAGGGCCGCTCGCAAAGGTGACTCACTGGACAATTGCACAGACGGCAACGCCAACCACCGAACCTGCCCAGGCAACCACTCGGGTCGCGCGCCCTCACTGATCCACACCTTGGGCATTGCATCCTGACAGATAGCCTGCAAACGCGACGACGGCCACTGCGGATCGAGGGCCAGGTAGGTCGCGCCACACTGCCAGGTTGCGAGCATATGCATCACCAACTCACGACTGCGCGGCAGGCACAAGGCAATGCGCTCACCGGCCAGGCTCGAAGCCTCCTGCAAGCGTTCGCCGCGGGCGACCACAGCACGTCCCAGCTCGGCATAGCTGAGCGTACCCTGCTCATCCTGAAGAGCAATCGACTGCGGCTTGCGCTCACACTGCTCAGTGAACGCCTGCCAGGCGTTGCTGACGGCGACCGACGCATCCTCCCCGCTCAGGAATGACTGCTGCTCGGGCACCAACCAGTCGAGTTCGGCAAACGGCCTTTTGGGCTGTTCGATCGCCGCGAGTGCCAAGGCGACGAACTGATCCCGATAGCGCTCAATCGTTTCATGGCGGTACAACGCCTTGCTGTAACGCCAGCGGCAGAGGAACCCCTCCTCCTCGTCGATGATCACCATGTTCAGTTCGTGGGCCGCGCCGCGCTGCTCCGACAGCAAGCGGTCGACGTACTGCTCGAAAGGCGCGATGCGTTCCTTGTTCAGCGTGAACATATGTTGGAACAGCGGCGCCCTGCCCACCTGGCGCGGTAAATCCAGTTGCTTGACCAGGCGCGAGAATGGGTAATGGCGGTGCTGCAGGGCTTGCTTGACGGTGGCATCTACCTGCCTGGCCCAGTCGCCGCTGGACAGATCCCGACGCAGACGGCAGCGAATCGGCAGCGGATTGACCAGGTAGCCCGGCAGATTGACGTGCTCGCGTCGCAAGCGCCAACCGCTGGGCGTCCCCAGGACGAAATCGTCTTGGCCTGACAGCACGCCGAGAAATTGCTGGAACAGTGAGAACCACAGCACATACGGCGTCACTCCCACCTCTCGGGCTACGGCGCGAAACCGTGCCGTGGTGGCCGGATCGAAGCGGACCGACAACTCCCCACCTTTGAATGCCTGATTGCTGCCGTAGGGAAAATCCGTCGGCAACTCCAGCGTCGGCGCTTCGGCCAGTTGTGCCTGCCACCAGGCCAGTTCCACGGGCTCGGCCGCTTCGCTGCGGATGTGCAGATCACTGCAGTAGTTGCGATAGGCGTCGGGATTCACGGCGGGCAGCGGCTGATCGTTGATCAATGCGAACAGCTCATTGAGCACAATGTAGAACGTGGCCAGATCCGCCGCGATGTGATGAATCACCAATAGCACGGTGTGCTCGACATGGCCGTCGCGTGCATTGCTCAAAAGGACGACCCGACTGACGTCCCCCTCTTCCAGCTTGAAGGGAAGATCGGCCGACTCAGTGATACGTTGCTGCAACGTCTCTGCGCCCGCGTCTTGCAGGGCCACACACTGCAACGGCTGGACCCGCTCGCGGTGGCTCCACTGCAACAACTCGCCGTTGCGCTCGGCATAGGCCGTGCACAACATCGGATAGCGCCGCTGGACCGTCACCCAGGCGTCCTGCAGGCGTTGAGGCAAGTCTTGGGTAACGAACTGCGGCTTGATCCGTCCGGCATAGGCAATGTTATAGGCGCAGCTGTCAGGCTCCAGGCGCTGAAGGAACCAGAGCGCCTGCTCGTTATCCGTCAGGGGCCGGGCAGCAAAATAATCGGGGTGCTGTTGCAGCCACTGCAGAATTTCGGCGTCGCGTGCATGGAGCTCGGCACTGAGCTCATCATCCAGCGCACCTGGCGATCCGTGCGTAACGATCAATTGACCTTGGGCTATCGATAGGCGAATTCCACGCAGCCAGCAGCGATGCATCAGGCGATCGAGCATTTGATGTCCTTGATTGTACTTGTTCGAAATAGGCCGCCCATTACGACGGCTTTCTGAAAGTGGGAGGCGATCAGCTTGCCGAGACTGGTTCTGCCATGGCGACCACGACCTTGCGCGATCCCTGGAAGGTCGAACGACCGTGAGCGACCAGCATGTTGTCGAGCATCAAGACGTCACCCGCCTGCCAGGGAAAACTCACCTGACAGCGCTGCAGCACTTCGCGGATGTGCTCCAACGCTTCCAATTCAATTGGCGAGCCGTCGCCATAAAACACGTTACGCGGCACGCCCTGCTCCCCGACGATGGAGATCAATGTCTCGCGCACCGACGCTGCCAGGTTGGAGATATGGAACAGATGAGCCTGGTTGAACCACACCCACTCCCGGGTCACCGGATGCTGGGCAACGGCCTGGCAGACCTGGCGAGTGGAAAGCTCGCCATCGTCCGTCCACTGGAACTCGATGTTGCTGGCGCGACAGAAACGCTCGACCTGGGCACGGTCTTCGGTGCTGAAAGCCTGTTGCCAGGGCAAGTCCAGGCCATTGCCGTAATTGCGCACGTACATCAGGCGTTTCTCGGCAAAACGCTGACGGATAGCAGGATCGAGTTGCTGGTAAACGAGACGGCTGTCGGCTATGGGGGTTTCACCGCCGACCGGCGAGGCCTGCATACAATGAAACCAGATTTTCATCGGCCAATTCAGCGAATAGGACTGTTCATTGTGCAGCGGGATAACCTGATGGGCCGGGTACTCGGTGGAGGTGTATACCCGGTTGTTGAGCTTGGTGCGCGGGGTGGAAGCGTAGTCGTAGGTCAGCAGTTCATGGCCGAAGCTACGAGCAAATTCCTCGAAGTCCGCCTCTCCCTTGAACGCAAAACCGCGAAACAAAATGCCACCCGCACGCGGCAACTCAGTTTCTACGACCTGCTGGATCTGCGCTCGACTGGCTTGCCAGGCATCGCCGGCAAGCGGAGCCTGGAATATGAACGGCAGGGTCTGCTCGTTACCCGGTACAACATCCATGAATTGAACCTGTGCACGCATCAAACCGCTTTCCATTTAAGCCCCCCGCCATCGCGATCAGCGTATTTTTCGAGAGCATAAACTAATACAAACGAGTAACACCTGCAATAGAGAATCATTGTCATTAATGACAATTGTATTGCAGATGATACGTTTTACTTGGTCTGCAGCACGCTCTCGCGCTCGGCGATATGCGACATCAGCAGATAGGCAGAACCCACCAGGCCCTGCATCGTATCGGCATAGCGGCTGCGATTGAGGTACAGGAATTGGCGATTCTTCACTGCAAACAGATTCTGCCACTGTGGGGACTGACGAAACGCCGCTGTGCTGGCTTCTGAGTCGAGCAACTCTTCATACGTGTCAATAATGAAATCGCTGTCGAAGTCGCCGATGCGTTCCAGGCTGTAAGGCACGTTCTGCCGCGCCTCGCGGTACGCGGCGACACGCCCCAGGCCAAAGTCGGCAATGACGTCGTCCATGCCGCCGCGACCGATCAGTTGAAAGCCGTCGCTGTAGACTTCCAGCGTCGTGACGGTAATGCGCGAAGGATCTTTCACGCGCTTCTTGAACTCGCTGACGACCCATTGATATTCGTTGAGCATTTCCGCATAGCGCTGCTGCTTGCCGACCAGGTCGGCGAGTTGTTTAGCGTAAGTCTTGATGTCGCTTTCCCGAGCGGGGAGCAGCACGACCGGGGCGATTTTGCTGAGCTTGTCCTTGAGGTCGGCGTGATAGGACAAACCCACGATCAAGTCAGGCTTCAAGGCTGCAATGGCTTCCAGATCGGGCGCCTGGTGCGAGCCGATATACTGAATGCCCGTCACATCGAACCGCTCCTGCGTCCCGCGGAACAACACGTCCGAGAACAGCTTTTTGCGCCCCGTCGAACCACAGGGTTTGACCCCCAACTCCAGCAACTGGGCCGTCAGGCTGAAGTCATGCAAAGACACAATGCAATGCGGCGCCACGGGAACCTCGACTCGGCCAAAACTGTTCTCGAACACTTTGGTTTCAGCGGCGCCAGCCTGTACAGCTACCAATGCCAACGGCACACATAGCATGCCAAGCACACCTCGGAAAAAACCTTTAACCCGGTCCCGCACGCGTTTACCTCCACACATTTCCAATGAGCGTCGCTGTGTTTTCAGCGACTGCGTTGACGCGCCAGCAAAACAATCAGATACGGCGCGCCGATGATTGCGACAACCAGCCCTGCGGGCAACTGCAGGGGCGGCAAAAGCCCCCTGCCCAGCGTGTCACCGGCCAGCACCAACAACGCACCGACCAAGGCCGACAAGGGGATCAAGGCGCCATGACGGTCACCCGCCATTTGGCGCGCCAGATGAGGCGCCACCAGCCCGACAAACGTCATGGTGCCCACGTTCGCCACTGCAGCCGCCGTTAACATGACGCTGCACAGCAACAACGAAACCATGATCCACGTGACATTCAGCCCTCGACTGAGTGCGACTTTTTCACCCAACTGCAACAGATTCAACTGGCGATGACAGAACAGCAACGGCACCCCAGCCACCAATAGCCAAAGGCCGAGGCTATGAACCTGCGGCCAACTGGCTCGGTGCAAACTGCCGCCAAGCCACATCAGGGCCGACTCCACCTGATCGATATTGCCGTAAGTGATGAGCAGGTCGGCCACCGCGCTAAGCATCGCGGTGAGACCGACGCCGACGAGGATCAAGCGCAACGGCGAGATGCCCTGGCGCCAGGACAGCAGCGCAACGAAGAAAGCCACCGCCAACCCGCCGGCCAGTGCCGCCAATGGATAGAATTCCAGAGGTAAAAGCGCCGGCCAGAGCACGATAATCAACAACATGGTGACGCTGGCGCCTGATTCCACGCCCACCAGGCCCGGCGCCGCCAGCGGGTTACGCGTCAACGACTGCATCAACAGACCCGCAAGGGACATGGCCGCACCGGCCAGGACCGCCAGCAAGACACGCGGCAGCCGCAGCTCCCAGAGCAGGTTGCGCATTGTCGAATTGACTTGCTCAGGCGCCAGCAAGGCCTGCCAGACCTGGGCGACACTCAGTGAGTAGCTGCCGACGGTCAATGCGTACAGCGCCAATGCAGCAACGGCAACCATCAGCAACAACACTGAAATCAAGTCGATCGGTCGCGCAATCCAAGGCAACAACGGATACGCCCGGGGCAAGGTCAATCCCGCTCGCATCATCTGACCTTCCTCAATACCAGCACGACAAAAATAGGGCCGCCGATAAGCGCCGTCACGATACCGGTATTGAGTTCGAACGGACGCACCACGGTTCTTGCCGCGATATCCGCCAGAATCAGCAGCAACGCTCCCAGCAACGGGGCGGCCAGCAACAGTCGACGATAATCATCGCCGAACAACAGTCGCGCCGCATGAGGCACCACCAGACCGACAAAGCCAATGGGCCCCGCCAAGGCCACTGCCCCCCCAGACAACAGCACCACCGACGCCAAGCCCAGCACGCGCATTTTCAACAGATTGACACCCATGCCGGCCGCAGCCTGCGGGCCAAGACGATGGGCATTCAATGCACGGACGTTCACCAGGCACAGGCACATGCCGAGCAAGACATAAGGCCAGACCCAAGCCTGCATCGAGCCCCCGGTCACTCCGATGGAGCCGGTAAGCCAGCGCCGCAGACTGTCGAGCCCCTGTTGATCGAGCAGCAGCAAAATCGAGGTAATGGCGCTGAACAGTGCCGCGATCATCGCTCCGGACAGTGTCAGCCGAATCGGATTGTGCCCCCGACCCGCCAACAGCAGGACGCCGACAGAGGCCACCAATGCCCCCGCAAATGCAAACAATGGAATCATCGACATATCGTTGCCCGGCAGCACCAGCAAACCGAACACGACGAATAACGCAGCACCGCTGTTGATGCCGAGAATGCCCGGATCGGCCAACGGGTTATCACCCACCGCCTGCATGATTGCACCGGCAAGCCCGAGGCTGGCCCCCACCAGCATCGCGACCAGCAGACGCGGTAAGCGGCTGCCACGGATGACGCTCTGGTCGGGGTTGCCCGGCGCATAGGCGACCAAGGCCTGCCAAGCTTCCTGCCAAGGTATGTCCTTTGCGCCGACGGCCAGATGAAGCAGCGAGGTCAAGGCAATTGCCATCAACAAGCCCAACCAGACCGGCAACCGTAAACCCTGACTCACATCGCCTCCCGCACAGCCAATGGCTGGCTTCGGCTCGTCTGCGGCACGCATAACGGATCACCGGAATAAGGGTCGGTGATGATGTGCGCATCCAGATCAAACACCGCTTTGAGATTGTCCCGAGTGAACACCTTGGCAGGGACGCCTTGGGCGAGCACACGCCCTTCGCGCATCATCACCAAATGGTCGGCATAACGCGCCGCCTGGTTCAGGTCGTGAAGGACCGCCACGATGGTTTTGCCTTGCTCACGAAGATCCACCAGCAACTCAAGCAGCGTGATCTGATGCGCAATATCCAGAAATGTCGTTGGCTCATCCAGAAGGATCACCGGCGTATCCTGGGCCAGGGTCATTGCAATCCAGCAGCGTTGCAGTTGTCCACCCGACAGGGTGGCCAAGGAACGATCAAGCAAAGGACTGATGCCCGCCAAGTCAATGGCGCGGTCAATTGCCTGTTGATCCTGTTCGGACCATTGGCGCCACCAGGTCTGCCAGGGAAAACGCCCCTGCATCACCAGCTCGCGCACACTCATACCCGCTGGCGATGTCGTGCGCTGCGGCAATAACGCCAGGTGTTGTGCCAGCGTTCGACGCGAATACTGCCCCAGCCGCTTCCCCGACAGCTGCACGTCGCCCGCGCTCGGCCGCAGCATATGCGCAAGCACATTTAACAACGTGGTCTTGCCGCACCCGTTCGCCCCGATCAACGCCGTGAAACGCCCTTCAGGAATATCCAGGCTAACACCGTTGAGAATCTGCTGTTCGCCATAGCTCAGCCGCACATCGGTGGCTTTCAGCATGACCGTCCCTCCACGCCCAAAAGGCCTGATCGAATTATTCGTCGAGCAACGCCCCCGCGATATTTCTTTCGTCCGGTAACACCGTAGGGAGTCAGCCGGGGGGCATAAGTGGGCGACAGGATATGTCGAAAATAAAATAATTGCCTACAAGACTGACAACACTAATGCAAACCCTTATCATTTACAGCTAACATATGGCCAGTAGACACCAACCCTGATGGTCTATTGATCGAACTGAATCAGGGCATAAGGCCCCCAAAGCCAAAATGTAAACTCAAGGACTCCCTCGATGCTCGGAAAAAAAACAACAGTTGGCACCGAAAAACGTTACGTCATGCGTCATCCCGCATTTCACCTGAGCACCCTTGCACTGGCTTTGGGGAGCATTTTTTCAGCGCAGGCGATCGCCGCGCAGGATGAAACATCCGATAAGGGTACAACCGTTCAACTCGGTGAAATCAACATCAACGCCGCCGCCCCGGAGAACCCGACAGGCCCGGTCAACGGCAAAGTCGCCTTGCGCAACACCAGCGCCACCAAAACCAACGCAGCCATCACTGAGACGCCGCAGTCGTTGTCCGTGGTGACCGCCGATGAAATGCGCGATCGCAAATCAGACACCCTGGCCGACGCCCTGAGCTACACCCCGGGCTTCACCAGCCAGCCCAGCAGCTTCAACCGGACCTCCGATCGGTTCCGCATTCGTGGTTTCGACGTAGAGTCCGCCACCGGCGGCTCGCTGCGCGACGGCCTGCGCCTGCAAAACAACTCCTACGACGGCGTCCAAGAACCCTTCGGCCTGGAGCGCGTGGAAGTGATCCGCGGCGCGGCCTCGGTCTTGTACGGGCAGCTGTCACCGGGTGGATTCGTCAACGGCGTCAGCAAGCGCCCGACGGAGGCGCCGCTGCACGAGTTGGGCCTGCAATATGGCAATCACGATCGCAAGCAACTGACAGCGGACTTCAGCGGCCCTCTGGGCGACAGCGAGACGCTTAGCTATCGCTTGACCATGCTCAAGCGCGACAGTGACACCCAGCAGGACTACATCAACGACGACAAGACCTACATCGCCCCGGCCCTGACCTGGCGTCCCAACGAAGACACGTCGCTGACATTGCTGTCCTTCTATCAAAAAAGTGACACACGCTTCTCCGCCCCCCTGCCCTATCAACTCGTCAAAGGTGTCGGCAACGGCCCCTTCACCATCGGCCGCCACGATTTCATCGGTGAGCCTGACTACGACGATATGAATGGCGAAATGTCCGCCATCGGCTACGAGTTTGAACACCGTTTCGACGAGCACACCCGCATCAGCAACAAATTGCGTTACTACGAAGCGGATGTGAAATGGAAATACCTGCAGGTTCGGACAGGGGCCCCAGTCAATACCGCAGCCACCACGGGCCTCCTGGCTCGTCAGTACAGTGATCGCCATGAGCGCTCCAGAGCCCTGGCCAGCGACACTAACGTCGAGACACGCTGGAACATCGGCGGCGTGGAAAACACCTTCCTGGTGGGCGCTGATACCTACGATGCGTCGTACGATTCGCATAACTTCCGGGCCAACGCACCTTCTATCAATATCGGTGACTACAACTACGGGCAACCGGTAGTGGTGGACAAGGATCCGAGCCGTGATCGTGGCTCACAGATCGATACCCTGCAGACAGGCATCTACCTGCAAGACCAGATCAAGTTCGACGACCACTGGTTGCTGTTGCTCGGTGGCCGCCACGACTGGGCCAGCCAGGATCAAAAAGCCTTTGCCCCTGGTCGGTCTCCGGCTCATCAAAGCAACGAAGCCACCACCTGGCGTGCGGGCCTTGTGTATCAGGCGGATAACGGCCTGGCCCCGTACATCAGCTACAGCGAATCGTTCTTCCCGGTCGCGGTGGCCGAAGCGACTGATGGGCAGACCTTCGATCCTACCGAAGGCAAGCAGTACGAAATTGGTATTCGCTACCAGCCTCCTGGCAGCAACACCCTGTTGAGCGCAGCGGTTTATGAACTGACGCAAGAGAACGTAGTGAAGCGCGACCTGGCGGGCGAAAATCCCCAGCAGATTGGCGAACAGCGCTCCCGCGGCCTGGAGCTGGAAGCCAAGACGGACGTGACGCCTCAACTGAGTGTCATCGCGACCTACGCCTACACCGATGCGCGCATTACCAAAAGCCAGATCCAGAGCGAAGTAGGCCAGCGCAGCGAAGACACGCCCTACCATCAGGCCGCCATATGGGCAGACTACAACTTCGCCTTGTTCGGCTTGCCGCAGTTGAAGGTCGGTGGTGGTGCTCGCTACAAGGGAACCACCCAGGCCTCGGGTATCGACTCGCAGATGCCGGCCTATACCCTGTTCGATGCCATGGCCAGCTACCAGATCGACAAGAACTGGGACATCGCCCTCAACGCAAACAACGTGACGAACAAGAAATACACTTACTGTGAAGTTGCCATCTGCCGCTACGGCGACGAGCGCGAGTTGGTAACCTCCGTTAATTTCAGGTGGTAAGATCGGCTCGGTCGGCGCTGGCAGGGGTCGACCGAGCCATGTAACGCAGCAGAAATCCAAGCACCAGATAGAAGCTGGGTGACACTGGCTTCTACCCCCCTCAAGGGCGATCAAGCGCCTGTTCATACAAAAAACCGATCACGTCCCAAGGACAATAGACCAATCAGGTATTGCTAACCAGGATTGCGGCATAGGCCTGGGGAATCAAGGCTATCGGACCGTATCACCGCGCACTGGCAGGTACGGTTTGTGGTCTATAGTTCCTAGCAAATCCGAAATATTTTCGCTCGTGCAACCTGGAGCAACATCCTCTCGAGCCATAAACCGCGTCGGATAACCACCCGCCTTCAATAGTGAAATGCAGGGAGCACACTATGCCGAACCAGCGGCCCGAGACACTGAGGTTGGCCCCTGGCCCTGCCCATCATGCAGAGATTGATGGCGATACCGAGGCCGGCGTATTTCGGTTTGGCATCGACCAGGCCAAGGAAGCCTACATTCTGTTTCCGATGCTGGCCGCGTTGCTGTTGCTGGCCATCTGGACCGCGACCCTGTACCTGATCAAGGTTGAACATGCCCGCGCGCAGCAGAGCGCCGCGACGGCAAGCCTGGAGATGGGCGCCACCTACGAAGCGCAAATGTTGCGCGCCATTCACGAAATCGATCAAACCCTCAAACTGGTCAAATACACCTACGAAGCTGAAGGTGAGCCTAATCCCTTGCGCCGTCTCCAGGAGCGGGCCTTGTTGCCGCCGGCCTTGGTGTTCGACGTCAGTGTGGTCAGCCCGGACGGCAGGCTCGTGGCAAGCACGCGGGTCAACGAGCGGGAAAATATCGCCGACCCTGATGAGCAGCAAACGCTGCGCCATAGCGACTCACTGTCCATCAGCCACCCGTGGAAAAGCCCTGTCACCGGAGAATGGCGCCTGCGTTTCAGCCGGCGACTCGACGCGAAGGATGGCGGGCTTTCCGGGATCGCCAGGGTCGAGGTCGATGCGGCCTATTTTGTCAGCAGCTACGACGCCTCGAAACTCGGCGACCAGGGTGCGCTCGGGCTGCTTGGCACCGACGGCATCTTCCGCGTACGGCGCACCGGGGAAACGGTACTGGCCGGCGATACGGTCAATTACAGCGCCGTGGTGCCGGACGCCGAAAACACCGAGACCGTGCTCTCGGTCAACGGATGGGACGGGGTGCGGCGCTACACCAGTGCCCGCCAGCTCTACGACTTTCCGTTGGCGGTGATTGTGGGCTTGTCCGAGCAAGAGCAACTGGCCGCAGTGAACCAGCAAGCGCGCACCTATCTCTGGCGCGCCGCAGGCGGCAGCCTGGTGCTGGTGTTGTTGGTGAGCCTGCTCGCCCGGATGAGCTGGCAACTGGCGCAGAGCCGTTTGCGCGCCGCCGAAGCCCAGACGCAACTGGCCGCGGCCGCCCGTCAAGCCGGCATGGCCGAAATCGCCACCAACGTCTTGCACAACGTGGGCAATGTGCTCAACAGCGTGAATATCTCCGCCGACCTGGTCACCCGCAAGCTGCGTACCAGCAAGGCCTTGGGGCTCGGCAAAGCGGTGCAAATGATGAACGAGCATGCCGAGGACCTCGGCGACTTCATCTCCCACGACGAAAAAGGCAAGCTGCTGCCCGGCTACCTGAACCAACTGGTAGACGCGCTTGCGATCGAGCAACAGAGCATGGCCGAGGAACTTGGCCAGCTGACTAAAAGCGTTGACCACATCAAGGAAATCGTTTCCGCCCAGCAATCGTATGCGGGCACCTCTACCATTGCCGAAACCGTGCAGATAAAGGAACTGATCGAGGATGCCTTGCGCATGAACGCCGGCATCATCGCGGCGCGCCAGATAACCGTGGTACGAAAATTTGCCGAAACGCCCTTGTTGCTGTTGGACAAGCACCGGGTGCTGCTGATCCTGGTCAACTTGATAAAAAACGCCAGCAGGGCGATGGATGACAAGCCTGAGCTTGCTCATCAAATCATCCTTCAGAGTGAGATGCACCAAGGAGACACCCTGGTGATCAAGGTCATCGACAATGGCGAAGGCATCGCGCCCGAGAACCTGACGCGAATATTTGCCCATGGCTTTACCACGCGCAAGGACGGTCATGGTTTTGGTCTGCACAGCTGCGTCCTGGCGGCCATGGAGATGGGCGGTTCACTGGAAGCCCACAGCGATGGCCCGGGAACAGGGGCGACCTTTACGCTCAAATTGGCGATCTAGGCTACGCTTCGGTGGTTTCACGCAGTTTCAGCCAACGTTACAAGGAACAGACGAATGGCGCTCCATGCAACGAGGTCACGTTGACCCTATGGCGACAAGACCCAATACACTGGCCCTGGCCGTCATGACGCTGTATGCCGGCGGCTCCAGCGCCGATACAGCCGATACGTCGATGTTCTCGTTGAGCAGCTTCGGCACGGTGGGGATCGTTCACTCCAGCGAGAAAAAAGCCGACTTCACGTCCAGTATCTTCAAGCCCAACGGCGCGGGGCATTCGCGCAACTGGAGCGCCGACGTCGACAGCCTGATCGGTGCCCAGCTGACCGCCACGTTCACCCCGCAGCTGTCAGCTGTGGTGCAGGTCATTTCCGAGCAGCGCTACGACAACAGTTACCGACCCTTTGTCGAGTGGGCCAACATCAAGTACCAGTTCACGCCGGACTTCAACGCACGCATTGGCCGTACCGTGTTGCCGTCGCTCCTGGTCTCCGACACTCGAAAAGTGGGCTATACCCTGCATTGGGTGCGAGCGCCCATGGAGGTCTACAGCCTGATGCCGATTTCCAGCAGCGACGGCATCGATGGCAGCTACCGGTTTCGAGTCGATGAAATCACCAACACGGTGCACGCCCACTACGGCCAGACCGACAGCCGCGACTCCGACGGGACCGGCAAGGCGCTGACGAGAAATCTCTGGGGGGTCACCAACACCACCGAGCTTGGCGTCCTCACCACACGCATCACCTACATGAAGGCCGACCTGACCCTGGAGCCGTTCAATTCACTCTTCGATACCTTCAGGGCGTTCGGTCCGGAAGGCGTCGCCATCGCCGATCGCTACGATTCCGATGACACCCCCGTCGACTTTATCGGCTTGGGTGCCAGCTATGATCCGGGCGACTGGTTCGTCATGAGTGAATGGGGGCGTCTGGATAGCCGTTCCGGCCTGGGCAGGACCAGCGCCTGGTACATCAGCGGCGGGTACCGCATCGCAGCGTTCACCCCCTATGTCACCTACGCGCGCTCCAGAACCGAAACAGAAGTCTCCAGCCCGGGCCTGACGCTATCGGCCTTGCCGCCGGCCCTGGCGGGCACGGCCGCCGAACTCAACGGTGCGCTCAACAGCATCCTGGGCTCAAACGAAGGCCAGCAGACCCTTTCCTTGGGCGTGCGCTGGGACTTCACCAAGAACATGGACGCCAAAGTGCAATTCGATCACACACGTTTCAAGGGCAACTCGGTCGGTCCGTTGATCAACCCCCAACCGGACTTCACGTCGGGGGGTTCGCTCAACGTCATCAGCCTGGCTGTTGATTTTGTCTTCTGATGGAGCAGGCCATGTGGGTTGTGAGACTCATCGGATTCGCCATGGCGGGGCTCGCCCTGTGCGCCGCCAGCGCTGCCGTCAAGGCCGAGGTGGTGGTGGTGGTCGCCGCGTCCAGCCCGGTGAAGACGCTCGCGCGCAATCAGGTGGCGGATATATTCCTGGGCAAGACCAGTCGTTTCCCCGACGGAGGACAGGCAACGCCCATTGACCTGACGGAAGATTCGCCGACCCGCGACGAGTTCTACACAACGTTCACGAGCAAATCCGCCTCCCAGCTCAAGGCGCACTGGTCGAAAATCATCTTTACCGGCAGAGGCCAACCGCCCCAGGCTGTTTCAAGCAGTGCGGAGGTCAAGAAGCGTGTTGCAGAGAACCCCGGCACCATTGGCTATATCGATGCTCAGGAGGTAGACGGCAGCGTCAGGGCACTGCCGCTTGACCCGCAATAAGCGCGGCCTCAGGTATCGAGATCCGTGCCAGCCGCCTGGGCTTGCAGCAACACCTTGAACTGATCGGCGGGCACCGGTTTGTTGAAGTAGAACCCCTGGAATTCGTCGCAGGCATTGTCGCGCAGGAAATCGGCCTGCTCCTTGGTTTCCACGCCTTGGGCCACCACGGTCAGGCTGAGGGTCCGGCCCATGGCAATAATGGCCTCGGTCAGGGCTTTGTCTTCCGACACGCTGCTGGTATCGCAGATACACGAGCGGTCAATCTTGATGACATCCAGCGGAAACTGTTCGAGGGCAGAGAGCGAAGAATAGCCAATGCCGAAATCATCGATGGCGATGCGGACCTTCAGGTGTTTGAGCCCGGTCAACACGTTCAACGCTTTCTTGACGTCCTGCATGAGCAGGCTCTCGGCGATCTCCAGCTCCAGCAGACGTGCATCCATACCGGTTTCGGCCAATATCCCAGCCAGGTCCGTGAGCAGGTTCTCATCGGCAAACTGCCGTGCCGTGAGATTCACGGCGACCCCCAGGCATGGTAATCCCTGTTGCTGCCAGGCCACGTTTTGCTGGCAGGCGGTCTTGAGCACCCACTTGCCGATCGGCACGATCAAACCGGTCTCTTCCGCTACCGGGATGAATTGCATCGGTGCCACGATACCCAGGTCCGGGTGATTCCAGCGCAGCAGCGCTTCCATGCCGGTAATGCGGCCACTGCCAATATCTCGCTTGGCCTGGTAGTGAAGCTGGAACTCGTGGCGCTCCAGGGCGTGGCGCAAGCTCAGCTCCAGCGTCATCCGCTCCAGTGAGTCCGCGTTCAGCTTCGCGGAGTAGAACTGGAAATTGTTCTTGCCGCACTGCTTGGCCTGGTACATCGCGATATCGGCGTTTTTCTTGAGGGTCTGCTCGTCCAGGCCATCCTGTGGGAAAACGCTGATGCCGACGCTGGCGGTCACCCGGAACTCCTGGCCCTGGAGGTTGAAAGGCCGGGCAATGGCCCCAAGGATTTTCTGGGCAGTGGTTGCCACGTCCTTGTCATCAGACAGCTCTGGCAGCAGGATCACGAATTCGTCGCCGCCCAATCGAGCCACCGTATCGCTGGTGCGCAGACACGCCTTGAGTCGCAGCGCCACCTCCTTGAGCAATTGATCGCCGGCATCGTGCCCAAGCGTATCGTTGACTTGTTTGAAGCGGTCGAGGTCAAGGAACAGCACTGCCAGTTGCCGATGATAACGACTTGCCTCACCGATGCTCTGGCTCAACAGCTTGCTGAACAGACTGCGATTGGGCAACGCCGTAAGGCCGTCGTGATAAGCCAGATACTCGACATTTTCGGCGTAGGCAATTTTCGCCTCGCCTGCGCGCAGACGGCTTTGCACCAGCTGCCAGCTCATCCGGGCGAGCAGCCCCGCCAACAACACCAGCAACAGGCTGCCGCCGGCCGTGCGCCAGAGGTAGGTGTGCGCTTGCCGCGTCACTGTGGCCAGTTGTTCTTCTTCGGACAACCCGACGATCACCGCCAGCGGAAAATCGTAGAGCTGACGGGCGCTGGTGTAGCGCCGCACGCCGTCCGTCCCGTTGATCAAGCGTACGGCGTCAGTGTTTTCGGTGTCCGGCACCACGGCGGCGTAATCGACCTCATTGCCGGCCGATATCGCTTCCCCGCTACGCCGTGCCCGAAAGACGCCGTCGATGCCCAGCAGGCCGAGCAAGCCCTGATTGCCAAGCTTCGAGGTGTCATAACTGCTGACGAAATAGGCCGCATCGACTTCAACCATGGCAATCCCGGCGAATGCGCCATCCCCCGTGTCGAGCCGCCGGCTGAAACGTAGCTTCCACTCCCCCGTCGCCGGGCTTTTCCACGGGCGGCTGATCGACAGTGCAGTGTCACGCCCCACCGTTTGCAGCTCATCCTTGGCAATCTGGTTTCCGACCTCACTCGACTGGGTACTGGCCACGACCAGACCTCTGGCATCCACCACGCTGACATCAAACAAATAAGGTGAAGGCAGCAAGGCGCGTGCCTTGAGCTTGGGCAGCGGGTTTGTCTCGCGCTCGGACTCGTAGGTGTACTTGACGAGTTTGAGGGTCTGGTCGATTTCACGCACCGCCCGTAGGATCTGCGCTTCGTAGGTGGCGCCGATTTCCAGGCTCGCCTCGGCGATGCCCCGCTGCGCGCGGGTCTGTTCGACCTTGATCAGGTACAGGGTTCCCGCCCAGATGACCGACAGCAGGAGAGCCGCCAACAGCGGGAACAGAATGTAGGCTTCCTTGGCCTGATCGAAGCGGCGCCGAAACAGATCGCCCGTCGCATCGGACAAGGGGTTTTCACGAGGGGCAACATCCTGGGCCGACGTCAGTACACTCGCCCGTTGGATCGCCATGGTGTGCTCCCTGCATTGTTCACTGCTGACGGCCTGCGGATATCCGACGCGGCAATGCTGCGAGGCGTCCATGGTTCCTGGCCGCCGGCACTGAAGGATTCCGGACCTGCACAAAACTATAGACCACAAACTGTGCCTGCCAATGCCAATCGGCACGCCGACCGTGGCTTTGCACTGGTTGTAATGACGAAGTGCAGTTGACTCCCCTGACTTATTGGTCCAGTTTTTAATGCAACAGTGCCCTGCAAGTCTTTCATGCAGGACGCAATGCCTGATGAATCCTGTTCGTTAATCAAGGGCCCCTGCCAGCCTATGAATGATGTACGTAGGACCTACCCTGCCGTTGAACGCCAATGGATGCCCCTGTGCCGTTGATTCCCCTGGTTGTGTGTGACGACTCCAACATGGCGCGCAAACAGGTGTTGCGCGCGCTGCCTGCAGACTGGCCGGTTTCGGTCACCGAGGCGGTCAACGGGTGCCAGGCGATGGACGCCATACGCCAAGGCCTGGGGCAAGTGGTGCTGCTCGACCTGACCATGCCGGAGATGGATGGCTACCAGGTGTTGAGCGCATTGCGCGCCGAGGGCTTGAAGGCGCAAGTCATCGTGATTTCCGGTGACGTCCAGGACGAGGCGGTGCGCCGCGTGCTTGAGCTGGGCGCGCTGGCGTTCCTGAAAAAACCTTTCGACGAAAACGAACTGCGCCAGACCCTCACCCGGGTGGGGCTACTGACCCGATCCGACCAGGTGCCGTTGCAGAATCGTTCGGCCACGAACACGGCCATCGGTTTTCACGATGTGTTCCGCGAGACGGTCAACGTGGCCATAGGCCGGGCGGCGGCCCTGATCGCCAAGGTATTGGGGGTCTTTGTGCAGTTGCCGGTGCCGAACGTGAACATCCTCGAGGTCGGGGAACTGCATATGGCGCTCAACGACGTCGGCAGCTCCCAGCAACTCACGGCCATCTGCCAAGGTTTCATCGGCAGCGGCATCGCCGGCGAGGCCCTGCTGATATTCCATGACTCGGAAATCGCCGACATCGCGCAATTGATGCAGCGCGAGAGCGCCGATTATTCGGACCTGGAAATGTTGCTGGACCTTTCCAGCGTCTTGATCGGCGCGTGTCTCAGCAGCATTGCCGAGCAGATCGATGTGGTGTTTTCCCAGGGCCATCCGCAGATTCTCGGCCAGCACGCGGCCATCGAGGAACTGATCCAGGGCAACCGCATGCACTGGAAAAAGACCCTGGCAGTGGAAATCAGCTACAGCCTGGAAGGGCACGATATTCGCTTCGATCTGTTGCTGCTGTTCACGGAAGACTCCATCGAACGGTTGACCCACAAACTCGCCTATCTGATGAGCTGAGCCATGAACGATTCCATCGATCTGAACGAGTTTCACTGGTTGCTGGCCATCGTTCAGAGCATCGACGTCGGTGTCGTGGTGCTCGACCGAGAGTACCGTGTGCAGGTCTGGAACACCTTCATGGAGAACCGCTCGGGGGTGCAGCCCAAGGATGCCCACAATCAGCATTTTTTCAGCCTGTTCCCTGAAATCGATCGCCAATGGTTCAGCCGCAAGGTGGAAAGTGTCGCGACCCTGGGCACGCCAGCGTTCACGGTCTGGGAGCAGCGCCCGTACCTGATTCGGTTCAAGAGCTACCAGCCGATCACCGGCCAGGAAGCGTTCATGTACCAGAACACCACGCTGCTGCCGCTGCGCTCGCCTGACAACACCATCAAGCACATCTGCCTGGTGATCTATGACGTCACCGACGTCGCCACCAACCGGCATCAGCTCCAGGCCGCCAACGCGCAGCTGCAGCTACTCTCCAGCACCGATCGGCTGACGGGGCTCTACAACCGCGGTCATTGGGAAAGCAACCTGAAAGCCGCCTACGCCCGGCACCAGCGCTACGGCCATGCGTTGAGCCTGGTGATGCTCGATATCGATCACTTCAAGCGGGTCAACGACACCTACGGTCACCAGGCCGGCGACAAGGTCATCGAGCAAGTCGCCAGGCTGTTGCGCGAACATGCGCGCGACTCCGATGTGGTCGGGCGATATGGCGGTGAAGAGTTTGGCGTGGTGCTTTCGGATACCGACAGCAGCGGCGCACACGCGTTCGCCGAACGCATGCGGCACTCAGTGGAGGCGCTGGAGGTGGTGTACAACGACCAGACCATCCGTTTCACCATCAGCCTGGGCGTGGCCGACCTGAGCCAGCCCTCGAACGACCACGCCGACCTGATCGCCAGGGCGGACCAGGCGCTGTATACGTCGAAGAAGACCGGACGCAATCGGGTGACGGTGCATGAATAGACATCCCACATTTTTTCCAGGTGATCGTGAGACTTGATGCCAACCACACATCCCCTGTGGGAGCGAGCTTGAACCCACAGGGGATGTGTACGGCGTTCACTTACCCACTAGGGTTGGGGGAGTCGCGCCATATTTACCCAGCAGCTTGAGCGTCACGCCATTTGTCCAGCCGAAGCCGTCCTGCAGTTCATATTCACCGCCTCCCCCGCCGTCACCGCGCCCGGACAGTTCGTATTTCTCCACCAGCTTGTTTTCCTTGCGGTAAAGGCTCTCGACCTGCTGCAAGAAGCGGCTGCCAATTTGCTGCGCCAGGGCGGTTTGCTGGTATCGGTCCAGCCCCTCCACCGCGACCCATTGCAACGGTGCCCAGCCATTGGGTTCGTCCCACTGCTGGCCATTACTGACCTGGGTGGTGGCGATGCCGCCGGGGCGCAACAGGCCGTCACGTACCGCATCGGCGGTGCGATTGGCATGCTCGACAGACGCCAGCCCCGTATACAGCGGGAAAAGCGTCGCGGCCGTGAGCTGCTGGCGTGGCTGGTTGCGTTGCCAGTCGTAGTCCACGTAGAAACCTTTGTCGGCATTCCACAAATGCTTCTCGATGGCACGCTGGCGCAGCTCGGCGCGCCGGCCGTAAGCCTGGACACAGGGGATGTTCTGCACCGTCTCGCAAGCTTTGGCGATGGTGTTTTCGAGATGATAAATCAGGCTGTTGAGGTCCACGGGCACGATGGCCGTGGTGCGTATGCTCGCCAGGTTCTGGCCGTCGTCCAACCAGCGCGAGCTGAAGTCCCAACCGCTTTCAGCGCCGGCGCGCAGGTCACGCCAGACCTCTTCCTTGGGCCGGTCCGGCGCTCGCTCGGCGGTGCTGACATCTTGTAACCAAGACTCCTGTCGAGGCGTCGGGCTGGCATCCCAATAGCGGTTGAGCACACTGCCATCGGCGAGTTTGACCACGTGTCGCGCGGCCGAACCGGGCTTGAGTGACTGGGCGCCCTCCATCCAATAGGCATACTCCTTCTGCAATTGCGGCAGGTATCGTCCATAGGCCTGGTCGCCTTCGATACGCGCCTGCAACTCCACCATGTAAGCGAAGAATGGAGGCTGCGACCGGCTCAAGTAGTAGGTGCGATTGCCGTTGGGAATGTGGCCGTAGGTGTCGATCATGTAGGCAAAGTTGTCGGTCATCTGCCGGACCTGGGCCTTATCACCACTCTGCTCAAGTCCCAACATAGTGAAATACGAATCCCAGTAATACATCTCGCGAAAGCGTCCGCCGGGCACCACATAGGGCTGCGGCAGGGGCAACAAACTGCTGTAGGCCGGCACCTGGCTGTAGGATCGACTCAGTACCGGCCAAAGACTGTCGATATGTTCCTTGATCGGAGCGCCGGGCTTGGGAGCCGGGCTTTCGACTTCGCCGGATTCGATGAAGTTGTCTTTCACGAAAGCCTTGATATCGAAGCCATCACGGTTGCGTCGGTCCAGGTAATCGGCGCGGATCTGCGCCGGATCACGGTTGGGCAGTGCGTCCACGAAATGCTTCTGGTCCGTGAACACCTGCTCGCGTTGCACCGCTTCAAAGAGTTCGGGGTAGGTTTGGTCGGGAGGGAGATTGGCCCGTCCTTGAGCGTCTGCATAGCTCCATGTCGCGGGCGGCTGGCTTGAACACGCGACGCACAGCAGCGCGGCAAAGGAAAGGCTGGTGAAGTACAGAGGTCGCATCGGCTGCTCCATCATCTTGTCGTTCCTGACAAACGAGTGACATGACCGGATAGACCTGGGTTCAGTAAAAAATCTTCGATAGCCTCACTCGTATTGACTCAACTCATTCCATTGTCCGTTGAAGACACTGCCATCCTGCACCGAGGCCAAGGGAATACCGACCACATAGTTGATGTGGATGGCCTGGATGATTTCTTTCGTTGTCGCGCCGTTGCCCTGCGCCGCATCGAACATCGGATTGGAAACATTCGCCGAATCCACCCGCAATATCGCCAGGTTCTCGTACTGACCACTGACGATATGCTTGGCGTAAGTACTGTACTGACTCTTGAGATGCTTCTCAGGGAACAGGTATACGCGGTGACGGGTGACTTCCTGTTCGTCGTCGGCCACCAGCTCTTCATAGGCATAGGCCAGTTCGCTGAGAAAATGCTGGTGGTGAAACGACAGATCCAGCCTATCGATCTCTTGGACTGCTTTGCCGTAAAAGGAATTCTTCGCCCTATGGGCCTTGGCCTGTCGTTCGTCGAACAAGTCCTCGTCCAACGGTGCCGAGGCGCTGCGCAGCTTCTCGACGTACCTTGCCAGAATCTCTTTGAGGTCCGCGTCGGCCGCAACAACGCCTTTTTTTGCGGGAATGGGCGGATAGACACCGACCTGCTCGACATAGGGAATATCGTCTACGACGGCAAAATCCTTGTTGGAAAAAGCGATCTGCACCCTCGCCGTTGCCGCTCGCTCATTGAAAAGGATCGTGCGCGGTGAATAACCTGCCACCGCCAGTTCCTTGAGGAGCATCTTGAAGCGTGCAAGGCGATTGTGTTCGCGCATCTCAATCCGGTTCTTTTGAGTTGCACCGAATGCCTGGGCCGCGGATGCCTTTCGTTTGGCGGCGGGGGCCAGCCCGGCGGCGCTGATATTCGCCAGGTTAGCCTTGTTCGTCACATGGTAAAGAAATGACATGGCGCCTCCTTGGCGGTGCGGTGGACACGAAAATCACGTTGCCTTTACGAACCAGGCCCAGCACCCGAGCGCTGGCTGGGCGAATCAATCGGCCCCGGGGCCGGCAGGTTGATCCTAAGTACAGTAGCCCCAGTCCTTCCAAAAGCAACCCGTCGGTTGTAGATCCAGCAAAGGCGACCCGCATTCGGTCATGACAGGCCCAAGCAGCCGTCCACCCTGTCGGTCACTGAAATGCACTCAATGCATCCGTGGGAAATCGGTCATTCCCACGCAGTGGTGGGAACGATCAAAACCAGCGGTTTGGCTTGTGTGGCGAGGGAGCTTGCTCCCGCTGGGTCGCGAAGCGGCCCCAGAACCTGCCAAATGCGGAGCATCAGACACACCGCACCCGCCGGTTCACGACTGTTTCGCAGCCGAGCGGGAGCAAGCTCCCTCGCCACAGGTCCATCATTTTTCCTGAGTGAACCGCATGACCTGTGGGAGCGGGCTTGCTCCACACGTTCAACTGACCGGCATCAGAACCAGGTTTCCATCTGGATGCCGTACTGCCAGACACCGCCGGCGTTGAAGTCAGTCTTGCCGAAGGAGTCCGTGGTGCTGTACCTGTCCAGGTCCGACGACCAGTTCATGACGCTGGCGAACAGGCGCAGCTCAGGACGCGTGAGCAGATCGCCCAGGTCGGGCTTGAAGGTCGGGGCGACCGTGAATTTCCAGAAGTTGCCGTCAACCGCATTGCGTTGCAGGTAGCCCTTGGGGTCCAGCTTCATGGTTTGCCAGCTCATCTCGTAGGCCATCTCGAAATTGCTGTTGATTTCATTGGCCAACCGCACGTTCAGGGTCATCCAACGGTAATCGTCGCCCTTGACGTAGCGGTCCTTGCTTTGCTCAGCCAGCAGGCTCGGGCCAATGCGCCAGTCGGACGCCAAGGGCGTTTCGCCGTACAGCGCCAGGCGCACCGCGCGGGCATCGTCGATCAGTTCACCGTCCGAGCCAACGTTCTTGACCTCAGCCCCCAAACCCTGCCCATAAAGCAGCGCCGTCTTGAAGAAGCCTTCGCGGCCGAAAAAGTTTTTCTGGTGATTGGCGATCATGCTGTGCAAGCCGGAATCGGCCGGCGTCAGCCCCGCTTCGTTGGTGCGGGTAGCAAAGTCGTTTTTCTTCGACCCGATGGCGTTGAACATCCACTGCCACTGCCCGCCGTCGAAAAACTGGTTGGACGTCAGGATGTAGCTTTCCACATCGGCATTGACGCCGCCCTCACTGAAATCGCCGTAGTTGCGACCGATCAATGAGTAGTTCGAGCGCCAGTTCTTGTTCATCTGTATATCGTAGATACCGCCACCGGTGCCGGCCAGATAGACAACGTCGGAGTCCAGCCAGTGGATGTCGAAATTGTCCCTGTCGAAGCGCTTGCCGGCCCACAGGGTGGAGTTTTCGAACATCGAGTTGCCCTTGAATGCCGCGAGGTGATCGAGTTCGGTAAACACCTGACGCACGTTCAGGTTGCTTTCATCGGCGGTCCAGTCGTTGGAGCTCTCCACACCATCGGCAATGGAAACCGTGAACTTGGAGTGGGTGCCGTTCTGCGCGTACTGCTCTTTCGACAGGTCGATGCGCATGTAGGTGTCGTCTTCGTTGCCGAGTCGCCCGACCGCGCCACCCACAGAACCGGCCGGAGTGGTGTACGGACCGCCACGACCACCGCCCAATCCATCATTGATCAGCAGCCCGGAGCGGGCGTAGCCCTTGAAGCTGAAGCCGTCGGTAAGGTGTGCGCCACTGCCCTGTTTCTGCGTGCTTTGCTGGCTGGCTTCGAGTTTTGCCAGGCGAGCGTCGAGCGTGGGGACCGTAGCGGCGGACGCCACCGGTTGCATAGCGGGCGTGGCGAGTTTGAGTTGCTGCAACTCCCTGGCGAGTGCCTGGGTTTGCTGTTCGGCGGCGGCTGCGCGTTTTTCCGCTGCGCTGGCACGGGCCTCGAAAGCGGCCATGCGCTCTTCTAGAGTCGCGGCCTGAGACGTGGTCGCCGCGGCGCCGAGCACGCCTGCGAGTAGCCAGCTTGATGCTTTCTGCATGTGGATTTTCCCTGTTTTGTTTTTATTGTTCTGTTGCCGCGACCGGCCTTTTCGCCCAGGTTCTGAATTGTCAAACCAAAGGAAAAAAAGGATGCCTCATCGCAAATACACTGCTACATTTGGCGATGTTAACGTTAACTTTTCTAAAAACAAAAATAAAGAGGGCTTTATGAAACAGCTCAAATCGATCCTTCCAGCGGCACTGCTCGGCCTGTGCGTCGGGTTTCCATCCCTCTCCACAGCCGCCAGCCTGACGATTTCCTGCGGTGCCGTGGGTGCTGAATTGCAACTGTGCAAGGAGGCCGTCGAGGCGTGGTCGAAGCAGACCGGCAACAGCGTCGAAGTGGTTTCCACGCCTAACTCGGCGACCGAGCGGTTGTCGTTCTACCAACAGATCCTCAGTGCGCAATCCAGCGACATCGACATCATCCAGATCGACATGGTGTGGCCGGGAATGTTGGCCAAGCACTTGATGGACCTGCGCGAAGTGCTTCCTGCCAACGCGACCCAGGGTTACTTCCAGGCCCAGGTGGACAACGCTACGGTGAACGGGCGCCTGGTGACCATGCCGTGGTTCACGGACTCGGGGCTGCTGTATTACCGCAAGGACCTGCTCGAGAAGTACAACAAGCCCGTGCCCCAGACCTGGGAAGAAATGACCACGACTGCCAGGGCTGTCCAACAGGCCGAACGCGATGCCGGGAACGCCAATGCCTGGGGTTATGTATTCCAAGGGCGCGCCTACGAAGGCCTGACGTGTAACGCACTGGAATGGATCAGCAGCCAGCCGCAAGGCGGGCTGGTCAATCAGCAAGGCGACATCGTGGTCAACAGCCAGGCCTCAAGGGCCGCATTGACCCTGGCCAAAAGCTGGGTGGGAGACATCTCCCCGCGTGGCGTACTCAATTACACCGAGGAAGAAGGACGCGGCGTCTTCCAGTCGGGCAATGCGTTGTTCATGCGTAACTGGCCTTATGTCTGGGCCCTGGTGCAAAGCCAGGACAGCGTCGTGAAGGACAAGGTCGGCGTCGCTCCCCTGCCCCGCGGCGGCGAGACGGGCACCCATGCGTCCACCCTCGGCGGCTGGGGCCTGGCAGTGTCGCGCTACAGCGCCAACCCCAAGCTCGCCGCAGAACTGGTGAGCTACCTGAGCAGCGCCCAACAACAGAAACACCGCGCCCTGGTGGGTGCCTACAACCCGGTGATCGAGTCGCTATACCAGGATCCCGAGTTGCTCGCGGCCATGCCGTACTACAGCCAACTGCGCAGCATCCTCAATGATGGGGTCATGCGCCCTGCTTCAATCACCGCCGACCGCTATCCACGGGTCTCCAATGCTTTCTTCGATCAAGTGCACGGCGTGCTGGCAGACGAACGGCCGGTCGATCAGGCGTTGGCCGAACTGGAAAGCGAACTCACGCGCATCAAACGCCGGAACTGGTAAGCCACAAGGAAGGAAATCACCATGTCTGTCTCCACTACACTCGCCCCCGGCGACGACGAGTACCTGCTCAATCGGGAAACGCCGGTACAACGCCGTCGCGTTCGCGCCGCCTGGCTGTTCCTGAGCCCGATGTTGCTATGCCTGGCCCTGGTGGCGGCCTGGCCGCTGCTGCGCACATTCTGGTTCAGCTTGACCGACGCCAGCCTGGCCGACACGGGCGATGCAACCTTTGTCGGCTTGAGCAATTATCTGTTTCACAGCAGCGCGGGCTGGTCCGGCATCCTGGTCGATCCGCAGTGGTGGAACGCGGTGCGCAACACCCTGCATTTCACCGTGGTGTCAGTGGGATTGGAAATCGTACTGGGGCTGATGGTGGCGTTGCTGCTGAACGTCAAGTTCACTGGACGCGCGCTGGTGCGGGCGTTGATCCTGATTCCCTGGGCGATCCCGACCATCGTCTCGGCGAAAATCTGGTCATGGATGCTCAACGACCAGTTCGGCATCATCAATCACCTGATGCTCGGCCTCGGCCTGATCGATGCGCCCCTGGCCTGGACAGCCGACGCGGACCTGTCGATGTGGGCAGTGATCATCGTCGATGTCTGGAAGACCGTGCCTTTCGTCACGCTGCTGATGTTGGCGGCCTTGCAGATGTTGCCCAGCGACTGCTACGAAGCCGCCAGGGTCGATGGCATTCACCCGGTGAAAGTGTTCTGGTGGGTCACCCTGCCACTGCTGATGCCGGCATTGCTGGTGGCGGCGATCTTTCGCATCCTCGATTCCTTGCGGGTGTTCGATGTCATCTATGTGCTGACCTCGAACTCATCGAGCACCATGAGCATGTCGGTCTATGCCCGTCAGCACCTGGTGGAATTCCAGGACGTCGGTTACGGCAGCGCCGCTTCGACCTTGCTGTTTCTGGTCGTGGCGGTAATCGCCATGGCGTACCTGTACCTCGGACGCCGTCAGCTGGAGGTTCGTTCATGAGCCCGCGCCTGCTGAAAAAGGCCCTGCTGCGCGCCGGGTTCTGGTGCCTGATCGGGATCTTGCTGCTGTACGCGGTCTTCCCGTTCTACTACGCCATCGTGACGTCGCTGAAGCCGTCCAGCGCCTTGTTCCAGGTGAGCTACTGGATCGACAACCCCGACTTCTCCAACTATGCCGCCGTGCTGGGCCAGGCCTCGTTCCTGCGGGCCATCGGCAACTCGCTGGTGGTTGCGCTGTGCGTGGTCGCGCTGGCGTTGCTCCTCAGCCTGACCGCCGCCTATGCCCTGGGCCGGGTGAAGTTTCGCGGACGCGGCGTGGTGTTGATGATGGTCCTGGGCGTCTCGATGTTTCCACAAGTCGCGGTGCTGTCGGGATTGTTCGAAGTGATACGTGCCCTGGGCCTGTACAACACGTCCTGGGCGTTGATCCTGAGCTACACGATCTTCACTTTGCCCTTCACCGTCTGGGTGCTGACCACCTTTATGGGACAACTGCCTCATGAGCTGGAAGAGGCCGCGATCATGGACGGTGCGTCACCCTGGGTCACGCTGACCCGCGTGCTGTTGCCGTTGCTCTGGCCGGCATTGGTCACCACGGGGCTTCTGGCCTTCATCGCCGCCTGGAACGAATTCCTGTTTGCCCTGACCTTCACCCTGACCGACTCGCAACGCACGGTCCCGGTCGCCATCGCGCTGATTTCCGGCGGCAGCCCTCATGAATTGCCTTGGGGCTTGTTGATGGCGGCGTCGGTGCTGGTCACGGTCCCATTGGTGATTCTGGTGCTGATCTTCCAGCGCCGCATCGTTTCCGGCCTCACTGCCGGTGCGTTAAAGGGTTGAGGCCCAACACAGACAAGAAAGGAACAGCATCGTGATCAAGTTGAAGCTGGACAACGTGAACAAACAATTGGGCGGCGCACGCATTCTTCGCGACGTCAGCCTGGAAATCTCGGCGGGTGAATTCGTGGTTTTCGTCGGCCCTTCGGGCTGCGGAAAGTCGACCTTGCTGCGGCTGATCGCCGGGCTGGATTCGATCTGTGACGGCGACCTGCTGATCGACGGACGCCGGGTCAATGACCTGGAACCGCGCGAGCGTGGCGTCGGCATGGTGTTCCAGTCCTATGCGCTGTACCCGCACATGAGCGTCTACGACAACATCAGCTTTGGCCTCAAACTGGCCAAGACCGAAAAGGCCAGCCTGCGCGAGCGAGTGCTGAAAACCGCGCAAATCCTGCAGTTGGATAAACTGCTGCAGCGCAAGCCACGGGAACTGTCGGGTGGACAGCGCCAGCGAGTGGCCATGGGCCGGGCCATGGCGCGGGAACCGGACATCCTGTTGTTCGACGAGCCACTGTCCAACCTCGACGCCTCTCTGCGCGTGCAGATGCGCAACGAAATCGCTCGGCTGCATGGGCGACTGGGCTCGACCATGATCTACGTGACCCACGACCAGGTTGAAGCGATGACCCTGGCCGACAAGATTGTCGTGCTCAATGGCGGCCGCATCGAGCAGGTCGGCTCGCCACGCGAACTCTATGAGCACCCGGCCAGCCGCTTTGTCGCCGGTTTCCTCGGTTCGCCCAAGATGAACTTTCTGCCGGCGCGCCTGCACTCCCCAGGTGAAACCAGCCAGATCGACAGCCCTTTATTGGGCATGACGCCCCTTCCCTTCGACAGCGCCCACCTGGCGGTGGGCAGTCCGCTGACCCTGGGGATTCGCCCGGAACACATGTCGCTCAAAGCGGCGCAAGGCAGCGCCGGGGTCCGCGTGGTCGGGGTCGAATACCTGGGCAGCGAAACCTACGTGCACCTGGAGTCAGGCGAGGATGAACCCTTGATCTGTCGCTGCGAAGTCAACGCCGGATGGCGAGTGGGCGATCGGGTTGAACTGCAACTGGCGTTCGGCAGCGTGCATCTGTTCGACGCGGATGGCACGGCCTTGAGGCGCCATCCTGCTGTTATTGAAGTCCTCCCGGAGGACGTCCCGCAGCGCTCGCCAAAAGCAGGCGCCCTATGACTGTGTCTGTGAATGCCATGAACGCCCCCATGCCCTCCCCCCTTGAACATGCGCAGCAGGCGCTGAGTGAAGGTCAGTCTCGTCTCATCGGCGATTATCGACCGGCCTATCATCTGGCGCCTGTCGCAGGCTGGATGAACGACCCTAACGGGGTGGTGTTTTTCCGTGGCGAGTATCACGTGTTCTACCAACACCACCCTTTCGATGCCAAATGGGGTCCGATGTATTGGGGGCACGCCAAGAGCACCGACCTGGTCCATTGGCAGCATCTGCCCCTCGCCCTGGCGCCAGGCGATGATTTCGACCGCCACGGCTGTTTTTCCGGTAGCGCGGTGGTGTGTGGCGACACCTTGGCGCTGATCTACACCGGGCACACCTGGCTGGGAGAAGTGGGCGACGAACGCTTTATCCGCCAGGTCCAGTGCCTGGCCACCAGTGACGACGGCATCCGGTTCGTCAAGCATGGCGCCGTCATCGAGAACGCGCCGCAAGAAACGATCATGCACTTTCGCGACCCCAAGGTCTGGCGGGAGGATGGCTATTGGTACCTGATTGCCGGCGCGCGCCTGGGCGACAAGCCGCTGCTGCCGCTGTACCGCTCCACCGACCTGCACACCTGGGACTTCCTCGACTACGTGTCCAGTGGCAATGAGGGCGATGGCTACATGTGGGAATGTCCGGACCTGTTTCGCCTCAACGGGTGTGACGTGCTGCTTTACTCCCCCCAGGGGATGAAACCCGAAGGTTACGAACGCCTCAACAAGTACCAGACCGGTTATCGCATTGGCCGGCTCGACAGCGAATGGCACTTCACCGGCGGGCCGTTCATCGAACTGGATAACGGTCACGATTTCTATGCCGCGCAAACCTTGGAGACCGCCGATGGTCGGCGCCTGGTGTGGGCTTGGCTGGACATGTGGGAAAGCCCGATGCCGAGCCAGGCCCATCACTGGTGCGGCATGCTCGGTTTGCCTCGCGAGCTTGAACTGCACGGCGATCGCCTTGGCGTGTTTCCGGCACGGGAACTGACCGCGCTGCGCCAGGCGCCGCTGCCGAGCGTCGCGCCGTGGGGCGAATCGGGCAGCCGTTGGGTGCCACAAGTGAAGGGCGACAGGCTCGAAATCCATGTGCATCTGGATCTGCTCGACTGCACCGAAGGCCACCTGGGCATCGCCTTGCGCTGCAGTGCCGATGAGCAGGAACAAACCCTGCTTTATTACGACGCGTCACTGCAACGCCTGGTACTCGATCGCAGCCGCTCGGGTGCGCAAGTGAGCGGTCAGCGCAGCGTGTCGATCGAGCCTTCGCAAACACAACTGCACCTGCGGGTATTTCTCGATCGCTCGTCCATCGAGGTGTTCGAGGAAAACGGCCGCTTCAGCTTCAGCAGCCGCCTCTATCCGCGACCCGACAGCCTCGGAGTGAAACTATTGGCGAACGGGACTGGCGGGCGCGTCGCCATTCCCAAGGCGTGGCCGCTGGACTCGGGTTGGCTGTGAGTACTGTCATTCGAGTCGCGAGAAGCCCAGGGCCTGTGTCATGATTCTGCGTCAACCTGACTGGCCGCACTTCGCATGACTTCCGTGAAAGACGTTGCACAGCTGGCCGGCGTATCCCTGATGACGGTTTCGCGCGCGCTCAACACGCCGGAAAAACTGAGCCCCGAAACCCTTCAGCGGGTACGTCGCGCCATTGATGAACTGCAATTCGTACCGAGCCTGTCGGCGCGCAGGATGCGCGGCGACAACCTGCAGGCGCGCACCATCGGTGTGTTCGCACTGGACACCGCGACCACGCCGTTTGCCGTCGAGTTGCTGCTGTCCATCGAACAGACCGCGCAGCAGGCAGGCTGGAACGTCTTCATCCTTAACCTGTTGAGCAACCCGCCCACCGACCAGAACATCGACCTGATGCTGTCGCACCGCCCCGACGGGTTGATCTTCAGTGCCATGGGATTGCGCCAGGTGAGCATTCCCGAACGGCTCAAGAGCAAACCGCTGGTGCTCGCCAATTGCCTGGCCGATGACAGCCACTTGGTCAGTTATGTGCCGGATGATGAAGCCGGGCAGCATCGAGCCATGCAGCATGCGTTGAGCCAAGGCTATCGGCGCCCGCTGTGTATCAATTTGCCGAGGAAGAGTCTTGCCTGGGGCCTGCGTCAACAAGGCCTGAAACGCGCCTGTCAGGCTGTCGGGCTGGCACCTGAAGCACTCCTGCAGTACGACCTTTCCGATCACGACGCCTATGATGAAACCGCCGCCATTCTCGACCGGCATATCGTTGACGGCCGTCCGCAATTCGACATCCTGGTCTGCGGCAACGACCGCATTGCCTTTTGCGCCTATCAGTTGTTGCTGGGGCGCGGCCTGAAAATTCCCGACGATGTCGCAGTGCTCGGCTATGAC
This sequence comes from Pseudomonas sp. NFACC46-3, assembly GCF_900114515.1. Taxonomy (NCBI): domain Bacteria; kingdom Pseudomonadati; phylum Pseudomonadota; class Gammaproteobacteria; order Pseudomonadales; family Pseudomonadaceae; genus Pseudomonas; species Pseudomonas sp. NFACC46-3. Next base: position 263,915 of record NZ_FOTH01000001.1, read on the forward strand.
AACATGATCGGCATCGCCGAACTGTTCATGCCGCCACTGACCACGGTACAACTGCCGTACTACGAGATCGGGCGCCAGGCGGCCCGGCACCTGATCGAGAACCTCGAGGTATCGGGCGCCCAGCCGGTGGATTGCCCCCTGGTGGTCAGGGCGTCGCTATAAGACCGCCGACAAACCCGTGGCGAGGGAGCTTGCTCCCGCTTGAGTGCAAAGCACTCACAAAAAAGGGCCGCTTCGCAGCCCAGCGGGAGCAAGCTCCCTCACCACGGGCGCACCGTTTTTCTTAAGTGAACAGCATTCTGATCACTAAGGCTGCTTCGCGGGCGACGACGGCAGCGCCGCGATGATCCGGGCGCGGCACACCTCGAGGATTTCATCGGCCAGCGCGGAATCGTCCGGGCAGGCCCGTGACAACACGATCGCACCGACGGCATGCGCCAACATGTCGAGCATTTTTGCCCTGATCGCTTCCTGCGGCGCGTCTTGCCCGGCCTCGTACCGGCTTTCGAGCGCGGCCAGCATGTCTTCGATGCCGTTGGCAAAGGTAGCCTTCAGCTCGGGCGATTGACGGGCAGCGTCGCCACACAGTGCCGCCATGGTGCAACCGCTACCCCGGCCGTCACGGTGGTCCCTGGACACGTAAAGATCGACGAAACCAGCTACGTCGATGCCTGCATTGTCGGTCAGCGACTGCGCAAGGCTATTCGCCGCCGCTTCGGCCATCAGGTCGGCCTTGGAGCCGAAATGCTTGTAGAACCCGCCATGGGTGAAGCCGGCGGCCGCCATCAAGTCCGCCACACCCACGCCGTCAAAGCCTCGCTCGCGAAACAAAACAGAGGCCGTCTCGACGATGTGCTCCCGATTTGCCTGGGCCTGGGCCTTGGTCACCCTCATTTTTCACTCCCTCGTGCTGCTCGAAATTCATGCCCACATCATACATAGATGTCGAGCATAATCAAATTCGTTGACAGCTTAGATTTCGATCATCATCCTAATGAAAAGCGCGCTCACCTCGCCAGGTTGCACGCGCTCCCCTTTATCCAAACCTACGGAAACAAGACGCCATGACCGACCAGATCCTGTTCACACCCTACACGTTGGGTGATCTCACGCTTTCCAACCGAGTGGTCCTGGCGCCGCTGACACGTAACCGTGCGGGGCAAGGTTTTGTGCCCAGCGAGTTCGCTGCCACTTACTACAGCCAGAGAGCGTCGGCAGGCCTGTTGATCTCCGAGGCGTCGCAGATCTCCCAGCAAGGCCAGGGCTATCAGGACACCCCCGGGATCTACACCCAGGCCCAGATCGACGGCTGGCGCACGGTCACCGATGCCGTGCATGCCAAAGGCGGGCGGATTTTCCTGCAACTGTGGCATGTCGGCCGCGTTTCCCACGTCGACCTGCAAGCGAATGGTGCAGCGCCAGTGGCCCCCTCTGCTCTGCGTCCGGCGACCAAGGTATTCGTCAACAACCGTTTCGAAGACGTTTCCGAACCGCGAGCGCTGGACATCAGCGAGTTGCCCGGGATCGTCAACGATTTTCGCCAGGCGGCGGCGAACGCCATCGCCGCGGGATTTGACGGCGTAGAGATCCACGGTGCGAACGGCTACCTGTTGGACCAGTTCATCAAGGACGGCGCCAACATGCGCACCGATGCCTACGGCGGCTCGATTGAAAATCGTGCTCGCCTGCTGCTGGAAGTGACGGCGGCAGTGGTGGACGAAGTCGGCGCCAGCCGCACCGGCCTGCGCATCTCGCCGGTCTCGCCGGCCAATGGTGTGTCCAGCAGCGCGCCACAGGCCCAGTTCGACTACCTGATCGACCAGCTCAACACCCTCGACATCGTGTACCTGCATGTGGTCGAAGGCGCGACCGGTGGGCCGCGCGACGTTGCGCCCTTCGACTTTGGTGCCTTGCGCCAGCGCTTCAAAAACACCTACATCGCCAACAACGGCTACGACCTGGACCTGGCGACCTCACGACTCATCGAAGACAAGGCTGACCTGATCGCCTTCGGCCGGCCGTTCATCGGCAATCCGGACCTGGTGGAGCGGCTCAGAACCGGTTCGCCTTTGTCGGCATTCAATCCCGCTACCCTCTACGGTGGTGGTGCGACGGGCTACATCGACTATCCAACGCTCGCTGAATCCAGCGCGCAGTAACACTGGCCAGACCCGACCGCGCGCCTGAACAACAGCGCGCAACTCGCTCATCGATACCTTGCAGAAGAGAATCTCCATGGACACTCGCACAACTGTTCTCATCACAGGCGCCTCCACCGGTATTGGCGCTGTCTATGCCCAACGCTTTGCGCAACGTGGACACGATCTCGTCCTGGTGGCCCGAGACAGCGCGCGCCTGGAAGCGCTGGCCGCCAAGCTGCGCAGCGAACACAACGTTGCCGTCGATATTCTCCAGGCCGACCTGACCCAGCTCGGCGACCTGACAACCGTCGAAGCCCGGCTGCGCGACGACGCCAACATCGGCATCCTGGTCAATAACGCCGGCGCCGCCCAATCCGGGACCTTCATCGAACAGTCGACCGACAGTGTCGCGCACCTCGTGTCGCTCAATACCACCGCGCTGGTCCGGCTGGCCAGCGCCATCGCCCCACGCCTGGTGGAAGCGGGTGACGGCGCGATCATCAACATCGGCTCCGTCGTTGGCCTGGCACCGGAGTTCGGTATGTCGGTCTACGGCGCGACCAAGGCGTTCGTGCTGTTTCTCTCCCAGGGACTCAGCCTGGAACTCTCTCCGAAAGGCGTCTACGTACAAGCCGTCCTGCCAGCGGCCACCCGCACTGAGATCTGGGAACGCGCGGGTATCGATATCAACACCCTGAATGAAATCATGGAAGTCGGTGACCTGGTCGATGCCGCACTGGTTGGTTTTGATCGTCGCGAGCCGGTGACCATCCCGCCCTTGCATGAAGAAGCACGCTGGGATGCCTTGCAGGCCGCACGTCAAGGCCTGCTCGGGCAAATCCGGCAGTCCCATGTCGCCGAACGCTATCAAGACCCGGCGTGATCATCGTTTAGCAGGTGCCGGCGCGAAGGACAGCGCCGGTATTTCCGGATGCCGGGCCAAATGATCACTGCACTGCATCCCTTATGAGAGCAAAGCACCATGAAAGCATTTTTAATCGACCGCTACGGCAAGCACAGTGGTCGTATCGGCGAGCTACCGGCCCCTGACGTGGGTGACCACGACGTTCTGGTCCGCGTGCAGGCTGCCAGCGTCAACTTGCTGGATTCAAAGATCAGCAAAGGCGAATTCAAGCTGATCCTGCCCTACTCCTTTCCCTTGGCATTGGGTCATGACTTGGCCGGGGTCGTGGTCCGCGTGGGATCCCGTGTCGAGCAATTCAAGCCGGGCGATGAAGTCTATGCCCGCGCCCCGGACGGGCACATCGGCACCTTCGCCGAGCAGATTTCAGTGAACGAAAATGCCCTGGCCGTGAAACCGGCAAACATCAGCATGGAAGAAGCCGCCGCCCTGCCCTTGGTCGCCCTGACCGCCTGGCAGGTACTGGTTGAAACCGCTCGGCTGAAGAAAGGCCAAAAGGTCTTCATCCAGGCCGGTTCAGGTGGCGTCGGCACCGTCGCCATCCAGCTTGCCAAGCACCTCGGCGCCTTCGTTGCGACCAGCACCAGCACCCCCAATGTGCCGTGGGTCAAAGCCCTGGGCGCAGACGTTGTCATCGATTACAAGCAGCAGGATTTCGCCAGCGTCCTGCAGGACTATGACATCGTGTTGAACAGCCTGGGCGCCGATGAGCTGGAGAAATCGCTGAAGATCCTGAAACCAGGCGGCCAACTCATTTCCATCTCCGGCCCCCCCACCCCACAGTTCGCCCAGGCCCAGGGACTTTCCTGGGTGCTGAGACTGATCATGGGCCTGTTGAGCAGCGGTATACGCCGCAAGGCCCACCGAAAGGGAGTGAGCTACGCCTTCGTGTACATGCGTGCCAATGGTCCTCAGCTGCGGGAGATCACCACCCTCGTCGAGTCCGGCAGCATCAAGCCGGTGCTTGACCGATCCTTCCCCTTCGACGCGACAGCCGATGCCCTGAGCTATGTCGAACAAGGACGATCGAAGGGTAAGGTCGTCATCAAGATCCACTCGGGAATGGCCGATGAGTGAAAGCGTATCGGCGCCGCAGAGTCTGGCGCACATTGATGCTTGAGCAATGAGGAGCGTCAGGCCGGTACCACCTGAAGAAAAAGCGCTGATTTGACCTGTGGGAATCGGTTGACTACCTTGAAACTCACCCATCTCGTTCGACAAGGAGTGTCGACATGCGCGCAACTGCTCGTGCGTTTTTTAACCTGCCCCTGGCATTCCATACGGTAGCTGCCCAGTCGCCGCATGATCCGCTGAAGCCCCGCATCAACCCCAACTACAACATCCTCAAGGACGCGCACCAGGAACTCGATGCGGCGGCTGGTTGCCATTCGCTCTCGCGTTGAGTCGCCCTCGCCCATAACACTGCCAATGCCCGCGACAAGCTCAATGAAACCCGCCGGCCGGCACCACGAACCCTGCGGTTTCCCTTTCCCGGCATGGAATGCCGCGCCGGCTACCGGCTCCAACACAAGGAAGTCATGTCATGAAGACACGTTTGAAAAGGATCACGCCATTGCTCGTCCTCCCGTTGTTCTGGCAAACGACAGCGGCCAATGCCGAGTCGTGCGAAGAGACGCTGAAACGGGTGGAAGGTTTGTACAACAACACCGTCGACAGTTGCCGGCAGGACCCGGCCTCGGATTGTTCGGGGTTGCTGATCAGGGGCACTCACCGCGCCAACCCGGCGAAGGGCGAGAAATGGGATGTCTGGAACCCGAGCCCGAAAGCGAAGGAACTGGGTACCTTTGCCGCCTCCTGGATGCGGGTCGATGGCATCAGCTATGAAGATCCTGGCATGAGCACCCAGAACGGCTACATCATCACACCGATCGACCAGGTACGCGAACCGGAAACCCCGGTGCACATCTACTGCGCATTTCCGAACGATGCCTGGACCGACTTTCGCGATGACCGAGGCTGCGGCAACAACAAAAACACCGCCCAGACAGAGGCTGTCTGCCAGGCCATGGCGCCGCCTATCCTCAACGCCAATGCCTGGGTCGCGCATTTCACCCGGTTCAACAACGACAGGAAGCAAGACCAGTTGCAATGTGGATTCAATATGCGCAACCCCATGAGCAGCCGGGAACGGGTCGACGCGTTTCGAAACTTCATGGGCGCCCGGCAAGTCATCAATACCCGCGAATTTCAAACCCAGACCGAACTGCGCCTGGGGAACCCGAAAGACGATGCATTGCCGATCCTGGCGTTTTTCTACAGCGATCAACGGGGCTTGAACGATGCCCTGGCCAACCAACGGGACTACAAAGACAAGACCGGCAAGGATCGCAACATCATCAAGATCGACTTCCCCAGGACGCCGGGCAGCAAGGCCACGTTCTCCTGCACCCGAACCACGCCGCCCACGCAACAATTCTGTGAACGCTACATCGAATCCAGCACTTGGGTCCGCCGCCCTGATCCCAAGCTTGGGCCCGATACCTGGTCGCTCCAGGTCGTGCCCACGGCCTGCGGCCGTGCGATCAAGGATGACCAGACCGACAGGATGTTTGCCGAGCTGTACAACAAGCACAAAGACGACGGGCAATGGCGGCAGTACAGCGTCTATGGCGGATCCATCCGCCGGCAACTAGTGTGTCATCTGGCGGCCACCTTCGATGGCAAACCCGTCAGGAACAAGCCCGAGTGGAACCTTGAGCCGGCACGTCCTTACGTCGACCAGGCCAGGGCTGTCGCACAGTACTGCAATCCTTACTGAGGTTTGAGCGGCAAAGCCGACCTGCCGATTCCGAGTATCGGCAGGTTGCCTTTCCAACGAAGTGCCAGAGCCGTGTTGCGGGCATCATGACCGAATGAACGACGCCCCCTGCGCTGCCATCGTCCGAAGCAGCGGAGCCACCCGCAGCCCTCGCTCAGGAAGTAAGGCCGTCCAGCCGGAAAGCGCCTCGACGATCCCTGGCAAGCCAATTCGGTCGGCATGGTAAAGAAGCCCGCCCCGGTAACGGGGGAAGCCGTAGCCGTGAATCCAGACGAGGTCGATGTCATTGGGGCTGTCCACGATGCCTTGCTCCAGCAGGTGCGCGGCCTCATTGACCATGGCGAACAGGCACCTATTGAGGATTTCCTCATCGTCAATTGCACGCGGCTCGATGCCCCGGTTCTGTCGATGAGCCACGAGCATCCTGGCCACATACGGGTCCGGCAGGCCCCGGCGCTGGCCTTCCTCGTATCGATAGTAACCGGCCGCTGTTTTCTGTCCGAGACGCCCCGCCTCATGAAGCTGTTCGATCCAGTTGCAACGGCGTTCCGATGCGCTCAATAGATCGGCCCGGCCCTGTCGGTTTCGCCAAGCGATATCCACGCCCGCCAGATCACGCAGTTCGAAGGGCCCCATCGGGAAACCGAACTGCCGGATGACCCGGTCCACATCTTCTGGAGCCGCCCCCTCCTCCAGCAGGAAACCCGCCTCGCGCTCGCGAACGGCCAATAGACGGTTGCCGACAAAACCATAGCAATTGCCCACCGCGACAGCGGTCTTGCCCAGCCGTGCGCCCAATTGCAGCACCGTTGCCAGGACCTCCGGTTGGACCTGGGGTGTCCTGACCACCTCTAGCAGCTTCATGACGTGCGCCGGGCTGAAGAAGTGCATGCCGATGACATCGCCCGGGCGGGTGGTCACGGCAGCAATGGCCTCGATATCGAGGTACGAGGTATTCGTCGCGAGGATGGCGCCCGACTTGGCGAAGTGGTCCAGCTGCCTGAACACGGCCTGCTTGACGGCGAGGTCCTCGAACACGGCTTCGATAATCAGATCGGCGCTGGCAACGCCTTCGATGCTTGAGTCGAACTCGATCAGGGGGGCACGTCGGGCGGCTTCGTCGGTATCTAGCCGACCTTTTTCCACGGCGCTGGTGAAGTAGTGGTCGATGGTCGCGCGGCCACGCGCCAAAGCCTCGGGTTGCGTGTCGATCAGGCGTGTGGCGATTCCGGCATTGGCCAGGCACAGCGCAATGCCGCTGCCCATGGTGCCGGCACCGATCACCGCAACGAGGTCGATGGGGCGAGTGGGCGCTTGCCTGGCCAATGCGCGACATCGGGAGGCCAGGTCCCGTTCGGCGAAGAACACGTGCCGCAATGCCCTGGCCTGCTCGCCATGGCGACGAGCGATGAAGCGCTCACGCTCGTTCGCCATCCCTTCGGCGAAGGGAAGCTGCCAGGCACCTTGCAGTGCTTGTAGGGCGATGCTGGGCGCTTCCTGACCCGCTGCCTTGCGAATGATCGCCTGGGCGCGTTCGTGGATAAGCTGCGGGTCGAACGGCGCGACCGACAGGTCGCAGACCCGAGGGACGGGCTTGTCCATGACCTCCCTGGCGAAGTCGCTGGCACACGCCAGCACCGAGGTGTCGCTCAACCGATCCAACAAACCGATCGACAACGCCTGTTCCGCACCGATACGTTCGCCCTCCAGCACCATCGCCAGCGCTACCTCCATGCCGCACAACCGAGGCAAGCGCTGCGTACCCCCCGCTCCGGGTATCAGGCCCAGGCTGACTTCCGGCAAGGCGAACTGCACATCAACTGCGGCCACTCGGTAATGGCAGGCCAGGGCCAGTTCGAACCCACCACCGAACGCCGAGCCATGCAGCGCCGCAACGACAGGTTTCGACGCCTGTTCAATCGCGGCCAACACATCAGGGAGATGAGGGGCCCGCAGGGGCAGGTCAAACTCCTTGAGATCGGCACCGGCGACAAACGTCCGGCCCTGGCACGCAATGACAATCGCCTTGATGGCGCTGTCGCTCAACGCTTCTTGCAGTCTTTTGAGCAACTGCTCCCGAACCTCCTGCGACAGGGCATTGATCGGTGGATTGTCGATGATGACCTGGCCGATATCACCTTCACGTTGGAGCACTACAGTGGCGTGCATCGGTTACCTCCCGTTGAATGGCTTGGATTACAGAAGCGACAGTGGGTAGCTGACGATCACACGTACATCGTCAGCGTCCCGGGCGAAGTCCGCTCTATAGGTGGCGCTGCGAACCCGCATGCTCATGCCTTTCATCGAACCGCTCTGCACCACGTATTGCAGTTCGACGTCGAGCTCGCGTTCACCATCGGAATCCGCGCCCGCGACGTCGGCCCGGCTGCCGCGCACATAACGCGTCATGAAGCTCAGCCCCGGCACGCCGACCGTGCCGAGGTCGAAGTCATAACGAGCCTGCCAAGAGCGCTCGTCCTTCTCGGCAAAGTCGCCCACCTGGACGAAGTTCACGAGGTAAGGGTCGGCGCCAGCCACATAGGGAAACGCGGAGTCCCCGGACATCTTCTGGTAGCCCAGCCCAAACGAATGACCTTTCAGCCTGTAAGTGCCCAAGGCGCTGAAGGCGCGGTTGTCGATGTGCCCGCCTCGTGCCTGACCGTCGCTGTCACTGTCGAAAAAGCGCACATCGCTGGTGAAGGCGCCCCAGTCGCCTTTCCTGCGGTCGGTCAGGCCCAGGAAGCGCTGTTTGTAGACGTCTTCGAGGACGGCGTACTGGGCAATCAGGTCGGTCGTCTCACTGGCGTGAAAGGCCCCGCCGAGGAGGTTGAAATCGCCCCCGTCGAGGGGGCCGCTGAAGCGGCGGTTCTTATTGTTCAGCTCAAGACCGGTCGAGCCCGACTGGTCCCTGTACACCGTACCCTTGATCTGTGCCGCGGTGAGTTCAAGAGGCTTCCACTCATTGACCTGTACCTGGGCCCCCTCGAAGGTCTGCGGCAGCAGACGCCCGTTGTTGGCGACCAGGGTTGGCCATTTCGGCAACAGGGTCCCGACCCGCAACTGGCTGTCCGAGACCTTGACCTTGAGGGTGCCGCCCGCCTTGGAATAACGGTCCGGGACATCTCCATCGTCCTGGACCGGCAGCAGCCCCGTGCCGGAACGCCCTGGCCCGGAATCGAGCTTGATGCCCAGCATGCCGATCGCATCGACACCGACCCCGAAGACACCAGGGGTGAAGCCGGACTCATAGCGCAGGATAAAACCCTGGGCCCACTCCTGGCGTCTTGACTGGCCCGCGCCTTCGCGAAAATCCCGGCTCATGTAGAAATTGCGCATTTCCACAGAGGCCTTGCTGTCTTCAAAGAACCCTTCGGCACCTGCCACCGGCAGATACACGGCAAAACCCACCCCTGCCGCACAGAGCGGCATTGTTTTCATCGATTTCATGACTGCTTACCGAGAGGAAGCCGAGCTCTGCCAATGTGCTTCTTGACGCGCCGGCCGGTTGGAGTTCAAACGCGCTTCAGCGCACCTGGGTCAGGTAGTCCTGGGCCTTGCCCGGGATCTTTTCGTTCTGGACGGTGCCCAGGAACTTGATTGCACGCTCGACATCGGTGTCCGTCAGGTACGGAGTCTGCGGGAATGACTTGCGATTGCTTTGCCAGGCGGCGGCATAGACCTTGTCATTCACCCCGTCGAAACGGCTGCGCACGGCTTTCATGGCTTGCTGCGGCTGTTCATTGATGAGCTTCGTTGCATCGCCCAGGGCCGCGAGGAAGGCCTTCACGATTGCTGGGTTGTCCTCGGCCCATTGCCGGCGAGCGCTGAGGGCGATCGAAGGATACCCATCCAGCTCGGCGACCATGCCTTCGGACATGTCCAGCAGGGTGAAGCCATTCTGCTCGATGACCGCACTGTCCGAAGCCGGCGATGACAGGGCAAAGCCATCGATCTTGCCTTGGGCGAACGCCGCCAGCATGGCCGCGCCGTTATTGAGGTAAAGCAGCGTGAAGTCTTTTTCCGACTGCAGGTGAGCCTGCTGACCGAGAAAACGCACCAGGAAATCGGCACTGCCACCGGCCCCGCTCACCGCCAGGCGCAGGCCCTTGAAAGCGGCCAGGCGTTGCTCGACGGTGGAGTTGGCGTCCAGGCCGAGCCGATCAGCCACCTCTTGGCGAATGACGACGTTGCTGGCGTATTGACCGACCATGCGCCCCAACAGCGTGATGTCGGCGCCCTTGATCTTGGCATTGATCGCATTCTGGATGGCGCATGAGCAGAACTCGACTGATCGGCTGGCAAGGCCCGAAGCCGCGGCACCGCCACCCTTGAATTTCACCAGCTCGACATCCAGGCCATGTTTTTCAAACAGGCCGCCGTCGAGTGCGACGAACAACGGCATATGCACGAAGCCTTCCGTTCCCAAAGCGACTTTTACGGGCTCGGCAGCTTGCGCCTGGAACGAGACAGCACTGAGTACGACGCTGAGTCCTAAAGCAGATATCCAACCTTTGATAGACATGATGCGACCCTCTGTTTTTGTTGTTGTGATGGTGTTGCTCAGACCGAGATTTCTCGCTCGTCCTGTTCTTTCTTCCACGGCATCAGGTACGTCTCCAATGCGCGAACCGCCGCCTGGAGCAGCAGCGCCAAGGCGATGATGGCGATCAGCGCGGCGAATACACCGGCCGTGTCCAATTGCCCCGCTGCGTCCTGCAACAGGTAGCCCAGTCCGCGGTTGGCGGCCATGATTTCACCGACGATGGCGCCGATCAGGGCATAGGGCACCGACAGCTTGAGGCCGGTGAACACCCACTGGATGGCCGATGGCAGTACGACCTTGGTGATCAGGTGGTGCTCCTTGGCGCCCATCAGGCGCAGGATTTCCAATTGCTCGCGCTCCACCGCGCGGACGCCGCTGTAGGTGTTGAGGAACACCAGGAAGAACACGATGGTGGCGGTCAGGATGATCTTCATTTCGATGCCGATTCCGAACCACATGATGAATAGCGGCGCGAGGGCGACTTTCGGCAAGCTGTAGATGGAGGTCAGGATGGGGTCCAGCAGCTTGGCGAGCAGCGCGTTGCGCCCCAGGATCAAGCCCACCGTGATACCTGCCAGGGCACCTAAGAAAAAGCCCACCAAGGTTTCCACGACAGTGATCCAACCGTGGGCGAACAGTCGGCCACTGACGACCAGCTCAATGAAGCGCCGGCCGATTTCCAATGGCGAGCTGACGAAAAACGGGTCCACCAAGGGACCGGAAGCGAACTGCCAGGACAAAAAAATCGCAGCGAAGATGGCGAGACGACCGAGAAAGATATTCATGTGCAGGGGTTCTCCAAGACTGGGCCTTTAGGCGTCGTGATCCGGCGTGATGATTTCCCAGAGGTCGCCACAGAGCTGGTGGTAGCGCGGGTTCTTGCGCAGTTGGATGATGTTGCGATCGTCACCCAAAGGAATCGGCACATCGCGGACAATCGTGCCCGGCCGACCGGAGAAGACCAGGCAGCGATCGCCCAGGGCCACGGCTTCGTCCAGGTCATGGGTGACGAACAACACGGTTTTCTTGAGCTGGCGGCTGAGCTTGAACAGCTCGGTCTGCATGCGGATCCGCAGTTGCGCATCCAATGCGGCAAACGGCTCGTCCATCAACAGCGTCTCAGGGTCGTACGCCAACAAGCGAGCGAGGGCCGCGCGCTTGCGCATGCCACCGGAGAGCTGGCTCGGGTAGGCCTTTTCATGCCCATCGAGGCCAACGAGGGTCAGCAACTCACGGATACGCGCTTCACGCCTAGCCTTGGGCACGCCCTGGATTTCCAAGGGAACGGCGATATTGCCGGCCACATCCCGCCATGGCAGCAGATGATCGCTCTGGGTCATGTAGCCGGTGCGGCCGTTAACGCCTTGCACGGCCTCGCCTCGGTACAGCACCTCGCCGGTGGTGGGGCAAAACAGCCCGGCGACCATGTTGAGCAAGGTCGACTTGCCGCAGCCGGAGGGGCCGATGATGGTCACCAACTGACCTTGCTGGATATCGACGTTGATGCTGTGGGACGCCTGCTTGGCAACGCCTTTCACTGTGAAAGACTTGGACACGTCACGGAAAGAAACCACCGTCGGAGCGGTGACCGTGGCGCTGATCGGGGAACTGCGCGACTGGATGGCAATATGGGGACTGTTCATAGAGACCTGCTTGTTTTTATGAGTCTTAAATGAGCGTTCTTTGATTATGCGAGCGTGATTTCCAGGGTAAAGACAGCTGTTCCACAGAGTGGAACGGCTGTCCCTCATGCCATGATCGTCAAGCCGTCCAAGGCCATCACCCCGCTTCCGGCAGGACGCACCAGCAACGGATTGATCTCGGCTTCAATCAGGCGCTCGCCCAACTGCATGGCCATGTCCGAGAACGCGACGATGCAGTGCGCCGCAGCTTCGGTGTCGGCCTTGGGCATCCCGCGATAGCCGTCCAGCAACGGGTAGGTGCGCAACTCGCGCAGCATCTGCCGGGCTTGTTCGAGGTTTACCGGAAGCAAGTGCAAGGTGGTGTCCTGGAACAACTCCGCCGTCACCCCGCCCATTCCAAGCAGGAGCGCCGGGCCCAGTTGCGGGTCCCGGTGAAAACCGAGAATGAGTTCCTGCCCGCCGGTGACCATTTCCTGGACGAGAAAGGTTGGCGGCTCGAACCCCACATGACGGCTGACCTCGGCACGCATGCGATCCAGCCGTGAGCCAATATTTCCGGCATCCAGATGCAAGGCCACGCCGCCCACTTCGCTCTTGTGCGGAATCTGCTCGGAAAGGACCTTGAGGGCGACGTGGCCGCCCAGTTCCTGCGCGGCCTGAGCGGCTTGCTCCCTATCACGAACCACCCGCTCCCGCGTCACCGGGATGCCGAAGCTGGCGTACAAGCGCTTGCTGCGCTCTTCATCGAGCGGACCACTTGGCAGGTCCTGGGCAGCCTCAGGCCGGGCCTGCACAGTGCCTGGCTCATCGGATGGCTCGTTCCATGTGGCCTGTGCCGCCAATGCCTTCAGTGCGCTGGCGCAACTTTCCGGCGCGCTGAACGCCACGCCACCTGAGCCATTGATGCGTCGGGCCGCAGCCGGAGCATGGGGGCTGATGTACGCCAGCACCGGTTTATCGGAGCTGGCCAGGCTGTCGCGAATGGCATCGGCCATCAGGTGGGGCTGAGCAACACCGGAAGAGCCCACGACGCTGATCACCGCATCGAAATCCGGACTGTCGAGCAGGATGCCAATGGCCGCGCGCATCAGCTCCGGCTGCAGCCCCGCCAAGGTCAAGTCGATCGGGTTGCGGTCCAGGACCGCCTGGTCGCCAATATCCAGGTCACGCAGTTTTGCCGCGGTCTGCGCACCGGGCGTGGGGGTTTCGAAACCGCTGACGCCGAGGCTGTCGGCGATCAAGGTGCCCGCGCCGCCGGTCGAGGTCAGAATGGCAACCCGCCGGCCACGCATGCCCCTGCCACGGGCCAAGGCAAAGGGAATGTCCAGCAGGTCGGCAAACGTCTCGGCCCGAATCACCCCAAGCTGACGGAAATAGGCGCAGTACAGAGCATCGGAGCCGGCCATAGCCCCCGTATGGGAAGCTGCCGCATGGGCACCGGCTTGGGAGCGTCCCACTTTGAAGACCACGACAGGCTTGCCGGCAGCGCGAGCCTTGCGCACCGCACGGGAAAATTTTTCACTGTCGCGCAAGCCCTCCAGATAAAGGGCAATGACCGAGGTCGCGGGATCGTCGGCCAGGTAATCGACGAAGTCGGCGACATCCAGGTCGACCTCGTTGCTGGTGGAGATCAGCTTGGAAAAACCGATTCCGGCAGCAACGCCACGGGACAGCAGTGCGCCCAAGATCCCGCCACTTTGCGATACGACGGCTACACGGCCGACCAGCAGCTCGTCCATGTCCAACGCACCGCTGGCCGACAGCGTGACCCGCTCGGTCAGGTTGACCAGGCCGATGGTGTTCGGGCCCAGGATCCTCATCGCCCCACGGGCCGCTTTCAGTTCGTCCTGGCGCAACGCACCCGTCGTGCCAGTTTCACCATAGCCACCGGCCAACACAATCGCTGCGGGGCATCCCAATGCCGCCAGCTCGGCGACGGCCTGGTTGGCGCGCGCCGGCCCTAGGAGAATGATCGCCACGTCCGGCACTTCCGGCAGCTCGGCAATACTGGGGTAGCAGCGCAGTCCGTCGATATCTTCATAACGTGGATTGACGGGATACAAGCGTCCCTGGAAACCGTGCTTGCGCAAGAACGCGATGGGCCGGCCCGAGGTTTTGCGAGCGTCGCCCGAGGCGCCGATGACCGCGACGCTGGCGGGACTGAGAAGGCGTGCAATCTGGTTCATGGTTCAGCTCCGCTCGGCCTTGCCGGCAAGGAAGGCGGCAACCGATTCGTGATGCTCGCTGGAGGTGTAGCAAATGCCCTGGGCCTGGCTGCCCATGGCGAAGATCTGGCTCTGGGTGAGCTCGAAGGTGTTGTTCAGGATCGACTTGCTCAACGCCAGGGCCGTGGCGGATCCCCCCGCGAGTTGCAACGCCCAATCGTGGGCCGTCGGGAGAAGATGTTCGTGGTCGACAACGCGATCGATCATGCCGATCCGCTGGGCCTCCACCGGCGCCACCGTGCGTCCGCTGAAGATCAGTTCCTTGGCCTTGGGCAGGCCGACACGACGGGGCAGGAAATACAAGCCGCCGCCATCCGGAATCAGGCCGCGAGCGATATAGCTCATCGCAAAGCTGGCCTGCTCGGAGGCCACGATGAAATCGCAGCTCAACGCCATGTCGCAGCCCAAGCCCGTCGCGGCGCCATTCACTGCGGCGATGGTCGGCTTGGGCAGGTTGTGCAGCAGCGACACCGCGTGATGAACCCGCTGCTGACGCTTCCAGCCATTGAACGCCACGGAACCGGCGGGAGCGCTCATGCGTGCTTGCATGCCCTTGATGTCGCCACCGGCGCAGAAGCCCTTGCCGGTGCCGGTCACGATCAACGCCTTGATCGAATTGTCGGACGCAATGTGCTCCAGATGCTCGATCAACAATGAGCGCATGTCGTCGCTGATTGCGTTGCGCGCTTGAGGACGATTGAGGGTCAGGGTGGCGATGCCTTCGACAACAGACAGTTCGACCGGGCAAGACAATTGCTCAGGATTGGTCATACGGTGCCTCTTTTATTATTCGGTTGATTGACTGCCCGGCGCTGAGCCAAGCTTGGATTCAATCTGCGGGAGAGCGAACCTGATGACAACGCGACCGTTCCACCTGTTGGAACAGGGTGATACTGGCCTTGCTTCGGCAAACATTCCCGGGCAAGGCAAGGCGCCGCTCAACCGATCCCTTGAGCGCGGCCTCGATTTGCTGAGGGCGTTTCGGCCGGGCACCGAATCCCTGACCAATGGTGATCTGAGCGAGATCGCGGGTTTGTCGAAATCCACCGTGAGTCGGTTGACCCAGACCCTTGTTCACGCCGGTTTCCTGGATTACGACCCGACGACGGGCACCTACCGACTGGCGCCCTCCCTGCTTGGGCTGGCGCATTCGATGTACCACGCCAGTACGCTGTTGCAGGTCGCCACGCCGTTGATGTTGCAAGTGGCTCGCGAACATCAGGTCAACGTCAGCCTCGCCGCCGCCGATGGCGACGAGATGATCTACCTGGAGTCGATTCGCTTGGGCAAGCGCAAGTCGCCGCGCAATGTACTCGCCGGGCAGCGCTTGCCCATGGACGTGACGTCCCTGGGCCGGGCTTATCTATCGGGGCTTGAAGAAGGACAACGCCGGCCATTGCTGGAACTGTTCAGCTCGCGCCGATGCGAGTCCCGCGCCAGCCAACTGATCCAGGAGATCGACGATGCGGTGAGGCACGTATGGGCGACCGGCTACTGCGTGGCCTCGTGGCAGCCGGAGGTCATGGCGATTGCCACCCCGCTCGGACACCCGGCCTATCGAACCCATGCGCTGAACATCAGCCTGGCGACCGTTGAAACCGCACAGGAAGTGGAAGCGCGTTATGCAACGGTACTGCTGGATCTGGCGCAGGCGATCAGGCAGGCACTGGCAGACGCCCGTGCCGACTGATCGTCAGTAGAGGCCCTTACCAAACAGCAATGTGCGAATCCGCCCGGGGCTCGGTACCGCCGCACAGCACGCCGCTGAGCGGGTCACGCAGGATGATCTGGCCGCGGCCATAGTCGGTCAGATCGCTGGCGATCCGGACCTCATGCCCCCGTCGCGCCAGGGCATTGGCCAGGTCCCGTGAGGCCCCGTGCTCGATCCCGACCTTCATCGCCCCCAGCCATTGCCAGCGCGGTGCATCCAGCGCCGCTTGCGGGTTCAGGCCGAAATCCACCAGGTTCATGACCATCTGCACATGCCCCTGGGGCTGCATGTAGCCGCCCATCACGCCGAAGGGACCGAGGGCCTGGCCATTGCGGGTGAGGAAACCGGGAATAATGGTATGGAAGGTCTTCTTGCCTGGAGCCAGGCAGTTGACGTGGGTCGGATCGAGGCTGAATTCCTGCCCGCGGTTCTGCAGGGCAATACCGCTGTCGGGCAGCACCACACCGGAGCCGAACCCGTGGTAGTTGCTCTGGATGAACGAGACCATATTGCCCTCTCCATCCGCGGTCGCCAGGTACACCGTGCCGCTGGCGTGGGGGTCGCCGGGCGCGGGCGGCTGGGCCTGTTCGCCGATCTGCCGACGACGGCCGGCACTGTAGTCATCGCTGAGCAGGTCGGCCACCGCCACGCGCATGTGCAAAGGATCGGTGATGTAGTGCAGGCCGTCGCTGTAGGCCAGCTTCATCGCTTCCAGTTGGCGATGCCAGGTCTGTTGGCTGTCACGGTGATCGAAGTCGAAGCCTTCCAGTATCTTCAACGCCATCAAGGCCACCAGGCCCTGCCCGCTCGGTGGGATTTCCCAGACATCCACGCCTCGGTAATTGACATGGATGGGCTCCACCCACTGGGCGCGATAATCCTTGAGGTCCGAGGCCCGCAGATAGCCGCCGCTGGCCCGGGAATGGGCGTCCAGGCGCTCGGCCAATGCACCGCGATACAGGCTCTCGCAGCGGGTGTCGGCCAACTCCTGGAGAGTACGCGCCTGGGCCGGGTTGCGAAAAACCTCCCCGGCCCGTGGCGCCCGGCCTTCGATCAGGAAAGTCTCGAACCAGGCCTCGAGGACGACATCGCGATGGGGCGTGAACTCGTTCACCGCGACCTGCCATTGATGGGCAACCACCGGCGACAGCGCAAAGCCGTCCCGCGCCAGGCTGATCGCCGGTTGCAGCAGCTCGGCAAAAGGCAGCTTGCCAAAGCGGCGGGACAACTCGGCCCAGGCCGACGGGCAGCCAGGGACGGTCACCGGTGTCCAGCCATAGAGCGGCATCTGCTCATGGCCGGCGGCCTTGACCGCCTCGATGCTCAAGGCCGCCGGCGCATGGCCGTTGCCGTTGAGGCCGTGCAACTGACCCTTGCACCAGACCAGCGCGAAGGCATCGCCGCCGATGCCACAACCGGTGGGTTCCACCACCGTCAGTGCGGCTGCCGTGGCGATGGCGGCGTCGATGGCATTGCCGCCCTTTTGCATGATCTCGATGCCCGCCTGGGCAGCCAGGGGCTGGGACGCGGCGACCATGCCTCGACGGGCGAAAACGCTTTGGCGTTGCGACGGATAAGGGTATTCGTGGGCAGAAAATTTTAGCATGGTGAAGGCTCTTCGATACAGGAATTCAGTGGCCGGGAAAGGTCATAACACGCGACTGAGAAAAGCCCGGGTACGAGGATGGACGGGGTGACAGAAAATCTGTTCCGGCGGCCCCTGCTCGATGAGCTCGCCCTGGTCCAGGACCACCACACGGTCGGCCACTTCCCGGGCAAAGCCCATTTCATGGGTCACCACGACCATGGTCATCCCCTCCTCGGCCAACTCCTTCATTACTTGCAACACCTCGCCGACAGTCTCCGGGTCGAGGGCGCTGGTGGGTTCATCGAACAACATGGCTTGGGGTTTCATGGCCAGGGCCCGGGCAATCGCCACCCGCTGTTGCTGGCCGCCGGAAAGCATCGACGGGTAGTGATCGGCCTTGTCCGCCAGGCCGACCCGCTCCAGCAGACCGCGGGCCTGTTCCAGCGCTGCGGTGCGGGTCACGCCAAGCACTTGGATCGGCGCCTCGATGATGTTCTCCAGGGCCGTCATGTGAGGAAACAGGTTGAAGCGTTGGAAGACCATGCCGATATCCCGCCGCTGACGGGCGATGTTGCGCTCCGACTCACGCACCAGGCTGCCGTCGGCCCGCTCGCGATAGCCCATGGCCCGGCCGTTGACGCGGATATGCCCGCCCTGGATGTCCTCCAGCAAGTTGATGCAGCGGATGAAGGTGGTCTTGCCGGAGCCCGAAGCGCCGATCAGCACCACCACTTCGCCGCGCCGCACTTGCAGGGAAATGCCCTTGAGAATCTGCAGCTCGCCGAAGGACTTGTGGACATCCAGCGCCTCGATAATCAGCTCTTCGCTTTTATGCGCCATGGTTAACGTGCCCTCAGCAGGTTCAGGGTGCTGCGACCGAACATCCGCGTCGAAGCCGGCGGCGGTGACGAGGGCCGGTCCGACTGACCGAAACGAGTCTCCAACCAGCGCTGGAAAAAGCCCCACAACGTGGTCAGCAACAGGAAGTAGATCGCCACCACCAGATACAGTTCGAACACCCGGAACGTCGCCGAGGTGACCATCTGGGTACTGAGCAACAATTCCTGTACGCCGATCACGCTGACCAGCGTGGTGTTCTTGAGCATCACGTTGAACTCGTTGCCCAGCGGCGGAACGATGACCCGGAACGCCTGGGGCAGGACAATGCGGCGCATCAGTTTGGCGAAGGTCATGCCCAGCGAGCGCCCGGCCTCGTATTGGCCCTTGTCCACCGCACCGATGCCGGCGCGGATGATCTCGGCCATGTAGGCTCCCTCGTTGAGGCCCAGGGCAATGATCGCCGCCTGGATATTGCCGGGGATCACCAGGCCGAACAGGTCGATGTCTTCGAAGCGGAAAATCCCGCCGGCGGCCAGCGCGGTGTAGAGAAAGACGATCTGCACCAGCAACGGCGTGCCGCGCATCAGCCACACGTAAAAACGCACCGGCAAATGCAGCAACGGGTTGCTCGACAACCGCAGCAACGCGGCGGCCAGCCCGAGGGCACAGCCCAGCAGCATCGCCAGCACACTGATCAGGCAGGTCAGCCAGAGCCCGGTGAGGTACACCCCGCTGGGCTGCAGCAGGTACTGCCAGAACACATCCCAATTGAAATTCATCGGTGGTTCACCTCAATCAAGTGTGTCACTGGCGACATGCCATTTGCCAAGCAACTGGGTGTAGCTGCCGTCGCTGCGCATATCGCCGATCACCTGCTGCACGGCGGCGGTCAGTTGCGGATCGTCTTTGCGAATGCCCAGGCCGGTGAGAATCCGGCTGAAGGCTGGCACGCCCTCCTCGAACAGATCGGGCGCCATGGCCGCGTAGTAACCGGCGGTTTCCACGGTGGTGCCGTAGGCGTCGACCTGGCTGATGCGCAGGGCCTGGAAGGCATCGGTGTCGGTGTTGTAGACCACCAGCTTCATCGCCGGCTTGCCGGCCTTGGCCAAGGTTTCGTTCTCGGCGTCGAGCAGGGTCTTGATGGTGGAACCGTTAAGTACTGCGACCTTATCTCCGGAGAGATCCGACAGCGTCTTGAGGCCCTTCGGATTGCCCTTGGGCACCACCACCGCCTGGCTGGAATACATGTAGTTGACGATGTCGATCACCTCGCGGCGTTCGGGCTTGTCAAACAGCTGGTCGACGATCATGTCGCACTGTCGAGCCAGCAACGCGGGGAGCAATCCGGAAAAGGGAATGACCCGCCATTCCACCTTCTTGTCGCCCAGGCGCTTGGCGATTTCCAGCCCCAGGTCCACGGTCAGTCCCTTGGGTTTCTGCGCCTCATCGAAAGACACCAGCGGCGGCGAATCCATGCCCGAGCAGTAGACGAGTTTATCGACCTTGAGCAAACGCTCCGGGACAACGGGCGCGGCAACCGCCCACTGCGCACAGAAACCCAAGGATAAAGCGGCAACCAACAGGCGAGGCTTATGCATGACCAGACACTCCAGTTCAGTAAGTAACGGGCAGTACTCAAAGTCAGAACACGGGCAGGTCTAATCTCCTGCTCTCGTTATTTTTTCGATTGCAGGAACTCGATCAATTCAGGAACGGTGCCTTCGATGTGCGCACGCACCACCGCCTCGGCCTTCCCGGCATCGCCCGCACGCAGGGCGTCGAGGATCAGCATGTGCTCCTGGCGCGCACTCAGGGGCTTTTCCACATGCTGCAACCACAGGCGCATGGGCGCTTCGATCAAGGAATACAGCGCGCTGATCTGCTTGAGCAATCGCGGACGACCGCTGAGGCT
This sequence comes from Pseudomonas sp. NFACC46-3, assembly GCF_900114515.1. Classification (NCBI taxonomy): domain Bacteria; kingdom Pseudomonadati; phylum Pseudomonadota; class Gammaproteobacteria; order Pseudomonadales; family Pseudomonadaceae; genus Pseudomonas; species Pseudomonas sp. NFACC46-3. Next base: position 284,219 of record NZ_FOTH01000001.1, read on the forward strand.
GCACAGGTATTCATGGAACGCGCGATGGCGGCTGACCCACTCGGCGCTTTCCTCGCGGTAATCGTCCATCTCGTCCAGCAGTCGCTCCAAGGCAGCCAACTGGCGCTCGCCAATTCTGGCTGTCGCGACACGGACTGCCAGGCCTTCCAGGGCGCTGCGCATCTCGAAGACTTCGTGCAACTCGTCGATGTCCAGGCCGCTGACAATCGCCCCGCGATTGGGCCGCAGAGTCACCAGGCCCTGGGCATCCAGACGACGAAAGGCTTCGCGCACCGGCATCCGGCTCATGCCGATCTCGTTGGCAATGTCCTCGGCAATCAGCCGGTCGCCTTTGCGTAACCGGCCGCCACAAATGGCATCGAGCAGGAAGTTGTAGGCCTCCTCCTCGGCGGTCATCGGTGGGCGTTCAGCGTAAGTCGGGGCAAATTGCATGGCAGCACCTTCTGCATTTTTGTATCCAATTATCCATGGATTCAAAAAAGCAGAATGCGTGCCAAGCTCTCCCATGATCATGCAAGCGTTTGATTTTAAAGAGTTTTTAGAGGAAAACGACTGCCTGCCCGAAGCCTTGGATCGCACACGTGTGCTACCAAATAGCTCAGCGACTGCCTGTTATGGGTGCATGAGGGCGCTTCGGTAACACCGCAATGCCAGTTACCTAAGGATTTGTAAGATTAATTGTGGCGAGGGGATTTCACTGCGCATTTGGAGCTCATCAGGCAGGTGCCCTGGGTGTATCCGAGGGTGACTCGCCAAACAACGCCCGGTAATGGGCTGCAAAATGACTCAGGTGGAAAAACCCCATCGCCACGGCGATTTCACTGACGTTGAGTGCCGCCGCACGGGTCGTGATCAAACGCCGGCGCACGGCATTGAGCCGCAGGTTGCGCAGGTACTCCACCGGGCGCATCCCGGTGACCGCCTGGAAACTGTTCTGCAGGGTCCTGCGGCTTACCCGCAATTGCTCGCACAAATCGAGGATGCTCAAGGGCACCTCTGCGCTGGCGACGACCAGCTCCTGGCAACGCTTGACCAGATAGGCACTGACGGCAAAATTGCCGCGCCGGCCACGCACCTCGTCCGAAGCGTGACTGAACAGGTCGAGAAAGGCGTTGAGCAGGACGTCTTCGAGGATTTTTTCCGAAGCCGGATTGACCGCGTCCGCCTGTTCCAAAAGGTGACGGAACAGTGGGTGGATCCTTTGCTGCACGCGGCGCAGCACCGCCTCATCCACGCTGACCTGGGACACGCTTTTCAAACGCTTGAGCTGTTCGCTCGACAGTTCGTAGGCCGCCAGCTTGGCGAACCGCACCGTGTCGACATTGGCCGCAAAGAAGTGCATGCCTTCCGGAGCGTGCAAGACGAAGTCCTCGCCATCGCGCAACAGCACGACGCTGTGGGCGCCCACCTGGTGCCCCTGGACCACCGGCGCACCGCCCAGCGACATGGCGATGCACAAGCGCCCTTTTGGCGCGCAACCGTGCTGCACCACGCGTTTATCCAGCACCTCCTGGAAAATCTGGAAACGTTCGGCGCACACCTGGCGCAGCTCGCTGGAAAGGCAGCCACGCCCGAGTTGGTCATAGACCTGTTGCCAGCCCAGGATCGAACCGGCGTGTTGCTGAGGATCATTGAAGGTACGGACTTCGGCGAACATGATCATTGGTCCTCGGTGGCGCTGCGTTTATTGCCTGGTACGGTTGTTCAAGGACATCTGAACCCCGTGGCGAGGGAGCTTGCTCCCGCTTGAGTGCGAAGCGCTCACAAAAATGGGTCTGCTGCGCAGCCCAGCGGGAGCAAGCTCCCTCGCCACGGGGTTCAGATGTCCTTGAGTGAGCGGTGCTTACTGCCGGAAAACCAAAGCCAGTTCCATGCCAAGCATGTACAACCGGTACTCGCCAGCCTTGATGTCCAGAGGAGCTAATAAAGATCCGGACAACACCACCTGGCCCGCTTCAACGCACTGCCCGTCGGCCAGCAAGCGCCGCACCAGCCAGCACAGGTTGGTCTGGGGCGTGTCCTCGCGCGCCTGGGCATTGCCCTCGCCACAAGGCACCCCATCGCACGCCAGGCGATAATCCACGTGGGCCAATTGCTCGGGATGGAACTTGACCCGCGAACCCAGGCAATACAGCGCCGCGGCGGCATTGTCGGCAAGAAACCCGCCGACGCCGAAACGCCAACCCTGCCAGCGACTATCGGCAATTTCGAAGGCTGGCGCGACCTCGGACACGGCAGCGAGGATGTCCTCGTCGCTGTAGAAACCGGGCACCAGCGTACGTCCCAGGACAAACGCCAGCTCGATTTCCAACTTCGGCTGGATCAGCCGCGCAAGCGACACCCCACGGCCGGGTTCCACGACCATGGCATCGGTCAGCGCACCCAATACCGGTTCATCAATACCGAAACGGTCCTGGGCGGCGCGACCGGCGAAGGCCACTTTCCATCCGGTCAACCGCTCACCAGCGGCCTGGCGCCGACGCAGCGCCTCGCGTTGCAAGGTGTAGCCGGTCGGCAGGTCGACGGCCTCTGGTTCCAACGAAGGCAAGGCGTGCACGGCCTGCGCGGCATCGTGAAGCCGAACCAACAGATGATCTTCGCGGCTCATGAGAGTTGCTCCGCCAGTTTGCGCAAGACGCCTTCGAGCCGCTCGGGTGTGGTAATCGCGGCAACGAACCGATCCGGCCGCACCACCACGACGCAGTCACGCACCTTGGCAAACCATTCGCCCAAGCGGTTATCGACGTCTTCGACGCAAATGGCGCCGCTGGCGGACAAGGGTTGGTTACGCCCCACGCCACTGCGCGAGCGATTGATCTGGATGAAACGCATCTCCCAGCGCGCCCACCAGGCGGCGGTTTGCTCGCTGAGCTGTTCACTCGGATTGACCCGATACCCCAACACCGCATAGGAATGCCCCAGCACATCGTCCAGGCGCCGGCGCTGCCCCTGGGCGTCCTCGACAGACGGCTGGATGAACAATTGCCCGACCAGATCATCCTCATGCAGCTCGGCACGCTCGTGATGAACCAGGCCTTTGGTGATGGTCGCCTTGGGTTTGAACTTGAATTCCAGCAAGTGCGAGCGCAGGTTGTCGACGCTGTTGACGGCCTGGAACAACCAGTCCCGCACACCGGCCATCAACGGGTTGGTCAGCCCCAGCACTGCCCCCATGTTGTCGGCCAACGCGATGAGGTCGGTCGCATGCCCACGGCGCTCCTGATCGTAACTGGCAAGAATCGCCGGCGATGCCCGACCTTGGAGAATCGCGGCAAGCTTCCAGGTGACGTTGGCGACATCACGCAGGCCCGAATTGAGCCCCTGCCCGGCCCAGGGCGGGGAAATATGCGCCGCATCGCCCACCAATGCCACACGCCCCTGGACAAAGCGCGCCGCGACCCGGGAGTTATGGGTGTAGGCGCGGATCCGGATGATTTCCAATTGATCGACTGCATCGCCGATATGCCCACGGATCAAGTCCCGGATCGTCGCCTCTTCGCACATCTGGGTCTCGTCTTCGCCCTCCAGGAGCATGAACTCCCAGCGTCGTTGCTGATACGGCAGGTAGATGCAGACGAAGGGTCGCTGGGGGTCGGCATGCAACGCCGTATAGGGTGCATCCAGACTGTCGTTGGCCGTGTCGATCACCACCCATTTGCGCGGATGGGTCAGTCCCAGCAGTTCGATGCCAAGTTTCTTGCGCACGCTGGAACGTCCGCCATCGGCACCGATCACGTACTGTGCCTGCAATTGATAGAGGTCGCCCTGGGCGTCACGCACCTGCAAGGTCACGCCCTCGGCATCCTGCTCCAGATCGAGCATTTCATGGCCCTGGCGCAGCTCGACACTGGCGTGCTTGCCCAATTGCTCGCGCAATGTGGTTTCCAGCAACTGTTGCATGAAGATGTTGCGCATCGGCCAGCCATAGTGAGCCGTGCTCGGCTTGACCTCGGCAAAACAGACGCCTCGCGCATTGTAGTAACGCAAGGGCACGTTGCAGATCATGTCGCGCGCGGCCAACTCGGCGATGCCGATGCCCTGCAACACCCGCAGCGCTTCGTCATCCATGCCCACCGCGCGCGGATACGGCAGGACGCCGTCAGCCAATTCAAGGACGATGCAGTCGATGCCGTACAGCCCCATGTAATGAGCGGCCGTGATCCCGTTGGGGCCGCCGCCCACGATGACAACCTGGGTTTTCTCCTGCTTCATCGCTATTCACCGCTTTGTTGTTGTGGTTGTAGGCATTGGTCATACAAATAGTCCATGACGACAAGGTTGAACATTTCGCTCTGGTCATCATGGACGTAATGGCTGGCGTCGGCGATCTCCTCTGTGCGTACCCACCCATTGGCCTGCTTGATCGACTCAAGGGTCGCCAAGGGCAGGAAATCGGAACGGGCGCCACGAATGAACAGCGTCGGGCAATCCAGCGCCCGTACCGCCGGCCACAGGTCGGTCGGGGTAATACTCAGGCGCGCCTGGGCAATACCTTGCTGGTCGTGACGCCATTCGATTCCAGCCAGGGTTTCCTTCATGGAATACATCAACCTGGAAGCCAGCCCCGCCTGAGAGAGGCCAGGTCGCGCTTGCAGCCAGAACTGGGCGGCGCTCTCCCAGTCAGGAAACAACAACGGTGTCTGGCTCATCTCGCGCCGAATCCGCTCGGCGCCGTCACCGCTGACCGAAGAACCCGGGCCAATGTCCTCGATCACCAACGCTTGCAGTCGTCCCGGATTCAGCCGCGCATACTCCAGTGCATTGGTGCCACCAAGGGAATGCCCCACCAGGACGAAACGCTGCAGCCCCAAATGCGCCACCAGATCTTCAAGATCGTTGACATAGGCCTCGGTCCGGTAACTGGCGGCATCCGCCCAGTCACTGTAGCCACGACCGCGCTGGTCAAGGGCATAGCAGCAGTACCCCTCGCCCAATGCATTGGCCAGGCCATCCCAGGTCTGGGCATAGGATCGCAGGCCGTGCAGCAGCACCACCGCGATGCCCGACGGGTTGCCCCAGGACAGATAATGCAGGCGCAGCCCTGATCGATTGGTGAAGAACTGGCTGTTTGCAGACATTCGTTGGCTTCCCACGTCAGCGCACCTCAATACAGGCCGTCATTGCCCTTGACGTCAGCGGCCTGGAGGCCACCCAGGCGTGCATGCAAACGCCCGCGCGTGGCGAAGGCCCAGATGATGATCAACTCGTCGGCCGACGGACCATCGCCGAACGTCAGGGAAATGCTGTCGTAATGGGAGCGGACATACAGCGCGTCCTTGTGGGCCAGAGGCACGTCGATGGTCACGCCAGGCCCGCCACGCTTGCCGGTGGAAGGCACCCAGGACTTGCCGCCGCCCAATGCGACGCGGATCGGATCCGCCGCCGGGTTGGTCAGCAATGCATTGCCGTGCTCGTACTCGCCCTGGCTGCCCACCAGGCACGCCTTGCCGTAGCTGACGATCTTGTGCTGGCCCGCCAGTACCCGGATGCGCCGACCAAACTCCTGGCCCAGCAAGGGTGACGGTTCGATCAACTCGGCCAGGCTTTCACTGAAACGGCCGGCATACGGGTTGGCGATCACCGCACCAATGGCGTACTTGAACAGCGGCTCACCATCGGCCAACTGGCCCGTTTCGTTGGCCAGGGTTTCCTCGACGAAGGTGTACCATTTGCGGATGTGGTAACTGGCGAAATTCGCGGTTTTCATAAGAGCAGTCTCTTTCAAAGTGGGTCGAGATCGAAATGCCGGCTGGGGGCCCCAGCGGCCTTGAAGCGGGCCTTGCCGCGCTCGTCGTCATGTTCGGATTCGAGGAAGAATTCCAGGCGATTGCCGTCGGGGTCGTTGAAATACACGCCGTTGCCGATCTCGTGGTCGGTGATCTTCACCACCTCGACGCCCTTGTTCAGCAACATGCCGTAGAGCTTGCGCAGGGTGGTCATGTCGCCCGCAATCTCCAGCCCGTAGTGCTGCAGCCCCAGGCCGCCCTGGTGGGCCCCGGGTGCTGCGCGGAGCAACGCGATGTCGTGGTGCTTGGCACCGAAGGCCATCATGATCCAGCTTTCACCCCGGGCGCTTTCATGCATGCCCAGCACGTCGGCGTACCAACGCGCCGACACCTCAGGATCGCTCACGGATAGCGACAGGTGAGTACGAACGACTTCGACTTTCATCGCGCGATACCTCAGTTCTTCTTGATGATGGATTGATGCCCGGACTTGATTTGTGCCACGGCGGGTGTCCAGAGCACATCAGCGATTTCACTGAATTCACGCCACTGCTTCTGCCAGCCGTCACCGCCATTCTCGGAAGTGAACAGGTGCCCGTACTTGGTACCGGCGACAATCTGGCGAGGGTCGGCGGGGTTCAAGGCAATCGCCCAGACACAGGAGTTGGGCTGTTGTGGCAGCGGCAGCACCTCCCAACCGAGGGCGGCATCCCGGGACACCAGGACCTTGCTGGTCGTGCCTGGAGTGCCGTCGGAGATGCTCAGGTAGAGCGTGTCCTCGCTGCCCAACGGTGCATTCATGGCGCGTACGTAGTACAGGCCGAAGGCTTCCCGGGCGACGATACCGGTCCAGGTCTGCCCCTCGTCGAGGCTGCGGTAAACGGCGTTGACGCACACCACGACGATGACCTTTTGCCCATGGTTGGGCAGGACCACGATGTTGTGCACGTCCGAGTTGTAGTCCCACAGCAGGCGGTCATCGACGCGGGTCCAGCTCTCGCCACCGTCACGGCTGTGGAACAACCCGCCCTCTTCCAGGCCGAACCAGAGCTGGTTGCGGTCCGTCGGATCGTAGGCGAAGGCCAGCAAGCGTGGACGACTCACGCCATCGCAGAACTCCGGGATCTCCACGGGGGCACGATCCCAGTGCTGGCCACCGTCGAGGGTGCGCCACAGCACGGCGCGCGACGGTGCACCGGTGCCGACGAAAATGCGCTGTGCATCCTGTGGGTCCACGGCCACTTTCCAGACGGTCTGCCCATTGAACGGCGAATCCACCCGCTGCCAATGGCCGCCGGTATCGCGGCTGATGCACAGGCCGACGTCGGTACCGGCGTAGATCACCTCCGGGGTCCCCGGATGGAAACTCAGGGATCGGGTGATCGCGTCGAATTCCAGGTCCTGGCCAAGGCCCAGGCGATGCCAGGTACGGCCATCGTCGGCACTGCGGATCACCGCTTGCCCGACGGTGGCGACCAAAAGGGTTCCGTTACTCATCACTGCTGCTCCTCAAATGAAGATGCCACGGGTCAAGCCGCCGTCGATGCCAATGGATTCCCCGGTCACGGCACCTGCCTTGGGGGAAGCGAGGAAACCGATCAGCCAGCCCATTTCAATGGGCGCCAAGGTGCGCCGGATCGGCGTCGCATCGATGTAGCCCTGCTCCACCTGCTCGGGCGTCTTGCCCTGCTTGATCCCTTCGCGCTCGTAAAGCTCCTGGATGTGCGGGGTGTCCACGACGCCGGGGTGGATCAGATTGACCGTGATGCCGGCTGGGCCCAGTTGGTCGGAGAGTGTCTTGGTCATGTGGGCGATGGCCAGGTTACGCATGCCCGAGAGGACCTTGCTGCCACGCCCGGTCAGGCCACCGATATTGATAATGCGACCGAAGCCGCCGGCCTTCATGTGTGGGGTCACGGCCTTGGCGCAACGGAAATAGCCGATCACCTTGGTGTTGAGGTCCGAGAGCAATTCGTCGTCGCCGGCATGCTCGATATCGTTGCGCACCACACCGGACGGTGCCGCGGCGCCATTGACCAGGATGTCGATGCGCCCAAAGTGCTTGTGGGCAGCCTCGACCATGTCGGACACCGCCGACATCTGGTTGGTGTCACAGAACAGCGGCAGCACCTCGTTGCCGGTCTGCGCGGTGATTTCCTCGGCGGCTTGCTGGAGAAACTCCATCCGCCGTGCGCAGATCACCACCTTGCAACCTTCCTGGGACAGAAAGCGCGCGACTTCCTTGCCGATGCCCATGCCACCGCCAGTGACGATCGCCACGCGGCCTTGCAATTCCAGATCCATAGCAGTTCCTCTTGTGATTGTTCGGCTCAGGCGAGATCGACGAAGACACTCTTGGTTTCGGTGTAGGCATCGATCACGTTCTTACTCATTTCCCGGCCCCAGCCGGATTGCTTGTAGCCACCAAATGGCGAGGCCGGGTCGACGACGTTCCAGCAGTTGATCCACACAGAGCCGGCCTTCAACTGGGCGGCCACGCGATGGGCGGAACGCAAGTCACGGGTCCAGAGACCGGCGGCCAGGCCGTAGGGCGAGTCGTTGGCGCGCAGCACCAGTTCATCGATCTCGGTCCAGCTCATGACGGTCAGTACCGGGCCGAAGATTTCCTCCCGGGCGACACAGGCGCGCTCGGCGCGGTCGAGAAACACGCTGGGGCGGATGAAGTGGCCGCGCTCCAGGTGGGCCGGCCGATCACCGCCACAGATCAGCTCGGCGCCTTCTTCCTGGCCCCGTTGCAGGTAGCCACGCACCGTGCCCAATTGCCGGGCCGAGACCAGCGGGCCCATGCTGCTGGCCGGATCCAGGCCCGGCCCCAACACATGGGCGGCTGCGTGGCGCTGGAGTTCTTCAAGCACCTGATCGAGGACGCTGGCGTGCACGTACAGACGCGATCCGGCGGTGCAGACCTGGCCCTGGTTGTAGAAAATGCCATCGGCGGCGCCCTTGGCGGCACGGGTGATATCGGCGTCCGGCAGGATGATGTTGGGGGACTTGCCACCCAGCTCCAGGGAGACCTTTTTCATGTTGCCGGTGGCCGCCTGGGCGATCAGTCGCCCCACCTGGGTCGAACCGGTGAAGGCGATCTTGTCCACGTCCGGGTGCTGGGCCAGCGGAGCGCCGGTATGCGCACCGAGGCCGGTGAGCAGGTTGACCACCCCAGCCGGGAAACCGGCGGCCTCGATCAATTGCACCAGGCGAATCGCAACCAGAGGCGTCTGCTCGGCGGGCTTGAGCACCGCGACACACCCGGTCGCCAGCGCCGGGCCAAGCTTCCACACGCACATGGTCAGCGGGAAGTTCCACGGCACAATCAAGGCGCAGACGCCCACCGGCTCACGCAAGGTGTAGTTGAGCATCGGCGCGCCACTGGAAGGCGATACCGGCAGCGTGCTGCCTTCGATCTTGGTCGGCCAGCCAGCGAAATAACGAATGATATTGGCCGCACTGGCCGCTTCGCCCCGGGCCGCGCCGATCGGCTTGCCGTTTTCCAGGGTGATCAGTTGCGCCAGCTCTTCGCGATGCTGGTCGAGCAGTTCCGCCAGGCGAAACAGCAACAACCCGCGCTGGGCCGGTGAGTGCTGCGCCCAGGGCCCGGTGAAGGCCGCGCGGGCGGCAGCGACGGCGGCATCCACGTCACGTTCACCGCCTTCGGCGACTTCCGCCAGGGTGTGCTCAGTGGCCGGGTTTTCCACGGCAAACCGACGGCCGTTGGCGGCATCCTGCCAGGTGCCGCCGATAAACAGGCGCCCGGGCTGCGACAGGAACTTCTCGACCGCAGGTAACAATTGAATCGGGTTCATATCCGCTCCTTCACAGTGCCATTTCAATCAGGCAAGGACCGCCATCGGCCTTGGCGTTGGCCAGGGCGCGCTGCAACTCACCGTTGGTGTGCACGGTGCTGGCCGGCAAGCCGTAGCCCTTGGCCAAGGCCTTCCAATCGATGCGCGGACGGTCCAGCACCGTCAGGCTCAGGGCCTCGGGGCCCAGCTCGGCCATGCCGAAGCGCCGCAGCTCGTTCTGCAAAATGGCGTAGCGATGGTTGGCCGCGATCAGGATCACCACCGGCAGTTGCTCGCGGGCGATGCTCCACAAGGTCTGGATGGTGTACTGGGCACTGCCGTCCGATTGCAGGCAGAAGATGCGGTTGCCGCGCTCGGCCATGGCGGCGCCAAAGCCCACCGGGATGCCCTGGCCGATGGCCCCACCGGTGTTGGTCAAGACCCGATGCCGTGCGGCATGGGCCGACGCGGTGAAGAATGGATAGCCGCACGTCCCGCCTTCCACCGAAACGATGCAGTCGTCCGGCAGCGATGCAGCCAGCACCTGCCCCACGGACTGCGGGGTCAACGTGGCTTCGCCGGGCGGCAGTTCGATACCGATTGGCGTTGGCACATAAGCCGGCGCTTCAAGCGCATCGGCAAGTGCAGTGAGCGCGCCGGCAACATCGTCCCCTACTTGCGCCAGGCAGAGCAGGCGTTCACGTTCGGCCAGGCGAGAAGCGATGCCTTCGTAGCCGAAATAACTGATCGGGTCCGGCACGCCGGCGCACACCACCGCGTCGTACTGGTCAAGGATCTCAATGGCCACTTCGGGGAAGTACGGCAGGCGATCCAGGTCAGGCAAACCACCGCCGCGATAGCTCAGGCGCGGAAAGGTTTCGGCGAACAGGCGTACGCCCGGCAACTGAGCCAGGCGCCCCGCCGCTTCGAGTCCGGCGACGGACAAGCCTTGGTCGCCAACGATAAACACCAGGCGCTGGCCATCACGCAGGGCCTGGGCGACCGCCTCGATCCGGTCACCGGCAAAACGGCGAACCGGGGCCTGCAATGCCGTGAAGGCTTTCTCGTGCCGCACCGTGTTGGCTTGCAGGTCCATCGGAAGAATCAGGCTGGCGATCTGCCCGTTGGCTTGCCAAGCGGCACGCACTGCCTCTTGGAAATCTTCGCCAACACCCGATGCGGTGCGCGATGTGCGCACCCACCCGGAAACACTCCCGGCCAGCGCCTGGATATCACTGGCCAGTGGCGGATCGTAATTGACGTGCCATGACGCGTGATCGCCGATGACGTTGACGATCGGTGTGTTGGCGCGACGCGCGTTGTGCAGGTTGGCAATGCCATTGGCAAAGCCTGGCCCCAGGTGAGTCAGGGTCATCGCCGGCTTGCCGGCAATCCGGCCGTAGCCGTCCGCAGCACCGGTGCACACCCCTTCGAACAAGGACAACACCGGCTTGAGGGCTGGCGCACTGGCCATGGCTGCCACCAGGGGAATTTCAGTCGTTCCGGGATTGGCGAAGCAATATTCGATACCGCTCGCCACCGCCGCTTTCACTATCAGTTGCGCACCATTCATTTCCAGCCCTCTTGATCGAGCGTTTGCAGTGGCTGAGATTTATCACACAGAAAAACCCTTCACTCAAGTATTTTTACATACAAAAGCTCTTATTTTGAGATTTATGCAAAATAACAACGCGAATACCACCTTCAATATGTTTGTTTTTCTCAAGCACTGGCGTATCGTGGCGACGCCCTGTTCGCCGAACGAGCGGGCTTTTCATCATCGGCGCACCTACCTATAGTGCTCACCCAACGACCACCTACGCGCCATTCCCCCCTTTAGGAGCGAAATGAGCAGTCTGAGCAAAATGCTGAGTGTGCTGGACCTGTTCGGCCCGGAAACGCTGAAGATCGACCCCGACACCATTGCCGAACGCATGGGCCTGTCACGGGCGACTGTGTACCGCTACGTCAAGGATTTGTGTGATGCGGGCCTGCTGGTCAGGGTCGATGCCGGCAGCTACGGCCTGGGGCCACGCATCATCGAGCTCGACTGGATGATGCGCCAATACGACCCGATCCTCGTGGCGGGCCGCGAGTTGATGCACGAGCTGTCCGACGCCACTGGCCTGGCGGTATTCGCCAGCGTTTTTTACGACGGCCGCATCATCAACACCTACATCGCCGAACCCAGTGACACCTACCAGTTCGCATTCGGCCGCGGCCAACCACTGCCGTTTTTTCGCGGTGCGCAATCCAAGGTATTGATCGCCTTCCAGAAGGGTCGGCGCCTGCAACGCCTGTTCGAAGAACACCTGGCCAACGACCCCGACAGCGGCCATGACTGGGCAAGCTTTTCCAAAGCAGCGAAAAAGATCCGCAAGGATGGCTATTGCATGACCCACGATGAACTCAACCTGGGCCTCACCGGTATCGCGGCGCCGATCGTCAACCCCGAGCTCGACGAGGTGGTGGGCAGCCTTTCAGCCGTCGGCAGCACCGACAGCTTCAAACTGCTGCGCCAGGAAACCGTGATTGAAATGGTGATGGACACCACCCGGCGGATTGCCGAGCGGATGCAACATCCGCCTGCTGTCAGCTAGACAACAGGGACACTGCTCACTCAAGAAAAACGCTCCCCTTGTGGCGAGGGAGCTTGCTCCCGCTGGACTGCGCAGCAGGCCCAAAGAGAGGGGCCGCTGCGCGACCCAGCGGGAGCAAGCTCCCTCGCCACAGGGTTTATCGAACCACTCCTGCCTCAGAACGGCACGGCCACCGTCACCTGGCTGTACACGTTGGTGCCATTGCCCGCCACTTGATTGCCCCCGGTCGTTGCATCCCGATCCGGCTTGTAGAGGCCTATCAGCGGAGTGATGATCAGATGCTCGTTGACGGCCCACTCGGCATACAGATCCAGCTCACGGGCATCCAGGTTCAGGACGTTGTCTTTACGCACAGTGTTGTAATCGAAGTACAACGCACCGAGGGTCATGTTCTCCAGCGGCTTGGCTGTCAGGCCGACATGATGAATGCCCGTGTTGCTGTTGAAGGGCCCGGCATAATTGCCCGCGACTTCACCCTGGAACCACGTGCCATAACCCGTGCTCTGCCCGGTGAACAGCGAATCCCATTTCTGCGAATAGCGGGTGTAGCGGTACGTCAGCTTGGGTGCCCAGGCGAGATCGGCAAAGGTGTAGCCGACCTCGGCGTACCAGGCGTTCTGCGGGCCGGCGTCCTTGTCCTGCCAAGCGTATTCGAACGCCAGGCTGGCGTTCTCGATGCCCGCGTCGCCTTCACCACGGACGCTGTAGACGTCCATGCCCTTGCGTTGCTTCTGGAAATCGCTGGCCCACTGCTCGTTGACGTCGAGGCCATGTATCCAGGTCAGCCCCAACGTGCCCACCTTGGCGGTGTAATCGAGCGTGCCGGCGGCCAGTTCGGTTTCGGCCTGGGCACGGTTATCGGACTTGAGCCACACCACGCTGCCATGCAGCCCCTCCTGCCCGCCCAGACGTAATACGGCGGTTTGATCGAATGCATGCCGGGCAGCCAGGTAATAGGCGCCACCGCGATTCAAGCGACCATCGGCAGGCCCCTTGCCCAGGTTCGGCCCGTCATCGTTGATCAAGAATCCCCTGCCGAGCTTGACCACCTGGCGGCCGCCGGAGATATCGACACCGTCCTGCCCCAACACAGGGAACAGATCGGCGGAACGCCAACCCAGGTAAGCGTCTTCGATCTTCGTCGTGCGCTCGCTGCCCAGCGTATTGCCGGCCGCGTCGCCGTCGCCCCAGGTGGCGGAACTGACCAGGCTGAACGCCCCGTAGGCGATGCCATGGCCGGCCAGGCCCTGGTCGCCGCTGACGCCATACTTGATGAAGCCTTCGCGCCAGGTTGAACCACCAGGCCTGCCGTCGTAGTTCTTGCGGCTGTTGAAATGACCGAACACGGCCAGCATGTCGGCGTTGAGGTGAGTGTCGTCATCGGCATACAACTCATAGGCCTGGACCTGACTCGCAGCGCAGAGCGCCAGCGTACAGGCAAGGCCACTGCCGAAAAATCCCACACGCGATAGATTTCGCATGGCTGGAGCTCCTTGTGATGCGCCCTTATAGGCTGTTTTTATATGCAGGAGCCGGCACCGCAAGCGGCACCGGCTGGCCGGGCTAACGACAGTCGGCAAGCGCGCTGTCCAGCGCACCGGCCATCATGGCGGCCTCGTCAGAAGTGAGGGTCAGCGGTGGCGACATCACGATTTTGTTGCCTATCGGGCGCATCAATACGCCGGCGCGGCGCGCCTGCTCGGCAATGCGCGAGGCCAGGCCCGTAGCAGGGTCAAGCGGCTCGCGCGTGGCCTTGTCCGCCACCAGGTCCACGGCGATCATCAAGCCCTTGCCGCGCACTTCGCCCACCACCGCATAGCGTTCGGTCAACGGTTGCAGTTGCTCCAGCAACTGGGCACCGACCTTCCCGGCGTTGCCCGGCAAATCCTCGGCCTCGACGATGTCCAGCACCGCCAGGGCCGCCGCACAGGCAGTCGGGTGCCCACTGTAGGTGTAGCCGTGCATGATTACATGGCTGAAGCCAGGGCCGTTCTCGATGGCATCGACCATGCGCTGGTTGAAGACCGTGGCCCCCATGGGGATGTAACCGGCGGTGATGCCCTTGGCCAGGCACAGTACGTCGGGGGCGACACCCCAGCCACGACTGCCGAGCATGCAACCGGTGCGGCCGAAACCCGTCACCACTTCATCGGCGATCAACAAAATGCCGTGGCGGTCGCAGACTTCGCGCAGCCCCTTCCAGTAGTGCGCCGGCGGCACGATCACGCCGCCAGCGCCCTGCACGGGTTCGGCGATCAGCGCGGCAATGGTCTGCGGGCCGAGCAGCGCGATCTGGTCTTCCAACTGACGAATGCAGTGAGCGGTCAGTTCTTCCGGATCGCGGCAGTCCCAGGGGTTGCGGTACAGCCACGGCGTATCGAGCAGATGACAGCCCGCCAGCAGCGGCCCGTGGTTGTAGTGATACACCCCGTTGCCGCCCACGGAGGTGCCGCCCATGTGCACGCCATGGTAACCATTGCGCAATGACAGAAAGCGCGTGCGCCCTGGCTCGCCGCTGGCGATCCAGTATTGGCGGGCCATTTTCAGGGCCGTCTCGACCGCATCGGAACCGCCTGAACTGAACAACACCCGGGCCATGTTTTCCTGGGCGAACATCGACGTCAGCCGCTCAGCCAGGTCGAACACCCGCGGATGAGCGATGCCGTCGAAGGTCTGGTAATAAGCCAGTTCGTCCAACTGCGCGGCAATGGCTGCCTTCACTGAAGCCCGGTTATGGCCCACGTTCACGTTCCACAAGCCGCCGACACCATCGAGCATGCGATGGCCGTCGATGTCGGTGATGTAGTTACCGTCGCCACGGGCGATGATCAACGTCTTGGACCGGTTCGCCGGCGCCGAAGAACTCATCGGGTGCCAGAATTTTTTTTGTGCTGTCTTGTATTGCTCGTACATGGTTGTACTCCTCACTCTGTTTCACGCTTGCGTACGTACAGCAGTTGCTGGCCGGTGAACTCCAGCAACCCTTCAAGGCCGAACTCGACGCCGAACCCGGACATCTTGCTGCCGCCAAACGGCGTATTCGGCTGGATCTGCGCATGGCAGTTGACCCAGGCCATGCCACATTCCAGGCGACTGGCCAGGGCCTGTGCCTGCTCGCTGTCGCGGCCCCAGACCGACCCTCCCAGGCCCATGTCGCCGGCATTGGCGCGGCGCAGGACATCCTCGACATCCTGATAGGCGATCAGGGGCAACACCGGACCGAACTGTTCCTCGTCCACCAGGCGCTGGCCATCGGTCACATCGGCGACCAGCGTCGGCGGATAGAAAAAGCCCGGGCGGTCCAGGCGAGCACCGCCGCACAACACCCGCGCCCCCTGGGCACGGGCATCCGCCACCAGCTCTTCCACCAGCGTCAGCTGTTCGAGGTTCTGCACCGGGCCAAACGTAACCCCCGGCGCCAGGCCGTCACCCACCACCTGACGCCTGGCGATAACGGTCAGGGCCTCGGCAAAGGCCTCGTACTGGGATTGGTGGATATACAAGCGCTTGAGGGCGGCGCAGGTCTGCCCCATGTTCAGGAATGCGGCCTGGAAAATATCTTCGGCAACCGCCTCGACCGACGTGCCTGGCAGCACGATGGCGGCATCGTTGCCGCCCAGCTCCAGCGTCAGGCGCTTGAGGTTGCCGGCAGCGCCGCGCATCACGCTTTGGCCGGTGGCGGTGGAGCCGGTGAAGACAATCTTCTGGATACCGGCGTGGGAGGTGATCGCACTGCCGAATCCTTGTTCACCGGTCACGCTATTGATCACGCCCCGAGGCACGTGGCGAGCGATGATCTCCACCAGGCGCAAAGTGCTCAGGGGGGTCAGGCTCGACGGTTTGCTGATCACGCAGTTGCCGGCCCGCAACGCCGGCATGATGTGCCAGACGGCGATCATGAAGGGCCAGTTCCAGGGCGTGATCGACGCAACGACGCCCAACGGCTTGCGGTGCAGTTCAATGCGCTGGGTTGGGGTTTCTTCCACCAACTCCACAGGGATCTGCTGCTCGGCGGCATAGCGCGTCCAGGCCACCGCGCCCATCACTTCGAAGAACGCCAGTTCCAGCGGCTTGCCCTGCTCCAGGACAATCAGCCGGGCCAACGAATCGGCGTCGAGCTCAATGTCCGCTGCAATGCTCCGCAGGCGCTGGCGGCGATCTTCATGGCTGCTGTATCGCCACTCGACAAAGGCCGACTGTGCCGCTTCGACGGCGAGGTCCAGCTGGGCCAGGGAACCGGCCGCACAGCGGGCGAACACGCTGCCCGTCGCCGGATTGACCACATCGAAGTGGCCGTTTTCGCCGTCGACCCGGGCCCCATTGATGAGCATTTGATAATCGTGCATAGCATCTTCCTTTCACGCGCTGCCGAACCGTCCCGAACGACAGCGCAGTTTTTTGTGTGGTTTGACGTGGTCGCGTGGCGCCCTAGAGCTTGTGGCTGCCCAACGCCATGAACCGCTCGGGCGAGGACTTGCGCAATCGGGCGGCGAGGAACACGCCGACGATCAGCGCGGCGGGAATGACGGCGCAAAGGCCGTAGGACAACAGTTGGCTGGCGCCGGTCAGCACGTCGAAATGAATCACCGCAAGGGCCAGGACCGCCAGCAATGCCAGGCACGAAAAGACCGGAAGAATCCGACCGCGCCAGAGCCCCAGCTTCAGCTCCGGATGAGCGCGAAAATAGACAAACACCGCCGCTGAGGTCAGCGCCATGAGCAGGATCACGCACAGCGTGGCCAGGTTGGAAAACCAAGCGAACAGCTGAAGGATCGGATCGGCGTCCAGCGCGGCGAAGATCAGTACCACCACCGCCGCGATCAGGCTTTGCAGGACCGAGCCCATGTGCGGACTCTGGTGCACGCGATGGGTGGTGCCCAACCGGCTGTGCAGCAAACCGTCACGGCCGATGGCATAGAAGTAACGGGCCGCGGCATTGTGAAACGCCAGCAGCCCGGCGTAGATGCTGACCATGAACAGCACGCGGATGATCTGGGTCAGGTGCGGGCCGACAAAGTGATCAGACATGCCGTAGATGAACGTCGTCGGATCCTGGAGCGCCTGCAGGGTCGGCACGATCTTGTCGGCCCCGACGCCGATCACCATCGCCCAGACCGACAGGGCATAGAAACCACCGATCAACAGCACCGAGCTGTAGGTAGCAATGGGAATCGTACGGTGCGGGTTCCTGGCCTCCTCGCCGTAGATGGTGGTGGCCTCGAAGCCGATGAATGCCGCGAAGCAGAACAGCAAGCCGATGGACGGCGTGCCGCTGAACACATGGCTGCGCTCGAACGAATCGAGATTGATGCCACTGTCACCGCCGGTCTTGAGGATGGCGAAATCCAGCGTCAGGATCGCCAGGTACTCAGCAATGACCACTACCGACAGCACCCGGGCCGACAGGTCGATCTTGCGATAGCCAAGAATCGCGACGCTCGCCATCGCCAGGAGCGAATAGGTCCACCAGGGCAAGTCCAGGCCAAAGACGCTGGCCATCGTGCCACTGACCACGCCGCCGAACATGCCGTAGAGGCCGACCTGGAGAATGTTGTAGGCGAACATCGCCAGCACCCCCGCCGCTCCGCCGGCCAAGCCACCCAGGCCGCGGGAGGTGAAGGCATAGAAACCACCGGCGTTGGTCATGTGGCGGGACATGGCGGTGTAGCCCGCCGAGAACGCCAGTAACACCAACAAGGCCAGGATCAGCAATGCCGGTGTGCCAGCGCCGTTGCCGAGCATGATGCCAATGGGGAAACCGCCGGCGATAACGCTCAAGGGACTCGCCGCCGAAATCACAAAGAAGATGATGAAACCGACACCCAAGGCGCCGCGTTTCAACTCCGTCGAGCTGCTGATCGGGAAAGATACGCTCATTGTTCTTGACCTTATTGTATGAGGCAGTTGTTGCTGGATCGGGGACGGCCAGCTTCGCCGACTTCCAAAAGCTTATTGTTCTGCTTGCACGCTGGATTCGATCCTAGGCCCTTGCCAAAACCCTTCGCTATCCCAAAACGGCAGCATCCAAAGCGCTGCCCCAAAACAGGTCAGTCCAATGCTGTAACGCTGACCATGTCCCTGGACCAAACAACAACCCGTGGCGAGGGAGCTTGCTCCCGCTGGACTGCGCAGCAGGCCCAGAAAAGAGGGGCCGCTTCGCGGCCCAGCGGGAGCAAGCTCCCTCGCCACAGGTTTTGTGTTTTCTTGGCGGAACCGCATTGCCCAATGCCGGCGCACAACGGCTGCCGATTCGGGATAACCGACAGGCGCTTGCTGCCGCAAGATAGCCTCGCCCGTCCTTCAAACAGTGCTGGGCACAGAACAATA
Organism: Pseudomonas sp. NFACC46-3; assembly: GCF_900114515.1. Classification (NCBI taxonomy): domain Bacteria; kingdom Pseudomonadati; phylum Pseudomonadota; class Gammaproteobacteria; order Pseudomonadales; family Pseudomonadaceae; genus Pseudomonas; species Pseudomonas sp. NFACC46-3. Next base: position 302,672 of record NZ_FOTH01000001.1, read on the forward strand.
AAATTCCCTAAGCGCAGGAAACTTCAGCATGTTTTTCGCTCGTCTCTCTATCCAATGGCGGATCACGCTCTTGAGTGGCCTGTGCCTGCTCGCCGTCGTCGGGGCACTGACCGGCGCTTCCCTGTATCAGAACCAGCAAGGCGCAACGCTGCTCAAGCAGCAGAGCAGTCAACTGCTGGGGCGCTCGGCCCTGGAAGGTTTGCAGGCTCAGGGCCTGGCCCACGGTCAACGGGTGGAACGCTTTTTCAGCGAAACGGCGATCTATGGGGAGGATTTTGCCCAGCAGGTCCTGCAACTGCGCGCCCAAGCGTGGAACGGGCGACTGACGCCAGGGCAACTGCGCCGGGACCTGATCGCCGCAACCCGCCAAGCCCTTCAGAACCGCGAAAAAGTCCTCGGTTTCTACGTGGTGCTGCTTCCCGACGCGCTGGTCGGTGAAGATAGCGGTTTCACTGGCCAACGCGATCTGGCCGGTAATGAAAAAGGTCGCTTTGCCCTATATTGGTCGCAAAGCCAACCCGGCCATTTGGTGCAGGAGGTGCTCAGCGAAGCCCAGATCAGCGCCAACACCGCACCACCGGGTAGCGAGCCGGCCAACGCCTGGTACGTCTGCCCGCAGACCCAGGGACGCACCTGCGTGACAGAGCCCTACGCGATCGAGGTCGAAGGCCAGAAGACCTTGATGAGCAGCATCTCCATACCGTTGCTGGACCAGGGCAACGTCATCGGCGTGGTGGGCATGGACATCAGCCTCGATACCCTCCAGCAACTCGCCGCCAGCCTTGCCAACGACCTGTACCCCGGCCACAGCGAGATCAACATTCTTTCCCCATCAGGGCAAGTCGCCGGCCACAGCGGCACGGTTGACGGCATCTCCATCGACGTCCAGCAAGCCGTGCAAACCGTTCCCGCCAATACGCCCTGGCAATTGCAGATACGCGTGCCTGAGTCGCTTGTGCAAGCGCCGGCCCTGCAAATGCAGGCCCAGTTGGACGACAAGCGTCGCCAGTCCAATTGGTTCAACCTCAGCCTGGGCTTGCTCGCCAGTTGCCTGGGCCTATTGCTTATCTGGCTGACGGCCTACGGCGTCACACGCCCCTTGCTCAGGGTGGCGCACATGCTCGACGCCATTGTCGAGGGCGACGGCGATCTCACCCAACGCCTGCCCAACGACCGCTACGATGAATTGGGCCACCTGGCGAAGGGCTTCAACCGCTTTCTCGACAAATTGCAGCCCATTATCCGCGATATCCAGCAAGCCTCCCTGGACACCCGCGACACCGCCGATACGTCGGCGCAGGTGGCCCGGGAAGTCAGCGCAGGCATGCACACGCAGTACCGGGAAGTCGAGCTGGCCGCGACCGCCCTGCATGAAATGAGCACCAACGCCCAGGAAGTGGCCCGTCACTCCCACCAGGCAGCCGATGCCGCCAGCGTCGCCGAAAACGCCAGCCGATCGGGGCGTGAATTGTTCGCCAATGCGGTCACCAGTATCGACAGCCTGGACCGGCGCCTGGAGACCACGCTTGAACAAGTGCAGGCGCTGGACGGCAACAGTCAACACATCGGCCAGGTGCTGGACGTGATCTGCGCCATTGCCCAGCAGACCAACCTGCTGGCCTTGAATGCCGCCATCGAAGCCGCCAGGGCGGGGGAACAGGGACGCGGCTTCGCGGTGGTGGCTGACGAAGTTCGCCATCTGGCCAGCAACACCCAGAACTCGGTCGAGCAGATACGCACGGTGATCGAGGCGTTGCAACAGTTGAGCCAGGAGGTCGTGCACAGCACTCAACTGAGCCGCGAACAGGCCAGGGACAGCGTCGTTCAAGTCGAAAAGACCCAGGCGGCACTGCGACACATCAGCGACGCCGTGGAAGTGATCGAACACATGAACCAACAGATCGCCAGCGCCGCCCTGGAGCAAAGCGCTGTCGTGGAAGACATCAGCCATCGCGTCAGCGACATTCGCGCAATCAGCGAAACCTTGACCAGCCGCATGGAAGAAGCGTCGCAGGCGAGCCACTCGTTGCATGCCATGGCCAACCATCAACAGCAGTTGGTGGGGCATTTTCGGATCTAGTGGCCCCTGAAACAGACCACTGGGGTGCTTACACAATTTCACAGAGGGCCTACAAAGCTTCACCCCTGCCGTTGGCCTCGATCCCTACCATGGGCGGCTCAATAGTGGGGAAGCACCATGTCCAAGAATCCTTTCATCACACTGGGCCTGCTGGTCGGCGCGCTGCTGCTCAGTGGCTGTGATAGCGCCTCGACCCCAGACGCCTCCTCCCCGCTGGCAAGCGTGCGTATCGAAACCGTTCAGGCCCGGCCACTGTCGATCAGCAACGAGCTGAGTGGCCGGATCGCCGCGCCGCGGGTAGCCGAAGTGCGGGCGCGGGTGGCCGGGGTAGTCTTGCAACAGGTGTTTCGTGAAGGCCACGACGTCAAACAGGGCGAGCTACTGTTTCGCATCGATCCGGCGCCATTCAAGGCCGACCTGGACAGTGCCGAGGCGGCGTTGCGCAAGGCCGAAGCCAATGCGTTCCAGGCCCGTTTGCAGGCACAACGTTACGCCCAGTTGATCGATGACAAAGCGATCAGTGGCCAGGATTACGACAACGCCCGGGCCAGCGTGCGCCAGACCGCCGCCGATGTCGCTGCCAGCAAGGCCGCGGTGGAACGGGCGAAACTGAACCTGGGGTACGCCACGGTGACCGCGCCGATTTCCGGACGTATCGGTCGCGCCCTGGTGACGGAAGGTGCCTTGGTCGGGCAGAACGAAAGCACGCCGTTGGCGTTGATCCAGCAACTGGACCCGATCCACGCCGACCTCACGCAATCGACCCGCGAACTCAACGACCTGCGCCGCGCCTTTCGCGCAGGGCTCTTGCAAGCGGTCGGCCAGGACCAGGCCAAGGCCACGTTGATTCAGGACGATGGCAGCCCCTATCCGCTGCCCGGCAAATTGCTGTTCACCGACCTCAGCGTCGACCCGAGCACCGGCCAGATCACCCTGCGCAGCGAATTCCCCAACCCCGACCTGGACCTGCTGCCCGGCAGCTTCATCCGCGTGCGCCTGGAACAGGCGGTCAACAGCCAGGGCATCACTGTGCCGCAACGGGCCGTCCTGCGAGACAGCGCCGGGGTTGCCCAGGTGCTGATGCTGGACGCCGAACAGAAGGTCAGCCAGCAACCTGTGCAACTGGGCGCCGCGCAAAACGATCGCTGGGTCGTCACGCAAGGTTTGAAACCCGGCGACCGCATCGTCATCGAAGGCCTGCAACACGCCCGTCCCGGTGAGCAGGTCCAGGTCGATGACACCCCACTTCCCCTCGCCCAGGTTCCCGGGCCACAGGCAGGACACTAAGCCATGCCGCAGTTCTTCATCGACCGTCCGGTGTTCGCTTGGGTGGTCGCGCTGTTCATCCTGTTGGCCGGTATCCTGGCCATCCCGCAACTGCCGGTGGCGCAATACCCGGTCGTGGCCCCGCCCCAAATCGAGATCTACACCGTCTACCCGGGTGCCTCGGCGCAAACCGTGGACGAAAGCGTGGTCAGCCTGATCGAGGAAGAACTCAACGGCGCCGACAACCTGCTGTATTTCGAGTCCCAGAGCAGCCTGGGTAGCGCCACCATCACCGCGACCTTCCAACCCGGCACCAACCCGGAACTGGCCCAGGTCGATGTGCAGAACCGCCTCAAGGCCGTGGAGTCGCGCCTGCCGCAAGCGGTGACCCAGCAAGGCTTGCAAGTGGACAAAGTCTCCGCTGGCTTCCTGCTGCTGATCACCCTCACCTCCAGCGACGGCAAGCTCGACGACGTAGCTCTGAGCGACTACCTGGCGCGCAACGTGATGAACGAGATCAAGCGCCTGGACGGTGTCGGCAAAGCCCAGTTGTACGGGGCCGAACGGGCCATGCGGATCTGGATCGACCCGCAGAAACTGGTGGGTTTCAACCTGACTCCGGCCGACGTCAACGCAGCCATCGTGGCGCAGAACGCCCAGGTATCGGCCGGTAGCCTGGGCGATTTGCCGAGCCGCCACACCCAGGAAATCACCGCGACCATCGTCGTCAAAGGCCAGCTCAACACACCGCAAGAGTTCGCCGACATAGTGCTCAAGGCCAACCCCGATGGCTCGACGGTGCGCATCGCCGACGTGGCACGGGTAGAAATCGGCAGCCAGGAATACCAGTTTTCCACGCGCCTGAACGGCAAGCCGTCCACTGCCGTGGCCGTGCAACTGTCTCCGGGCGCCAACGCCTTGAACACCGCGACCCTGGTGCGCAACAAGATGGACGAGCTGTCGCGCTACTTCCCGGCCGGCGTGGAATACAAGATTCCCTACGACACGTCGCCGTTCGTCAAGGTCTCGATCACCAAGGTGATCTACACCCTCGGCGAGGCGATGTTGCTGGTGTTCGCGGTGATGTTCCTGTTCCTGCAGAACATCCGCTACACCCTGATCCCGACCTTGGTGGTGCCGGTGGCGCTGATGGGCACCTTCGCGACGATGCTCGCGCTGGGGTTTTCGATCAATGTGCTGACCATGTTCGGCATGGTGCTGGCCATCGGCATCCTGGTGGACGACGCCATCGTCGTCGTGGAGAACGTCGAGCGGATCATGGCCCGGGAAGGCTTGTCGCCCAAGGAGGCCACACGCAAGGCCATGGGGCAGATCACCGGGGCGATCATCGGCATCACCCTGGTGCTGGTGGCGGTGTTCATTCCGATGGCGTTCATGCAGGGCTCGGTGGGGGTGATCTACCAGCAGTTCTCGCTGTCGATGGCGACATCGATCCTGTTCTCGGCCTTTCTCGCCCTGACCTTGACCCCGGCGCTTTGCGCGACCTTGCTCAAACCGATCGCCAAAGGTGATCACCACGCCAAGACTGGATTCTTCGGCATGTTCAACCGTGGTTTCGACCGATTCGGCGAGCGCTATCAAGGTTGGGTGGCCTATGCGGTAAAACGCAGCGGCCGTTATCTGCTGATCTACGGCGTGTTGCTGGTGGGCATGGGCGTGCTGTTCAGCCGCCTGCCCTCCTCGTTCCTGCCGGTGGAAGACCAGGGCTACACCATCACCGACATCCAGCTGCCACCGGGTGCCAGCAAGAATCGTACGGTGCAGGTGGTGGAGCAGATCGAAGCCCACAACGCCGGCGAACCGGGGGTCGGTGACAGCACGATCATTCTCGGTTTCAGCTTTTCCGGCAGCGGCCAGAATGCGGCCCTGGCCTTCACCACCCTCAAGGACTGGTCGCAACGCGGCGCCGAGGATTCGGCGGCGTCGATTGCCGACCGCGCCAACCTGGCCCTAGGTCAAATCAAGGATGCCATGGCGTTCTCGGTGCTGCCGCCGCCGGTGGATGGCCTGGGCACTTCCAGCGGTTTCGAGTTCCGTTTGCAGGACCGTGGTGGCCTCGGCCATGCCACCTTGATGCAGGCCCGCAGCGAATTGCTCGCCGCCGCCGACAAAAGCCCGATGCTGATGAATGTGCGTGAAAGCGCCCTGGCGGAGGCGCCGCAGGTGCAATTGGAAGTCGACCGCGAGCAGGCCAATGCCCTGGGCATTTCCTTTGCCGACGTCGGCAGCGTGTTGTCCACGGCAGTGGGTTCGGCCTACATCAACGACTTTCCCAACCAGGGGCGGATGCAGCGGGTGGTGGTCCAAGCCGAGGGCGACCAGCGCAGCCAGGTCGAGGATCTGCTGAAAATCCACGTGCGCAACAACAGCGGGAAAATGGTCCCGTTGTCGGCATTCGTCCAGGCCCACTGGACCCAGGGGCCGGCGCAATTGACCCGCTATAACGGTTATCCGGCGGTGAGCATTTCCGGCGAACCGGCACCGGGCTACAGCACCGGACAAGCCATGGCCGAAATCGAACGGCTGGTGGCCCTGGGGCCGACGGGCCTGGGCCAGGAATGGACCGGGTTGTCCTTGCAGGAACGCCTGTCCGGCAGCCAGGCACCCATTCTGTTGGGCCTGTCGCTGCTGGTAGTGTTCCTGTGCCTGGCGGCGCTGTACGAGAGCTGGTCGATCCCGACCTCGGTGTTGCTGGTGGTGCCACTGGGTGTGCTCGGCGCGGTATTGGCCGTGTCGTTGCGCGGCATGCCTAACGATGTGTTTTTCAAGATCGGGCTGATCACCATCATCGGTCTGTCGGCGAAAAACGCGATCCTGATCATCGAGTTCGCCAAGAGCCTGTACGACGAAGGTCACGACCTGATCGACGCCACGCTACAGGCTGCACGCCTGCGCCTGCGGCCGATCATCATGACCTCGCTGGCCTTCATCCTTGGGGTGGTCCCGCTGGCGATTGCCACGGGCGCCAGCTCGGCGAGCCAGCAGGCCATCGGTACCGGAGTGATCGGCGGGATGATCACCGCCACACTGGCGGTGGTGTTCGTGCCGGTGTTTTTTGTGGTGGTGATGAAGCGTGTCAGGCGTGTTGAACCCAAGTGAGGCCAGGCCGGAGCACCGCTATCGCGAGCAAGCTTGCTCCCACATTGGGTCTACAGCGGACACCATATCCGCGTGCATCCGGAATCGTTCTGTGGGAGCGGGCCCAGCCCTCAGTCCGCCTGCACCGTGACCTGGCGCTGTTCGCCCAGGCCCTGGATCCCCAGGCGCATGGTCTGGCCCGGCCGCAGGAACACCGGGTTGGGCTTGATGCCCAAGCCGACGCCGGGCGGCGTGCCGGTGGAGATCACATCCCCTGGTTGCAGGCTCATGCACCGGCTCAGATAGGCAATCAGTTGCGGCACGCTGAAGATCAGCGTACGGGTATTGCCGTTCTGATAGCGGTGTCCGTCGACCTCCAGCCATAGGTCCAGCGTATGCGGGTCGGCGATTTCGTCCCGCGTCACCAGCCACGGCCCAAGGGGGCCGAAGGTGTCGAAGCCCTTGCCCTTGTCCCAGGTGCCGCCGCGCTCCAGTTGCCATTCGCGCTCGGACACATCGTTGATGACGCAGTAGCCGGCGACATGCTCCATGGCATTGGCTTCGTCGATGTAGCGCCCGCCTTTACCGATGACCACGCCCAGCTCGACTTCCCAATCGGTCTTGAGCGAGCCGCGCGGGATCTGGATGTCGTCGTTCGGCCCGCAGATGGCACTGGTCCATTTGTTGAAGATGATCGGCTCTTTCGGCACCTCCATGTTCGACTCGGCCGCATGGTCGGCGTAGTTCAGGCCGACGCAGATGAATTTGCCGACCTGCCCGACACAGGCACCGATGCGCGGCTGGCCGGCCACGAGCGGCAGGCTGCGCGGGTCGAGGGTGGCGAGCGCTGCCAGGCTGTCCGGGCCGAGGGCCTGCCCGGCGATATCCGGCACATGGGCCGAGAGGTCACGGATCTGATTGTCGGCATCCAACAGCCCGGGTTTTTCCGAACCTTTTTCGCCGTAGCGCAATAGTTTCATGTCGTGCTCCTGCTCAAGTGAAGACCGGGGTTCAGATGCTCATGCCACCGTCGATGATGTGGATGGCACCCGTGGTGTAGGCGGACGCATCGCTGCCCAGGTACAACGCCAACTGCGCGATCTCTTCAGTGTGGCCGATGCGGCCCATGGGCTGGCGGTCGAGAAATTGCCGGTAGACCTGCGCCTCATCCACGCCCTGCTGCGCGGCCTGGTCAGCGATGCGCTGACGCAACGAGGGTGAATCCACGGTGCCTGGGCAGATCGCGTTGCAGCGGATGCCCTGGCTGACGAAGTCGATGGCGACGGCCTTGGTCAGGCCCACGACTGCGGCCTTGCTGGTGGCATAGGCGAAGCGATTGGGCACGCCCTTGACGCTGGAGGCCACCGAAGACATGTTGATGATCGAACCGCCGCCACGGGCCAGCATGCCCGGCAGGAACGCATGGATCATCCGGTACATGGCCGTGACATTGAGGTCCATCGAACGTGCCCAGGCCGCTTCATCGCATTGCAGTATGTTGCCGCTGTGCACGTAGCCTGCGCAGTTGAACAACACGTCGAGCCCACCGATGCGTTCACAGGCGGCGCTGATGGCAGAGGGCGACGTGACGTCCAGGGGCATGGCGGTGATCCCTTCGATCCCCGCCAGTGCCTGGATATCGATGTCAGTGGCGAACACCTCGGCACCGGCCCGGGCGAAGGCAACGGCGCTGGCCAAGCCAATGCCCTGCCCCGCTGCCGTGACCAGTGCGCGCTTGTTTTGTAGGTTCATGCGGTCTCCAGTTGCGCTGCCGTGGTGGCGTGCTTGGGTGTCCTGCCGAGCATCGAGGCGGGAATGGCCAGGATCAGTCCACCACTGACCAAAAGACACAAGGCCAGTACATAGGTGCCGTTGTTGATGTTGCCCGTGAGGGTTTCCGCCACCGCGGTGATCATCGAACCGGTGAAGCCCGACAGGTTGCCGATGGCGTTGATCATGCCAATGCCGGCTGCGGCGGCGACGCCCGACAGCACGGTGCCCGGCAGGGTCCAGAAAATCGGCATCAGGCTGAGAATCCCGGAAGCGGAAACACTGAGAAAGAGCACGGACAACACCAGGTTGTCGGCGAAGAACGCACTGAGGATCAGGCCGGCTCCGCCAATGAACGCCGGGATCGCCGCGTGCAGGCGCCGCTCGCCGGTGCGGTTGGAGTGCCGGGCGTTGAGTAGCATCGCCACCACTGCCACCGAGTAAGGAATGGCGGTCAGCAAACCGATGTGCAAGCTGTTGGTGATACCGGTGCTCTTGATGATCGACGGCATCCAGAACGCCAGGCCATAGAAGCCGGTGTTGAAGGTCAGCAGGATCAACACCAGCAACCACACCCGAGGATTGAAGAACACTTCACTCAAGCGCGTGGCCTTGCCCTGGTTGTCGGTTTGCAGGTTGGCCTTGAGCAGGGCTTTTTCCGCGACAGACAGCCATTTGGCTTTGTCGATGTTGTCGGCCAGGCAGACGATCACCACGAACGCCATGATGATCGAAGGAATGCCTTCGATCAGCAACATCCATTGCCAGCCAGACAGGCCATGCACCCCTTGCATGCTGTTCATCAGCCAACCGGAAAGTATCCCGCCCAGGGTCAGACTGACCGGCAACGCCAGCAGGAACCCGGACATCACCCGGCTCTGCCGATGGGTCGGGAACCAGTAGTTGAGGTACAGGATCACGCCGGGGAAAAAGCCCGCTTCGCAGATGCCCAACAGGAAGCGCAGCACGTAGAACATGCTGCTCGATTCGATGTGGAAGAAGCCTGCCAGCGGCACGGTGTAGGCCACGGCCATGGAGATCACCGCCCAGGACAGCATGATCCGGGCAATCCAGAACCGCGCGCCAAAGCGATGCAGCAACAGGTTGCTGGGGACTTCGAAGAGGAAATAGCCCCAGAAAAACATACTGGCGCCCAAGGCATACACCGTGTTGCTGAACTGCAGCTCGTTGAGCATGTCGAGCTTGGCGAACCCGATGTTCACCCGATCGAGGTACGCCGCCATGTAGCACAACAGCAACACGGGCAGGATCCGCCAGACCACCTTGCGGTAGGTCCGGTCTTCGAAATCCAATTCGCAGGCGGGAGCCTGCGCGGGCAACTGCTCGGAGATGGTTTGCATGAGGTAACCCCTGATTGTTTTTATTGGGTCACGTCGAATGAGCGAATCATCCGGCGATTGAACGAGGACTCTACTGTCGGGGATCGATTCTTTCCCAATGGCATTTTTGGATTAGTCGATAACCGCCCGTTATCAAGGTTCTAGAAATCCGGACGAGGATTTAAGTCAAGGCGCATGACTTGTGGCGAGGGGATTTATCCCCGCTGGGCTGCGCAGCAGCCCCAAAAAGCTCAACGTGAAATCAACCTGACAGAAGGCGGGGCCGAGTTTAGGACTGCTGCGCAGTCCAACGGGAATAAATCCCCTCGCCACAGGCTAACCATGTCCCCGGACCAAACAGTTTCGATTGCGTCTTCAAATCATCTGGCGGGCGTTGTCCTTGAGAATCTCGGCGAACTCCAGCGCCGCGCCTACCAACGGCTCATCCTTGCGCGTGAGAATGCCGTAGTCCTGCGGCACCAGGTGCAGCGGGGTGTCGAGGGTCTTGAGCTGGCCGCTTTCGAGCAGCGGATCGACCATCGCATGGGGCAGCATGCCGATCATGGGCCCGCGTTGCAGCACCTGGAGGAAGGTCTGCATGGAAATGGTGTCGATGGTGTTGCGCGGCATTCCCACCCCGGCCTCGGCGAACGCCAGCTCCATGCGTGCGCGAATCGGCGTGCCGACCGGGTAGAGAATCCATGGCAAGTCCACCAACTGCTGCAAGGAGACCGGGCCCGCGCCGGCCAACGGATGGCGATAGTTGACCACGATGCAGAACGGCTCCGGGGCCAACGGCTGGAAGTCATAGCGCTGCTGCTGGCTTTGATCGGTAAAACGGGCCACCGCCAGGTCGAGCGTCTTCTCTTCAAGCATCTCCATCAGGTGGTTACTGGTCTGCTCCACCACTTCAATCGACAGCAACGGCCAGCGCTGCTTGATCTGCAAGATCGCCTCGGGCAAAGCCACCGCAGTGGCGGCAAAGATCCCGCCGACCTTGAGAAAGCCGTGACCACCCTCGCGCAAGCTGCTGATTTGCTCGACGAACGAGCGCGCATCATTCAAGGCAATCTGCGCATACCGCAGTACGTGTTCGCCCAAAGCTGTAGGCGGCATGCTCCGTGGCAGCCGTTCGAACAGCGCAAAGCCGAGCAGGCTTTCGATTTCCTTGAGCATCTTGCTGATGGCCGGCTGGCTGAGGTTCATCTGCTGCGCCGCCAGGTGCATGTTGCGGGTGCGCCCCAAGGTGTCGATCAGCAGCAAGTGGCGGAATTTGAGCCAGCCACAGAAGCTGGAGAAGGACAGATCTGACATGGCTATTCCTCAGGCCGGCGATAACCCGACGTTATCAAATACTGAATATATCTCATTGGAGTTTATCGAGCGGCCACCCTAGCGTGAAGGCTTTACGAACAGGAAGACTTGCCATGTCGCTACTGCTTACTCCCGAGAATACCCTGCCGGTCGATGGTATGGCCGGAACCCTGATTGGTCGTGCCTGGGTGCCGGGCCGAATCGCCGGGCCTTCGCCCATTGCGTTGCGCAGCGACGGTGTATTCGATCTCTCGGATCGTTTTGCGACATTGAGTGATCTGCTGGAAACAGAATCGCCGCTGGCCGCCGTGCGACAGACGCCCGGCACCTTCATCGCCAGTGTCGAAGCCCTGCTGGCCAACACCGGCCCTGATGCCGACCCGAGCAAACCGTCGCTGTTGCCGCCACTGGACTTGCAAGTGATCAAGGCCGCCGGCGTGACCTTCGCCGCCAGCATGATCGAGCGTGTGATCGAGGAACAGGCCGGCGGCGATGCAGCGAAGGCCGAAGCCGTACGCGCCACCGTCCGCAGCGTGATCGGCGACAACCTGCGCACGATCGTGCCGGGCTCCGAGCAAGCCATGCGCCTCAAAGCGTTGCTTATCGAACAGGGCATGTGGTCGCAGTACCTGGAGGTCGGCATCGGCCCGGATGCGGAGATCTTCACTAAGGCACCGGTCCTGGCCGCCGTGGGCAGCGGCAGCCGCATCGGTATTCACCCCGGCTCGCACTGGAACAACCCGGAGCCCGAAGTGGTGCTGGCCGTGAACAGCCGGGGCCAGATCCTCGGCGCCAGCCTGGGCAACGACGTCAACCTGCGGGATTTCGAAGGCCGCAGCGCACTGTTGCTGAGCAAGGCCAAGGACAACAACGCCTCCTGCGCCATCGGGCCGTTCATTCGCCTGTTTGACGAACACTTCAGCCTGGATGATGTCAGGGAGTGCGTGGTCGATCTTCAGGTACACGGCGAGGATGGCTACCGCCTGCACGGCTCCAGCTCCATGAACCAGATCAGCCGCGACCCGCAGGACCTGGCAGGCCAGACACTCAACGCCAATCACCAATACCCGGATGGTTTTGTGCTGTTTCTCGGTACCCTGTTCGCCCCCACCGAAGACCGCGATCATGCCGGCAGCGGTTTCACCCACAAACGCGGTGATGTGGTCAGCATCAGCAGTCCGTTGCTCGGAAGCCTGCATAACCAGGTGACCCACAGCTGCGACGCCGCCCCCTGGACCTTTGGTGTCAGCGCCTTGCTGCGTAACCTTGCCGCCCGAGGACTGCTGGACCGCTAAAACGCCGTGACCGATTCATCCAATTACAAGAGAGAAATGAATCATGAGTGACACGCCAAAACACCGCCTGCGCAGCGAACAATGGTTCAATGACCCGGCTCACGCGGACATGACCGCCCTGTATGTCGAACGCTACATGAACTACGGCATGACCCGCGAAGAACTGCAGTCGGGACGCCCGATCATCGGCATCGCCCAGACCGGCAGCGACCTGACCCCCTGCAACCGTCATCACTTGGAACTGGCCCAACGGGTCAAGGCCGGTATCCGTGATGCCGGCGGCATTCCCATGGAATTCCCGGTGCACCCGATCGCCGAACAGTCGCGTCGCCCCACCGCCGCACTGGACCGCAACCTGGCGTACCTGGGGCTGGTGGAGATTCTTCACGGTTACCCATTGGACGGCGTGGTGCTCACCACCGGCTGCGACAAGACCACCCCGGCCTGCCTGATGGCCGCGGCGACCACCGACCTGCCGGCCATTGTCCTGTCCGGCGGGCCAATGCTCGACGGCCACCACAAGGGCGAACTGATCGGCTCCGGCACCGTACTCTGGCATGCACGCAACCTGATGGCCGCCGGCGAGATCGACTACGAAGGCTTCATGGAAATGACCACTGCGGCATCGCCGTCGGTGGGTCACTGCAATACCATGGGCACCGCCTTGTCGATGAACGCCCTGGCCGAAGCCCTGGGCATGTCGCTGCCCGGTTGCGCGAGCATTCCGGCGCCCTATCGCGAGCGCGGGCAAATGGCTTATGCCACCGGCAAGCGCATCTGCGACCTGGTGCGGCAAGACATACGCCCCTCACAGATCATGACCCGCCAGGCCTTCGAGAACGCCATCGCCGTCGCCTCGGCACTCGGCGCTTCGAGCAACTGCCCGCCGCACTTGATCGCCATCGCCCGGCACATGGGCGTCGAGCTGAGCCTGGAGGACTGGCAACGGATTGGCGAGGACGTGCCGCTGCTGGTCAATTGCATGCCGGCGGGCAAGTACCTGGGCGAGGGTTTCCATCGGGCCGGAGGCGTGCCCTCGGTCATGCATGAACTGCAAAAAGCCGGGCGCCTGCATGAAGACTGCGCCACGGTCAGCGGCAAGACCATCGGTGAAATCGTCAGCAACAGCCTGACCAGCAACACCGATGTGATCCATCCCTTCGACACCCCGCTCAAGCACCGGGCCGGCTTCATCGTGCTCAGCGGCAACTTCTTCGACAGCGCGATCATGAAGATGTCGGTGGTGGGCGAGGCGTTTCGCAAGACCTACCTGTCCGAGCCCGGCGCCGAGAATAGCTTTGAAGCCCGGGCCATCGTATTCGAAGGACCGGAGGACTATCACGCGCGGATCGACGACCCGGCGCTGGACATCGACGAGCGCTGCATCCTGGTGGTCCGTGGCGTTGGCACCGTAGGCTACCCCGGCAGCGCCGAAGTGGTGAACATGGCCCCGCCGGCGGCGCTGATCAAGCAAGGCATCGACTCCCTGCCCTGCCTCGGCGATGGACGTCAGAGCGGCACTTCGGCGAGCCCGTCGATCCTCAACATGTCCCCGGAAGCGGCCGTGGGCGGAGGCCTGGCGTTGCTGAAAACCAACGACCGGCTGAAAGTGGACCTGAACACACGCACCGTGAACCTGCTGATCGACGACGCCGAGATGGCCCAACGCCGCCGCGAATGGACGCCGAATATCCCACCCTCGCAAACACCTTGGCAGGAGCTGTACCGGCAACTGGTGGGACAGCTTTCCACAGGGGGCTGCCTGGAGCCGGCGACGTTGCATCTGCGCGTGATTGCCCGCAGTGGTGAACCGCGTCACTCGCACTGAGCCGAGCGGCCGATTGTTCACGCACGTTGAATGCTGATGACAATCCAGAGGGATTTATTCCATGGACCTGAAGGGGAAAGATGCGCTTGGGTTGTTGACCCTACCGAATCTTTCCTACACCACGGAGTCGATCCATGCCATTTGCCAACTACAAATTCCCCGAAGGAATCCTGGACCACGTCCGCAAAGAAGAGATCATCCATCGCACCACAGAGATGTTCGTCGAGTACTTCGGCGAGGGCGTTCGTCCGTTCACCATGGTCCTTGTCGAAGAGGTTGCAGACGGCGGATGGGGGCGCGCCGATGAAACGCTGACGCTGGCGAAGATGGGCCTGCCCGCCAAAGGGCAATAGCGCCCAGGGAGTATTCGCAGAGGTATCGCCCCTTGCACAATGCAGGGGTCGTTATCGAATTCATGCGTCAGCGTTTCAAGCAACCCTGCCAGGGATTCCCCATGACCACTCAAGTCTTATCGTCGCTGCGCCACGTGTTAGCCGCTGCGACTGAACGAGTCGCCCGCGTCGAAGCGCTCCTGTATACCTTGCTGCGGATCATCTTCGCCGGGGTCCTGCTGACCCACGGTTTGCCAAAGGTTCTGCGCATTTCCCACGGTTCGATGGCGGATCCAATGGCCGCCTCGATCAACCTCATCCAGAACGTGATGGGGCTGCCTTTCGCGGCACAGCTTGCCTTCCTGGTCATGCTGCTGGAGACGGTCGGCGCGCTCATGTTGGCGATAGGGCTCGGCACCCGACTCGTCGCCCTGCTGATCGCCATTGAGATGGTTGCGATCAGCTATGCGCTGGGGCCGACATGGCCCTGGATAGATCGAGGCATCGAGTTTCCTGTGCTGATGGGGTTTCTTGCCCTCTACATCGTCGCGCGCGGCGGCGGTGCCTACTCATTGGACTCGCGCCAACGGTAGCCCCCCCATAACCATGGACCCCGCGTCAGTTTGCAGCGTCGTGCGCAGTCGCGGCCACTGCCTGGAGCCCACCAAGGGCATAGCTCATCATGTGGTCGATCAAACCCTGCGGCTCGAGACTCAACCCTTGCAGCACATGCTGCTTTAACGGCTGATGGGCTATAAGCAAGAAAAGACAGGGGGCGAAGACACTGATGGCGCTGCGCAACGTTGTCGGGTGATCCGCTGGCAAGTTCATGATTTGCCCAAGCAAGCCACGCAGAATGTGCGCCTTGGGAAACGACTGCTCCTTGAGTACCACCTCAAACTCGGTAGAAGGCGAAAGCACTTCGCGCGTGAGCACTTTCAGCGCCCAGCCATCCGGATGGTCGTGCAGGCGCTCGACCAACACGGTGATGAGGGCACGTAATTTGTCTTGCGGCGAGCCGGGCCGCTCGTTAAGCGAAACCAGAGTTTCCATCCGCACCAACCGAGCGTGGGCTTCGAGCAATACCGCGCGGTACAGGCCCTCTTTGTTTACGAAGTGATAATTCACCGCCGCACTGTTGGCTTGCGAACGTTCGCAAATCTGCTTGCTGGTGGTGTTGGCCAATCCCTGTTCGGCAAACAATTCACCCGCTTTTTCCAGAATCTGCAGCCGCGTTGCCTGCCCATCGAGCCGCGAAGCACGAGGCAGGGAAGGCTTGCCAATGGCATTGTCCATGAGCTCATCTCTTTATAGTTCTAATTCAAATTTGACTTTTTATTTCAGCCTACCTATTTTGGTCCCGTCATTGTCCCTTTACAACACCGCGCGAGGACTTCGCAGCCGATGCTCCGGGCTTTTCGCGCACTATCAAGGAAATACCGTCATGGAAGCGCGCGTAATGACACCTTTCACCTACTTCTCATTGCCAATGCAGAAGCAGTTCCTGGCCAATCAGCAGGCCATCCAAGGCAAACCCTACGCCGACTTTTTCCGCTCGAAGATCAGCGTGCCGCTCAGTGCCGTCGAAAAAATACAGCAAGGCCCCATGCCCTTGGCTGACGCCTTGACGCCCAGCGTTGAAGACCTTAACCGCATGCTCGCCGCTGATTTCATCAGCGAAGAGGCCGGATACGCCCTGCTGCCAGGGCCGATGGCCTATGTGCAAAGTCGCAAGTTTTTTCCCAACTGCACCGCGCAGATGCTCAAGTGGTGGTTCATGTGGCATCCACTGGAGGCTGAACGCTACACCCTGTGGTTTCCTTATGCCCACGTGGAAAACCCCTGCGTTCATCACGAGCGCCTCCTGGACGATACCCTGACCTTCGAGGAGCGCTTGTATGGCAATACCTTTTGCGCCTCAGAGTACGTCGGTGACCGCCTCATGCACCTGCACATTGATTTCAGGGCCCCCTGCGAACTGGGCTTCTGTCCGGATCTTTACCGCGAATCCAAAATAGACGGCAGTGTCAGCGCCTTGATGAGCCTGGCCCACGAACCGCAAGTACCGGTGTCGCTGATGGCGCACTTGTTCAAGGAATGCCCGGAGGGTTTGTACCTGACGAGCCGTTACTGGGTCGGCAGCCACCCCGCCATGCAGCGTTTTCCAGGCGCCGAGCGCGCCGCCCAGCTACTGGAAGAAAACGGCCTGGGAGAAGTGGAGCTGGAAACCCTGGCTTATGAATTTGCGGTGCATGACTTGTGTGAGTTCAACCACCTGGCCAGCATCCTGCCGAGCCTTCATGCACGATTCAGCGGCGCGAAATAAGCCCAACCCCACCGATAATCAGGCTTCGGCGGCGTCTTGAACCGCCGCCGAAGTCGGGCGCAGTACCCCGTTCATCAGCAGTGTCGTGAACTCATTGATATCTGCCTCCACCTCCAACTGCTCGGTCAACAGCCGGTACCAGCAAAACCCAAAGATCATGTCCAAGAGCAATTCACGCGATGTATCCTTGGGCAACTCGCCCTGCTGAATAGCTTTTTCCACCAGCTTGCGAGGCAACTCCCTACGCCGCTCCATGAACTCGTCTTTCAGCTTGGGCAGCGTGCTGGGATCGAGCTGGGCCTCAGCAATGACGCATCGAAAAGCCTCCCCGCAAATCGTTTCTCGCCAGACCTTCCAGAGATTGAGCAGCAAGAAATTGAGGTTCTCCTTGAAAGTGCCTTTATCAGGCTCCTTGCGAATCTGCTCGCTTTCACTCTCGTAGACCTCGGCGATCAAGGCCGCCTTGTTACCCCACCACCGGTAGATTGTCGGTTTGCTCGCGCCAGCGCGGCGGGCCACCGCCTCGATGCTCAACCCCGAGTAACCGCACTCTTTAAGTGTTTCTATGGCAGAAATGATGATCGCTTTGTGCGTGTGAGGGCTCCTCAATGAGCCAATGGAGCTCCGAGATGGTTTACGGGCCATAAATCAAAATCTCCAATATGGCGCTTGACAAAAGAGACTCAGGGTATAGGATTCTCTCGAAAAGCAATGAAACGGATCGTTTCGTTTTGTATATTTATATGATCTCAGCTTCGGCTTAGCAGGGGGTCTCTTGAGCGCTTATTACCTCTATATAGGGAGACATGAGAAGGAAATTCATAAATTTTTAACGCTACCTTAACGATACGGTACGTTTCGTATCATACATAATGATTGCACGAAAACAAACCTATTGTTCATAGGTTGACCGGTAGGTTCTGCTGCTTGGACCCGCCGATTTATGGGGCATGGGACCGCCATTTATCACTTTGCGAGCACCAATAGATAGTTTCTAAATATTTCATGCGCCTGTCACGGCTTTCTGCCAGCAGGTGAAAGAACGGAATCTGGAGGAAGTACACATGAATAAAGTAGGAATTGTGAGCTATGGCGCGGGCATCCCGGTCTGCCGGCTCAAGGTGGACGACGTGATCCAGGTGTGGAAAAACACCGATTTGAGCTTGGTAAAGGGTCAATTGGGCGTCCTTGAAAGGGCTGTGCTGCAACCTGATGAAGACGTCATTACCTTGGGCGTCCTCGCCGCCCAGCGCGCACTGGACAAAGCGCCGCCTTGTCCCCTTGAAGCGCTTTATCTTGGCACCTGCACCAATCCATATGACTCCCGGGCCTCGGCCGCGATCATCCTGGAAATGCTTGGCTGCGGCTATGACGCCTTTTGCGCAGACGTGCAGTTTGCCGGCAAATCCGGCACCAGCGCCCTTCAGATTGCATACGCCTTGGTAGCATCGGGCATGGTGGGCAACGCGTTGGCAGTGGGCGCCGATACGATCAACCGCAACACCGCCCCCGGTGATTTGACAGAGTCCTACGCCGGAGCGGGCGCCGCTGCCCTGCTGTTGGGTACCGAAAATGTGATCGCGCATTTTGACGCAAGTTTTTCTTGCGCGGCGGATGTCGCTGACAACATCAGGCCTCAAGGGGACCGCTATATCCGGTCGGGGATGGGATTGGGCTCGGACAAGAACAGCATCGGCCTGGAAGACCAGACTCGCCGTGCTGCCTCGGGATTGATGGCCAAGATCCATGCGCAGGCCGGTGATTTCGATTATGTCGTCTTCCAACAGAACCTGGTTTCAACCCCCTACTCTCTGGGCAAGCACCTGGGATTCACGACGGCGCAAATCGAACCTGGCATCTATGCCCAGTGTGTCGGCGATGCTGGGGCAGCAAGCCCTTTGCTGGGCTTGGTCAACGTCCTCGATCAAGCGCGTCCCGGTGAACGAATCCTGGTGGTTTCCTATGGGTTTGGTGCGGGCAGCGATGCCATTGCCTTGACCGTCACCGATGCCATCGAAGCCTATCAAAAGACCAACGTTCCGCTGCGCACGCTGCTGGAGGATAAGTACTACGTGGATTACGGGACGTCGATCAAGTACGAGTTCAAATACTTGCGGCCCGACTACGCCCTGACGGCCTATCTCTGATTCCAATTCATCCAGCAAGGAGCACTTTTTATGAGCGCACGACGCGTTGCTATCGTTTCGGCTGCCTATACCCCTAAGCCCGGCAGTTCCAGAGTTCGCCAGACGTTCAAGGAGATGATCGTCGAGTCCGCCTACCAAGCGCTCAACGCCATCAAGATGCATCCCCGCGAACTCCAGGCTGTTGCCTACGGCTACCACGGTGAAGGCATTTCTGAATACGGAGGCCTGGGCCCGACCATTTCCGATGCCTTGGGTATCAGCCCTGCCCCCACGTTCATGAGTACTGCCAACTGCACGAGTAGTTCGGTGTCTTTCCAGATGGCTCACCAAATGGTCGCCTCAGGTGAATACGACATCGTCCTGTGTGGCGGTTTCGAAAAAATGACCGACCACATCAACTACGCCGAGTACATTGGCTCCAGCACCGAATGTGAATACGATTATTTTCTAGGCATCTCACACACAGACGCCTTCGCCCTGGCGACCGCCGAGTATTTTGAAAAGTTCGGCTATGCAGGACGTGAAGCGGATGTATTGGCAACCTTTGGGCGGCAGATGCGTATCTATGCCCATAACACCCCCACCGCCACCCGCTACGGCGTGCCGATTCCGTCCCTTGAAGCGCTCAAGAGTAGCGAAGCGTGTGGCTCGATGTTGGCCTGGGGCGAAGCCAGTGGTTGCGCCATCCTGGTTGCCGAACACCTTGCGCACCGTTACACGACCCAACCGGTATTTATCCGCGGCTGTGCCTACACCGGTGTATCGCACTATTTCGGCACGCGTTATCACAACCCGACGTTGCAATTTCCGGGGCTGCCAAAAGATGTAGGCATGGCAGTTTCCGCCAACTCGATGGCCTGCGCAGAAATCGCCTACAAAAAAGCCGGCATCACTGCAAAGGATATCGATGTGGCGCAAGTCTACGACTTGCTGGGCGCCGGGTTGATTCAAATGGAGTCCATGGGTGTATGTGGTCCAGGCCAGGCAGGCGACTTCGTATTGGAAGGCGGCATAGCTCTTGATGGGCAACTTCCCCTGAACACTGACGGCGGCAACATCGGACGCGGCCACGCCTCCGGTTGCGATGGGATTTTGCACATTACTGAATTGTTCCGACAGCTTCGCGGCGAGTCCAACAACCAAGTCAAAGGCGCCCGTATTGGTGTCTCGCAAAACCTGGGCGGTTACGCCGCGCACAACAGTGTCATTGTGCTTTCCAACGATTAAGGAGCCGACCATGTCCCTTTACCCTGAACAGATTCACCGCATGACCACCGCCAGCATGTTGCGCGAATGGCGCGAGCATGGCGGCAAATACCGCCTCGAAGGCAGCCGTTGCCAGGATTGCGAAGAAATTTTCTTCCCTCGGCGCACCGTCTGCGGCGCGTGCAATTCGTTGAATGTGGAACCGTATCGCTGCGCACGCACCGGCACGATCCAAGTCAGCGCCCATGCCGAGAATCCGATACTGGCAGCCATGGGCTATGGCGAAACCGTGCCCCGCTTCATGGCGATGGTGCGTCTGGATGATGGCTTGGTGATTGCCTCGGAAATCGTAGATGTCACCGATCCCCGGCAAGTCGTCAGCGGTGCGCCCGTGCGCATGGTTATTCGCAAACATGTCCGGGAAAGCAACTTGGCCTGGCAATATGCCTATAAGTTTGTATTGGTGAAATAACAAACAAGGCGTCCGCCACATCCGCTCTTTCGATAACAACAGTCAAGTTTTTTGGCTCCCCAGCCCGCAGCTTTGATTCTGTTTTTCAGAGTCTTGCTTTGCAGTCATTGCCTTAAATGTGCTTCTAACTTTATTGGCTTCTAGCCGAGGACTTGTCATGTCTACTCTTTGCAAACCCAGTCTGTTGTTTCCGCAATACAAGATCACCCAGCAACAAATGATCGAGCATCTAGAGCAGTTGCATGATGATCATCCACGAATGGCACTTGCCAAACGAATGATTCAAAACACACAGGTGAACGAACGGCACTTGGTCCTGCCTATCGATGAACTGGCGGTGCACACTGGCTTCACCCACCGCAGCATCGTTTATGAGCGCGAAGCCCGCCGCATGTCATCCATCGCGGCGCGCCAAGCCATTGAAAATGCCGGACTGACCATCGACGACATTCGCATGGTCGCGGTGACATCGTGCACCGGTTTCATGATGCCCTCGCTCACGGCCCACTTGATCAATGACCTGGGGCTGCGGACGTCGACCGTACAACTGCCCATCGCTCAATTGGGCTGCGTGGCAGGCGCTGCGGCGATCAATCGAGCCAATGATTTTGCCAGCCTGGCGCCGGACAACCATGTCCTCATCGTCTCCCTGGAGTTCTCGTCGCTCTGCTATCAACCCCAGGACACCAAGTTGCACGCGTTCATATCGGCGGCGTTATTCGGCGATGCCGTATCGGCCTGCGTCATGCGCGCCGATGACAAGGCGCCTGGTTTCAAGATCGCCAAGACCGGGTCTTACTTCCTGCCTGATAGCGAGCACTACATCAAATATGACGTTAAGGACAGTGGCTTTCACTTTACCCTGGACAAGGCCGTCATGAACTCCATTAAAGATGTCGCACCAATGATGGAGGAATTGAACTACGAGACCTTCAATCAACATTGCGCTCAAAACGACTTTTTCATCTTCCATACCGGCGGACGGAAAATTCTTGATGAACTGGTCCTGCAACTGGACCTGGAACCCGGCCGGGTCGCGCAGTCTCGCGACAGTTTGAGCGAAGCCGGGAACATCGCCAGCGTGGTGGTCTTCGATGTGCTCAAGCGCCAGTTTGACAGCGGGCTTGTCGATGGCGCGACTGGCATGCTGGCGGCCTTCGGCCCCGGTTTCACCGCTGAAATGGCCGTGGGCAAGTGGGTCGCCTGACAGATCCGATAAAACACCGACACCCAGCCAGGGGCACACCTGCCCCTGGCTGCCGGAGTATGAATCGCAGGCGTTCACCTCGCTCAAGAGGGCTTCGAAAGCGCTAGGGAAAGAAGGAAAAGAACATGGAGATGAAGTATCTGGTCGCTCGACCTTGGGGCGGCTATGAAAGACGCATGATCACGCTTCTGTCGCTGAGCTTCGGGCTGGTAGGACTGGACAGGTTCATTATCATGCCGCTGTTCCCGGTGATCATGCGTGACTTGGCCCTGGACTATCAGGACTTGAGCATGTTGTCGGCCATCCTGGCATTTGCGTGGGGAGGCTCTGCCCTGTTCATGGGCGCCGCCATCAGGGTACTGGGCCCCAAGAAGTTGCTGGTGCTGTCGATCACCCTGCTATCGATTCTGGCCGGTGCGTCTGCATTGATCACCGGCCTGGTGGGCCTGGTGCTCTTGCGCGCCTTGATGGGCGTCTGCGAAGGGGCCTTCACTCCGGTCAGTATCATTGTCACCGATGAAGTCTCTCAGCCTTCCCGGCGCGGACTCAATCTAGGGATTCAACAGGCCTTGTTCCCCATCATCGGCCTGTGCCTCGGACCGCTGCTGGCGGGCGTATTGCTGGAAATGTCCGGATCCTGGCGCGCCGTATTCGCCATCATTTCGTTACCCGGCCTGTTAGTGGCCTGGTACCTCTATAGAACCTACCAACCGACCCAGGCGCCCAGCACGGAGTCGATTGCACATACCTCCAAAAGCCAGTGGAGGGCGGCCCTGTCCTGCGGGAATGTGCGGCTCAATATTGCCTTGATGCTCTGCATACTGACGTGCCAGTTCGTTCTGTGCGCCCTGCTCCCTAGCTACCTGACAGACATTCTGCACCTGAGCAATTTCTCCATGGCCATGATCATTTCTGCAATTGGCCTGGGTGGTTTTTTTGGCCAACTGGTCATTCCCGGCTTGTCCGACCAACTGGGTCGCAAGCCCGTGGTCTCGATCTGCTTCATGATCAGCGCCCTGTTGGTGGGTTTATTGATCGTCAGCCCACCGTTGCCCTGGCTACTGTTCCTTCAATTATTTTTCTTGTCCTTTATCAACTTCAGCCTGATCTGCATGACGGTCGGTCCACTGACCAGCGAATCAGTGCCGCCCAGTTTATTGGCCACCGCGACGGGCCTGGTGGTGGGCTGCGGAGAGATTCTTGGAGGGGGCGTCGCCCCTGTCGTCGCCGGCTACATCGCCATGACGTGGGGACTTACCGCGATTCTGTTCCTGGCACTGGCCGGAAGTATCACGGGGGGCTTGCTGTCCTTACGGCTCAAAGAGGCAAACCCGGCGTTCAACGGACTCAAGGACTACGCCCCCCTATCCGCACGCTTGACCCTGGAGGATAAGTAATGACCCACTATGTAATGTTGCTGGACTCTCCAGTGCCGCGAGGAGGCCTTGGCGTATTTGACTTCAAGTCCGGGCAAAGCCGGGAGGTGCGTCCACCCCAGGGAAATCTTTATGAAGCCCTGGCTCATTGCGCGGATCGGAATATGGACTGGGAGTCTTATCTCAAGGACCTGCCGTCCACGCCCTACCCGCTTACGCCTGCGGCGGTGAAATACCGACCGCCGCTCAAGCCCGATAACAACTTGTTGGTCCAGATCAGCGAAATCACGCTCTGTACCGCCAAGACAGAACAAGCCTGGTATTACAAAGGTAACGGCCGACTGCTCAAGACCGACGGCGACCCTTTGCAGGTGCCCTATCATTCACAAAGCATCAGTAGCGAGCCGTGCATTGTCTGCCTCTATTGGGTCGACCCGTTTGGTGCGCTGCGCTTCATTGGTTTTACCCTGGGTAACGATATCCACGATCATGTATTGCACAGTCGCGACGCCATTTCTTCAACGCATGCGCACTTGCGCACCTGTGCGATTGCCCCGGCATTGATCGTGGGGGAATTGCAGGCTGACTTGGCCATCAATGTCCAGATAGAACGCGACGGCCAACCCTTGACGGCAAGTCACCACCGGATGAGTTTGCATCGCTGGCAGAGTCTGCGTCGATACTCGGAGGAGTTCCTGGAGAAACATGAGCAGTTTCTCGAGCCCGGGCTGGTTCATTACGTGTTTCACAGCTTGAGTCATCGCACCGCGAATGTGCCGCTCCAGCACGGTGACTGGCTCAGCATTGACTGCCCCGAGCTGGAATTGGCCATGAGCAATCAAATCGTCGAAGAGGAATTGGTGTCGCTGGTGCCCTTGCCTGCGCGGCGCGCACCTGACCATGACTGTATCGACCGACCGCTGCCCGTGCCGAAAAAGTTCTGATCGACCGTTATAAACGAGGGGGGTGGCCCTTGGTTTGAGCCACCCTTGCCCGCTTCTTAGAAATCGACCGTGGCCGAGAGTTGCAATGTGCGCGGAGAGCCTGGAGAGAACGCCCCATACGAGGCGACACCCGACCAGTATTCGCGGTCAAAGACATTTTGGACCGTGGCTCGGAAAGTCGTCGGTCGACCTTCGATCTTGGTGGCGTAGCGAGCGCCCGCATCGAAACGGGTCCAGGCATCCAGCTCCTGGGTGTTGGCCTGGTTCACGTATTGGCTGCTGGTGTAGATCGCGCCACTGGTGAGGGTAAAGCCTTCCACCCACGGGGTGTCCCATTCGGCCCACAGGTTGGCTTGCACGTCTGGCACGCCCACCGGCTTATTGCCACGGTTGGCCGCTGTGGCGGAATCCGTCAGCTCACCATCGAGCAATGTCACGCCACCCATCAAACGGGTGCCGGGGGCCACTTCGCCGAACACGCTCAGTTCCACGCCACGGTTGCGCTGTTCGGCCTGCACCGAGAAAACATTGTTCGCACCGAGTTCGCCACTGGGCTTCTCGATCTGGAACAGCGCCAAGGTGGTCATGAACGTGCCGTGCTCGTACTTGACGCCCATCTCGTGCTGCTTGGATTCATAAGGTGCGAATGTTTCTAGAGAATTGTTCGCGTTGGCTGGCGCAACGTCACCTTTACTCAGCCCTTCGACATAGTTGTAGTACAGCGACACGTCCTCCCAGGGTTTGACCACCACGCCGACCATCGGGGTCGTGGCACTGTCGTCATAACGGGAACTGACCGAACCCGTCTCGCTGTAATTGCGTGATTCGACCTTCTGCCGGCGCAACCCCAGGGACAGTTGCAGACGGTCATCCAGTACCGACAATGTGTCGGTCAAGGCGAAACCGGACAATTGCGACTCGGAAACCCGTGACACCCTGGGTGCATTGATGGTCGGCTTGGGCACGTCCACCGGGTGATAAATGTTCGAGGGGATATCTGCCCCCCGGTTGATGCCCCGGGACAGCTCATCCTGATAAGTGCTCGCCATCAGCGTGGTCGTGTGGCTGACAGGGCCGGTATCGAATATCCCGCGGATCCCCACGTCGGCTGTCGAACGGTCCACATTGAATTTGTAGTACCCCGGCCTGTTGGTGATATCGCCTGCACTATTGATGATATCTGGCACTTGGTCGGACATTCGCTTGACGTCCGAACGACCGCCACCGGCGTGGGCAAACACCGTGACCGCGTCCGTCAAGTCGTATTCGCCACCCAGCAACGCCGATTGCTCCTTGGTGTCCGACCAGCCCCATTTCTGTGATGCATTGGTACGACCGTTGGGGGCGGATGGAATTTCAACGCCACGCGCGACGGTGAAGGGCCGCGAGGCACCGTCAAAGTTTTCTTTTTGGCTGATGAAGTCGAGGTTCAAGCGCAAACGCTCGCCCCGATAATCCAGGGCGATAGCTCCGATACCAAGTTCGCGTTCCTGGTCGTCGATGGCCGTGTCGCCACCCTGGAGGCTGCCGTTGAAGCGCACGCCAAACTGGTTTTCCGAGCCGAATCGACGGCTGACATCCAGGTGCCCGCCCACTTGGGAGTCGGACGCGTAGCTGCCGGTAAAGCGCGTCAGGTCTTCGTCCAACGGACGCTTGGGAACGATATTGATCACCCCGCCCACCCCGCTGTTCGGAGACATGCCGTACATCAGCGCCCCCGGTCCCTTGAGCACTTCGACCCGTTCGGCGTAGTCGGTGAACACCCGGTAGTTGGGTGCCACGCCGTATACGCCGTCGTAGGCCAACTCGCCGAGGTTACCCTCGCCGATGGGAAAACCACGGATGAAAAACGAATCGACGATGCCGCCCACCTGGCCCGTCGAGCGCACCGAAGGGTCTCGTTGCAGGGCGTCGGCCACGGTCACGGTTTGCAGGTCGGCCAGGGTCTTGGCGGTGTAGCTGGTCACGCTGAACGGCGTGTCCATCACGTCCTTGTTGCCCATCATCCCCAAGCGTGCGCCGCGCGCCACTTGACCACCGGCCAACACGGGCGGCAGTGCACCTGGGTCGTTGTGGGTGCCGCTGATGGTGGTGGCGTCAAGGGTCAAGCCTTGGCCGTTGTCCTTGGAGGCGTCCAGGGTCTTATCGGCGGCAGGCGCCTGTTCGGGGGTTGCCGCCCAGGCGGTGGCGCTTCCTGCGACCAGAATGAAACTCAGCGTGGCGCTACGAATCGCGACGGATAACGCAGACTCACCACAAGGTCGACGTGCAACAGACATGGCTTAAGGATCCTTTTCAACGAGAGAAAATGGTAATCACTCCTATTGCCAGTCGACCTGCGGAAAAGTATCACCTCCCGGGGATTATTTTTTCAGACTGCGCCAAAGCACTCGCGCATACCGACGCTGCTGCGGTATCGACACCTTGCAACCTCTCGTGCAGCCGGGCATCTTGCCGACCCTGTCATCGCCAGCAGCACACGCTACCCTACCCGCTTGCTGGCGTTTAACCACCGAGGCTGATCATGTCCCACACAGGTGTCGTCCAGGGTTCGAGCGTCAGAGTCCTGATTTATCTTCTGTTCGCGATCCAGCTCATCTCGATGGGCGCGATGGAAATGAGCGGGCCATTTTGGCCGGTTCACCTGCGCGGGCTGACGTCGTCGGCGTCGGTTTTCAGCTTCGCCAGCATTGCCGTGTATGTCGGGCCGATGCTGGGCATCATGCTGACCAGCACCTTTTGGGGCCGTATCGGTGATCGCTACGGCCATAAGTGGATGATGATCCGCGCCCTGGCAGGCTTGTCGCTGACCCAGCTCGGGCTGGCGCTGTGCAGCGATATCTGGATCATTCTGGTCCTGCGCTTCTTGCAGGGCGCCTTTGCCGGATACATCGCCCCGGCGCAGGCCTACGGCGTCAGTATCGAAGCCCCATCGCGGCGAGCGAGGCTGTTCGCGATTCTGCAAATATCCACCAATGTCGGCTCATTGCTCGGCGCAATAGTCGGGGGGCTGATCCTCGACTACGCCACGTTCTTCTGGATCAACCTCACCGCCTCGGTGTTGTGCGCAGTGTGCACGGTGGTGGCCGCCGTGGCCTTGCCGGATGTGCCGCCAGTGAAGAGGTCCTCGGCGAGCCAGGCCCCGGCAGCGAAGAGCCGTACCGACAGTATCTGGCAAGGATCGTCGTTGCTGTCGTTGTTATGCGTCATGGGCATTCTGCTGTTGGCGCGGATGCTGCCGCAAACATCATTCTCCTTGTATGTGAGCGCGGTATTCGTCGTCAGCAACTCGCTCGTCGGCCTGTGCTACGGCTTGCTGGCGCTGGGTTTCATTCTGTCGGCCACGGCCTGGTCGCGCTATTTCGAGCACCATACCCAACAGCAAACCTTGCAGCGCATCCTCTACATCGTGCTCGGTTGTGTCGTCTTGACCGCCCTGGCGGGGATCACGCGCAACGTCATCGTATTTGTCATTGCCTACTTCATCTGGGGCGTGCTGCTGGGTGCCACCACGCCAGTGCTGATGGCCCTCATCTCGAAATCCGCCGACAGCTCACGACAAGGCCACGTGCTGGGCATTGCCCAGGGCACCACGCAATTCGCTTCGATCGCGGGCATTTCGATCGGTGGATTGCTCAGCCAGGTCTACGGGTTGCAATACACCTACCTGTTCGTTTGCCTGGCCTATGTGCTGGCGCTGATCCCCATCATTGCATTGCGTTATAGGCCCGAGGGCCTTGCGCGTGGCTGAAACAGGGTTGCTGAATGCCGCTTGCGTCGCGGGCAAGTTGTCCTTTAGCATTGGGAATACTTCTCAATTGCAAAAAAACGCAGCCATGAGCGAAATCCTGCCCGCGAACAACGACCAGCATCTGCGCGTGATCGAAGATCTGTACGCCGGCCATCACAGCTGGCTGTACGCCACGCTGAAGAAGAAACTGGGCAATGCCATGGATGCGGCGGACCTGGCGCAAGACACCTTCACGCGCATTCTCGCCTCCCAAGTCACGGCCATTGATCAGCCCCGGGCCTACCTGAGCTGCGTGGCCAAGGGCATTCTCATCAACTGGTATCAGCGCAAGGCCCTGGAACGTGCCTACCTGGAGGCGCTCGCGCATCTGCCGGCCCAGGAAGTGCCGTCCCCTGAGTTGCGCTTTCTGGTGCTGGAAACCCTGCACGAAATCGACGCCATGCTCGACACCCTCCCGGCGCCGGTCAAACGGGCATTCCTGCTGTCGCAGATCGGCGGCCTGAAATACGACGACATCGCCCAACAGCTGAACGTCTCGCTGATCACGGTCAAGCGCTACATGAAGCAGGCATTCGTGCAGTGCTTGATGCTGGTGGAATGAATGCTCACCCGTCGCCGTGAGCCGCCGCTCGACCCCAAGGTCCTCGAAGAAGCCGCCGAATGGCTGATGCGCTTGAGCGAAAGCGACCTCAGTGACACCGAGCGCGCCGAATGGGAATGCTGGAGGGCCAGCAGCCCCGAGCGCGGTCGGGCCTGGTCTCGTGCGCAATTGCTGCAAAGCAAGCTCGGCGGCTTGCCACGAGCGTTAGCGATGTCGGCGCTGGATCGCCCAAGCAGCCCCGAACGACGCGCGGCCCTTGGCAAACTGGCGTTGCTGCTGGCAGCGGTGCCTGTCGGTTGGGGCAGCTGGAAACTGGCGCAATCGCAGCAATGGTCCGCCGATTACCGCACCGCCATCGGCGAGCGCCGCGAGTTGACCTTGGCCGACGGCTCTCACCTCACCCTCAATACCGGCACGGCCATCGACGTGCTGTTCGACACCCGCCAACGGCTCCTCCATGTGCGCGAAGGGGAAGTCCTGGTGCAGACCGCGCCGGATGCCTCACCACAGGCCCGACCGTTCCTGGTCAGCACCCGCGAGGGCCGGATGCAGGCCCTGGGTACGCGGTTCATCGTGCGCCAATTGCCATCGCGCACCCATCTGGCGGTACTCGAAGGTGCGGTGCGGATTGAATTGGCCGAGGCTCGCCAGGCCGCGCCGCTCATCGTCAACGCCGGACAGCGCACCGACTTCTCGTCCCAGGCCTTCGGCCCGTTGACCCCGACCGATCGCAACGCCAGCGCCTGGACCCAAGGCATGCTGATGGCCGACAGGATGCGCCTGGCGGATTTTGTCGTCGAACTGGCGCGCTATCGCCGGGGCTTCGTGCGGTGCGACCCGTCCATTGCCGAGCTGCGGGTGTCCGGCGCTTTTCCCATCAGCGATACCCAGCGCACGCTCAACATGCTGGTGCAAACCTACCCGGTCCTGGTCACCGGTCATTTGAGCGGTTACTGGGTGACGCTCTCCCCGGCCTGACCCCACAAAAAATATTTGCTGCTCGGGTGATACTTTTTTTGATCTCAACTGGCAAAGAAAGGAATAACCATTTCATCTCGTCCATAGGGTCATCCATCCATGCTCGTTGCACGGCCCCTGCGTCCGGATCGTCCATCCAAACCCGTCATGCGCAGTGTGCTGTTGGGCCTTGCGTTGAGCACGGTCACCGGGTCGTTCGCCTTCGCCACCGTGCCCGCGCAACTGGAAGCCGTCGCCCCCCGCGCCTATGAGATCGCCCCGGGGCCGCTCGGCCCTGCCCTGTCGAGCTTTGCGATAACCGCCGGCATTGCCTTGTCGTTCCAGCCTTCGATCACTGAGGGCCTGGTCAGCCCGGGACTTTCCGGCACTTATCCGGCAGCACAAGCACTCACCCAGCTACTGGCCGACAGCGGCGTGGAGATGGTTGCCCGCGACGATGGCAGCTACACACTGGTGCTGCGCCGGGTGTCCCTGCCGCAGATCAGCGTCGACGCCACGGGCAGAAGCAGCACCGACCTGCCACCTACCGACGCCAACGGCCAGGTCGCCCGCGGCGCACGCCTCGGCCTGCTGGGCAACACCGATGTGATGGAGGCGCCGTTCAGCATCAGCAGCTACACCTCGACGATGATCAGGGATCAACAGGCGACCACGGTGGGCGACTTGCTGGAACGCGATGCTTCGGTGCGCTCCACGGGCCAGGCGGGCGGCATCGTCGACTCGTTCTTTATCCGCGGTTTTCCGCTGGGGGAAGGCAACCTCGGTGAGTTGGCTTTCGACGGTGTGTATGGCGTGGCGTCCAATTACCGGGTGTTCACCGATTACGCCGAGCGCATCGAACTGGTCAAGGGCCCCGCCGCGCTGCTGTACGGCATGTCGCCCAACAGCGCCGTGGGCGGTGTGATCAACGTGGTCCCCAAGCGCGCCCTCGACGAGGACCTGACCCGATTCACCAGCCGCTACGCCACGAACTCGCAACTGGGCGGCCACCTCGACGTCAGTCGGCGCTTTGGTGAAGAACGCCGGTTCGGGATCAGGCTCAACGGTAGCCTGCAGCAGGGTGATACGGCCATCGACAAGCAGTCCCGGGACGTCGGTACCGGCGCCATGTCCCTGGACTACCAAGGGGATCGCCTGCGCATGACCCTGGACCTGATCAGCCAGGATGAAAAATTCGACGCCGCCTCCCGCCCTTTCCTGATCGACCCTGGCGTGCAAATCCCCTCCGCCGCCAACGGCCGCACCAGTGTCAGCCAGGACTGGGGGCGCTCCCGGGCCCGGGACAAATCGGCGTTACTGAGTGGCGCGTACGACCTCAGCGACCATCTGACCCTGTTTGCCCACGCCGGCGGCGGAAAATCCGAGGTCGAGCGCATGTCCGACCAGACCCCGACCATCATCAACGCCGCCGGCGACACGTCATCGGTTCCCGGTTATTACAAATTCAACGTCCAGCGCTACACCGTCGACGCCGGCGCGCGCCTGGGCTTCGACACCGGGCCGGTCAACCACCGCGCGGTGCTGCAAGTCAGCCGTTATCGCGATGAGTTGTCCCGGGGCATTATTTCCGGCCCCACCATCCTCTCGAACATCTATCACCCGGTCGACCGGCCCAGGCCCAACATCGCCGAACCTCACACGCCAAAAATCTCCGAAAGCGAGCTGTCGGGCGTCGCCCTGGCCGACACCTTGTCGGTACTCAATGAGCGCCTGCAGATCACCCTCGGGTTGCGCCGGCAAAACATCCAGTCGGACAACTACAACACCATCGTTGCCACCCCGTCCTACGACAAAAGCAAGACCACCCCACTGCTCGGTATCGTCGCCAAGCCCTGGGACCATGTCGCGCTGTACTACAACTACATCGAAGGCCTGAGCAAGGGCGACATCGCGCCGGCTGCCGCCACGAACGCCGAAGAAATTTTTTCTCCCTACATCTCCCGCCAGCAGGAGATCGGGGTCAAGCTCGACTACGACCGCTTCATGGCCACCCTGGCGCTGTTCCAGATCAAGAAACCCAGCGGCGAATTGTCGTCCAGGGTGTTTTCGGTCCAGGCCCAGCAACGCAACCGTGGCGTGGAACTGAACCTGTCCGGCGAGATTGCCCGGGGCACGCGCCTGCTCGGTGGCGTGACGCTACTCGACGGGGAACTGACCCGCACCAGCGTGGCCGCCAACCGCGGCAATACACCGGTGGGCGTGCCCAAGGTCCAGGCCAACCTCTGGGCCGAGTGGGACACCCCGGGCATCGCTGGGCTGACCCTGACCAGCGGCGCGATCTACACCGCCAGCCAGTACGTCGACCAGGCCAACACCCAGGAGCTGGATGCCTGGACCCGCTTCGATGTCGGTGCCCGCTATGCCACACGCATTGCCGAGCGGCCCACGACATTTCGCGCCACGGTGCAGAACGTCTTTGACCGTGCCTACTGGTCAGGGGTCGCGTCCTATGGCGCGTTTTCCCAAGGCGCACCGCGCACGCTGTTGTTATCCGCCACCGTTGATTTCTGAAACCTGCGGGTCGGGGCGGCGACTTGCGCCGTTGTCCGGCCCGGCTTTTGTAAAGGCCTGAACCATGGTTACTGTTTTTCGCCGCCCTCACACCCTCGCCGCCCTGCTGTTCGCCGGGCTGCTCGGTGTGTCGTTTCTCTCACTGACGCCCCGCAATGCCTTGGCCGCCGATGCGGATCCAGCCCTGGGCAGCGTGACCGACCTGCTCGGGCGCCAGGTCAAGGTCCACCTCCCCGTCAGGCGGGTGATCCTCGGCGAAGGCCGCCAGTTGTATCTGGTGGCGGCGCTGGACACGCAAAATCCCATCGAACGCATCGTCGGTTGGCGCAAGGACCTGATCCAGTCAGACCCGGACACCTACGGCGCCTACCTGCGCAAATTTCCCGACATTGCCAAGATCCCGACCTTCGGCGGGTTCGAGGACGGCACCTTTGACATCGAACAGGCCATCTCCCAGCGCCCGGACGTGATCATCCTCAATATCGAAGCCCAGCACGCCACCGAGGATGCGCGCTACATCGAGAAGCTCGACGCCTTGGGCATCCCGGTGGTCTACGTGGACTTTCGCAACAACCCGATGCAGAACACCGAGCCGACCATGCGCCTGTTCGGCCAACTGTTCGGCAAGCAAGCCCGTGCCGAAGCCTTCATCGATTTTCGCAACCAACAGATTCGACGGGTCACCGACCTCATTGAAGCGCGCCACCCTGCCCGGCCAAAGGTCTTCATCGAACGCATCGGCGGATACACCGATGATTGTTGCCTGAGCTTCGGCAACGAGAACTTCGGCCTGTTCGTCGAAATGGCCGGTGGCGACAACATCGCCAAAGGCATCATCCCCACCACGTTCGGCCAGTTGAACGCCGAGCAAGTAGTGATCGCCAACCCAGCGCAGGTGGTAGTCACCAGTGCCAACTGGGAAGCCTTTGCACCCGGTGGCCATTGGGTCGGCGTCGGCCCCGGGGCGGACATGGCCCAAGCCAGGAAAAAATTGGCGTGGTACACCCAGCGGCCGGCCTACGCCGGCATCAAGGCCCAGGACGACCAGGCGTTCCACGCCATTTGGCATCAGTTCTACAACAGCCCCTATCAGTTCGTGGCCATCCAGCAATTGGCCAAGTGGTTTCACCCGACGTTGTTCGCCGACCTGGACCCGGACGCCTCGTTCCGCCAATTGCACGAGCAGTTCCTGCCGGTCCCTTATGAGCCGGGTTACGCCGTCAGCCTGCGCCAGACTGAGGACCAGCCATGACTTCGTTGAACGAAACCCTGGTCATGCAGCGTGACACCTACCGGCGCCTGGTGCTGCGCAAGCGGCTCATTCTCGGGGGGCTCACGCTGTTGCTGATCTGCAGCGTCCTGCTCGACCTGGCTCTCGGGCCGGCACGCTACAGCCTCGACGAAGTACTCGGCGCGCTGTTTTCACCGGAGAGCGCATCGCCCCAGGTCCGCGTGGTGATGTGGGACATCCGCCTGCCCGTGGCGCTGATGGCCGTTGCGGTCGGCGCCGCGTTGTCACTGGCCGGCGCGCAGATGCAGACGATCCTCAACAACCCGCTGGCCAGCCCGTTCACCTTGGGCATTTCCGCCGCCGCCAGTTTCGGTGCGGCCATGGGGCTGGCGTTTGGCGTGGTCTTGTTCCCGTTGGCGGCGCAGTACATGGTGCCGGTGAACGCGTTCATCATGGCCATGCTGTCGGCGTTGCTGATCCACTTCCTGAGCCTGCGCCGCGGCGTCACCGCCGAGACTATCGTGCTGCTCGGCATCGCCCTGGTGTTCACCTTCAACGCGTTGCTGGCACTGGTGCAATTCTTCGCCACCGAACAAGCCGTGGCCGCCGTGGTGTTCTGGACGATGGGCAGCCTGACCAAAGCCACCTGGCCCAAGCTGGGGGTGATCTGCCTGGTGATCCTCGTCACTCTGCCGATTTTCGCCCGGCGCGCCTGGGCCTTGACCGCTCTGCGGCTGGGGGACGACAAGGCCGCGAGTTTCGGCATCAACGTGCGCGGCCTGCGCTTTCAGACGCTGATCATGGTCAGCCTGCTCGCCTCGTTCCCGGTGGCGTTTGTCGGCACGATCGGCTTCATCGGCCTGGTCGGCCCGCACATCGCGCGGATGCTGATCGGTGAAGACCAACGGTTCTTCCTGCCGGCGTCCTTGTTGACCGGCGCATTGATTCTGTCCGCCAGTTCGGTGATCAGCAAAACCCTGATCCCTGGGGCCATTTTCCCCATCGGCGTGGTCACGTCGCTGATCGGCGTGCCCTTCTTCATTTCCTTGATTCTCGGCGGGAAGAAAAACTCATGGTAACGATCCGGCTGGAGAACCTCGGAGCTCGCTATGGCCAGCGCACGGTCATTCACGGCGTGACCACGGCAGCTTTTGTCGGCGGCCAGGTGGTGGCGGTGGTCGGCCCCAACGCGGCGGGCAAATCCACCTTGTTCAAGCGCATGGCCGGGTTGATCGACGGCCCCGGACAGGTGGTCCTGGAGGGCTCGAAAAAGGGACCGCAGGGCATCAGCTACATGCCCCAGGGCTTGAACGCCAGCGCCCGGTTGACGGTGTACGAGTCGGTGCTGCTGGCGCGCAAGCAGCTCACACCGGGCTGGGTCGTCCATGATGATGAATTGAAGCTGGTGGACGACATTCTCGCCGCGCTGGGCATCACTGAGTTGTCGTTCCGTAATCTCGGAGAGCTCAGCGGCGGACAGCAGCAACTGGTGTCGATCGCCCAGACCCTGGTGCGCGAACCGGAAATCCTGTTGATGGATGAACCGACCAGCGCCCTGGACATGCACCGGCAGGTCCAGGTGCTGGGCTTCATGCGTGCCCTGGCGCGCAAGCGCGAAGTCATTGTATTCATCGCCATCCACGACCTGAACCAAGCGCTGCGCTTTGCCGATCAGGTGCTGGTGGTTGCCGACGGCACCGCCCAGGGCAGCGGCCCGAGCGCTGAGGTAATTACCGAGTCGATGCTTCGCAAGGTCTACAAGGTCGAGGCGCGGATCGAACGATGCAGCCGCGGACAGCACCACATCCTGATCGACGATATCGTTTGAGCGCACACCCGGGCCTTGCGCCAAAGGCCCGGGACCTAGGCGACCCCGCCGTCAGGCACTGCAAGGGTGTCTGCCTGGGTCACGCGGCTTGGCCTGAAGGTCTCAGGCATCGCCAGCAACAGGCCGAATGCCAGCGCGGCAATCGCCGCCAGGGTCAGGAATGCCGCGCTGTAGCCAGCCCCTTGCACCACAAAGCCGGCCAGGCTGTTACTCAACGCCGCGCCGACCCCGAACACCGTCGACAACACCCCGAGGCTGACGTTGAAACGCCCGGTGCCCTGGGTAAGGTCCTTGACCACCAAGGGAAACAACGCGCCAAACAGCCCGGCACCGATCCCATCGAGCAACTGCACCGCCACCAACCAATAGGGGTCATTCGAGAGCACGTACAACACACCTCGTATGGGCAGGATCAGGAAGCCGGCCAGCAACAACGGCTTGCGTCCCCAGGCATCGGCCTTGACGCCGACCAGCCAGGCCATGGGCACCATGACCAGTTGCGCCGCGACGATACAGGCCGACGTCAACGGCGTGGCCAGGTGCACATTGGCCTGGGCGAGCTTCTGGCTGACCAGCGGGAGCATCGCCGCGTTCGCCAGGTGGAACAGCCCACAGCAAATGGCGAACAACAACAGCGTACGGTTATCCAGCAGGACCCGCAGCGTCGAGGGTACAGGGCCGTGGACCAACTGCCCCGCCTCCAGGCCTCGGGCCACGTCATGGTCGATGGCCTCGGCGGACACGCAACTGACCGCGACGATGCTGGCCAATGCCATGGCGGCCATCAGGTAGAACACCGCGATGGGACCGAACAACCAGGCAAACCCACCCGCCAGCAGCGCAGCGCAGGCATTGCCCGCGTGATTGAACGTCTCGTTGCGCCCAGTGCGCCGCGTAAAGGCCCGGGCACCGGTAATGCCCAGAGAGATGGCCGCAATGGCCGGCGCGAAGACTGACGCTGCCACGGCGCCGATGGCCTGGGTCAACGCCACCAGGCCAAAGGACGAGGTGAACGGCAGCACCAGGCATCCCAGCGTCACTGCCAAGGCCGCCACAGCCACCACGGCACGCTTGCTGCGCACCCGGTCGATCAACGCACCTGCGGGCGCCTGGGCGACGAGCCCGGCCATGGCCGCCACTGTCATCACCACGCCAATGCTGGCCGGGTCCCAGCGATGCACCGCCAGCAGGTAGATTGCCAGGTAAGGACCCAACCCATCACGCACATCCGCGAGGAAGAAATTCAGGCCATCCAGGGAAAGGTTGTTACGTCGGTCTCGGTTGCGATCCATAGCGGCCTCGACGGGCATTGCCCCAAAGAAAATTGACGCAATGATGTCGCAAAGAATCGAACCGGGCCACCGTGATGAGCGCGGGGCCACTGAGAAAACCGTGGCGAGGGAGCTTGCTCCCGCTGGGTCGCGAAGCGACCCCAAAACCTGCCGAACGCGTAACACAGACACACCGCACCCGCCGGTTCACGACCGCTTCGCAGCCGAGCGGGAGCAAGCTCCCTCGCCACAGGTCCATCGTTGTTTCTTAGGTGAACTGCATGACCTACCAAAGCGCGATGTCGTAGCTGAAGTAGATACGATTGCTGTCACGGCCACGGGAAAAGTCCGAGCGATAGACGTAGTTGCGCAACTTCACCCCCAGCCCCTTGAACGTACCCTGCTGCACCACGTAGGCGATCTCTGCGTCACGTTCCCACTCTTTGACCGTGGTGTTGGACTTGCCGTCGTTACCGCTCAGGTAGCGGGTGGAAAATGTCAGGCCAGGCACACCGAGGCGAGCGAAGTCGTAGCCATAACCGAGCATCCAGGTCTTCTCGTCTTCCTCGATGAACTTGCCGATCCCGACGTTGCTGAAGGAGTACACCGTGGCGCCGCTGACATAAGGCAGGCCCGCCTCGCCGCTGAGGGTTTGATAGCCGGCGCTCAGTGTGTGGCCGACAACGGCGTAGGACAGCGACCCGCTGAGCATGTCGTTGTCGATCTTGCCGCCGTAGGCCGAACCCGAATCGACGCTGTTGAAGTAGCGCAGGTCGCTGGTCAATACCCCGGCGCCCAGGGGCAGATCATGCTGGATGCCAACAAAGTTCTGTCGATAGAAATTCTCCAGCTCGCCATAGAAATAGCTCAGGCGGATGTTTTTGCCCAACTTGTAGTCGGCACCGGCATAACTGAAATCACCGGACTTATCGCCGCCATAGCCATCGGGCACAATGGGCATGCTGTCGCTCGAATCGCGCAGCTTGAAACGCTCCAGATACCCGCCAGTGACGGTGAGGTTGTCGATGTCAGTGCTACTGATCTGAGCGCCCTGGTAAGTCTGGGGCAACAGCCGTGCATCGTTGTAGACCAGCACCGGAGTCTTGGGCAGCAAGGTGCCATATTTGAGTGTGGTCTTGGCTATCCTGGCCTTGGCGGTCATGCCCGCGCTGGCGAACTCATCGGCGGCGCGACCGTCGTCATGCACCGGCAGCAGGCCGGTGCCGCTGCGGCCACGCCCGGAATCGAGCTTGACCCCGAGCAGGCCCAGGGCATCGACCCCGAAGCCGAGGGTGCCCGGTGTAAAGCCTGACTGGTAATCCAGCAGGAAGCCCTGGGCCCATTCGGTGCGCTCACTCTTGGCTGTCCTTGCCGCCCGCGTGCTCATCCCGTGCTCATCGCGGAAATTTTCGTTGAAGTAGACGTTGCGCAATTGCAGCTTCAGCTTGCTGTCGTCGATGAAACCTTCGGCGCTGGCCGAGGCCAGGGGCAACAGGCCAAGGATTGGAAACAAAGCCCCGCGGGTCAGCAAAATGGTCATGTCTGGCTACTCGTTGTTGTTATTGGACGTGCAGGCCTTCTCACCCCCATTTGCAGGGGGCGTGTCAGGCAGGAAAACAAGGTTGTCGGGTGAATCAGGAAAACAGCGTCAGTGCCCCGGTCAACAGGGCCAACGCGGTAATCACCAGGGACGTGAGCACCGCCCACTTGACGGTGGCTTTCTGGAAGTCGCCCAAGTCGCGGTCGACCATACCCACCAGCAACAGCGTCGAGGCCACCAGTGGGCTCATCAGGTGCA
The DNA here is from genome assembly GCF_900114515.1 of Pseudomonas sp. NFACC46-3. Lineage (NCBI taxonomy): Bacteria > Pseudomonadati > Pseudomonadota > Gammaproteobacteria > Pseudomonadales > Pseudomonadaceae > Pseudomonas > Pseudomonas sp. NFACC46-3. The sequence goes on from NZ_FOTH01000001.1 coordinate 340,643, forward strand.
CCGGCTGGCCGAGAATGGACGCCCGGGCAATTTCGACCGGATCAATGCCATAGGCGGCAGCGGCATTGGCCAGGATCGGCACGACCCCGAAGTAGTAGGCATCGTTGGACAATACGAAGGTCAACGGCATGCTGGTAATCGCCACCACCAGCGGGAAGAGATGGCCCCAGGAAGGCGGAATCCAGTCGACCAGGGTTTGTGCCAACGCATCGACCATTTTCGTCCCGGAGAAAATCCCGGCGAAGATGCCCGCGGCAAACACCAGCAGGACCACGGTCATGGCGTTGCCCGAATGGGCGAGAATGCGCTCCTTCTGAATATCCAGTTGCGGATAGTTGATCATCAGCGCCAGGACGAAACCGATCAGGAACAGGATCGCCGAGTGCATCAGCCCCATCACCAGCGCAACCATCACCGCAATCACCAGCAGCAGGTTGACGTAGGCCAGCTTCGGACGCTTGTGCGGCGTGTCCTCGATGATCGCGTTGATGTAGCAGTCACCGCCACCGCTTTGCAGCTGGACGTTGCCGATGCGCTTGCGCTCGGCACGGCCCAGCAGGAAGGCCGTGAACACCACCCACATCGCACCGCCGATCATGGTCGGCAGCAACGGCACGAAATACTCACCGGCATCCAGGCCCAACGCTGCGATCGCGCGGGTCGCCGGGCCGCCCCAAGGGGTCATGCCGCTCATGATGCTCAAGGAGAGCATGGAAACAGTCGCCAGGATCATCGGATTCATGCCGATGCGTTTGTACAGCGGCAACATCGCGGCACAGGTGATCATGTAAGTCGTCGTGCCGTCACCGTCCAGCGCCACCAACAGCGACAGCAGCGCAGTGCCCACGGCGATCTTCATCGGGTCACCATTGACCCGCTTGAGGATCTTGCGGATCAACGGGTCGAACAGACCGGCGTCGATCATCAGGCCGAAAAACAGGATCGCGAACAACAACAGTGCCGCCGACGGCGCGACCATTTTCAGGCCGTCCAACATCATCTTGCCGGTGGTCCCGCCAAAGCCGCCGAGCACGGCAAAAACGATGGGGACCACCGTCAGGGCGACGATCGGTGACAACCGTTTGGTCATTATCAGGAAGGTGAAGACCACCACCATGGCCAAGCCAAGTAAAGCGAGCATATGTCAGTTCTCTTGTTGTTATGAGTAGCTTGGCTGACATTCAGGCGCACGCCCCCCAACCCGCCAGGCAACACGCAAAAGTGCCTGGCGCAGGTAGTGAGTGAGCGGATGTGGTGCCGTCGAGTCAGCCGCGAGCGGCTAGATGTGTTTGGCGACCTTCGTGTCGTCCCAGGTAGAGTCCGTTGCCGAGGTCTGCGTCAGGGCCGGTTTGCCATCCAGGGTCCGCAACAGGACTTCGCGGTCGCAGGCATTCTCCGAAAGGGAGATCACCACGGTCGCAACGGCGTTGCTCGCCAGGCTGGTCAACGCCCGCGCTTCGGACATGAACCGGTCGATCCCGATCAACAGGGCCAGGCCCGCCAGGGGAATATCGTGGATGACCGTCAAGGTCGAGGCCAGGGCGACAAACCCACTGCCGGTCACACCCGCGGCACCCTTTGACGACAGCAGCATGATCGCCAGCATGGTGATGACCTGGGTCAGCGTCAGGTCGATGTTGCAGGCCTGGGCAATGAAGATCGCCGCCAGCGACAGATAGATCGCCGTGCCGTCGAGGTTGAACGAGTAGCCCGTCGGCAGCACCAGCCCCACGACCCCTTTCTTGCAACCCAGGGCCTGGAGTTTTTCCAACATCCGCGGCATTACCGGTTCGGTCGAGGACGTGCCCAGCACCACCAGGAATTCTTCACGCAGATAACGCAGCAGCTTCCACAGGCTGAAACCGTGGGCGCGGCAAAGGCTGCCCAACACCACGAAGACGAAGAAGGCGCAGGCGATATACAAGGTCATGATCAGCTTGGCCAGCGAGCCCAGCGACGTGATGCCGTACTGCCCCACCGTGAAGGCCAAGGCCCCGAAAGCGCCAATCGGAGCGAAACGCATCAGGTAGGAGAAAATCTTGAACACCATGTGCGAAGCTGACTCCAGTACCTCCAGCACAGGCTTGCCGCGCTCGCCCAGGGACGACAGGGCAAAACCGCAGAGCACCGCGATAAACAGCACCGGCAGCACCTCGCCTTTATTGAAAGCGCCGATGAAGGTGTCGGGAATGATGTGCATGAAGAAATCCACCACACTCAGTTTCGCGGCGGATTCGGTGTACTGCGACAATCCTTGGGTGTTCAACTGGGTCGGGTCGATGTTCATGCCCGCGCCGGGCTTGAACAGGTAGACCGACACCAGGCCGATGATCAGGCTGATCACCGTCAGCGCCAGGAACAACAGCATGGTCTTGCTCAACAAACGTCCCAGCGAGCGCTTGTCGCTCATGCCGGCGATACCGGTGACAATGGTGCAGAACACCACCGGCGCGATCATCATCTTGATCAACTTGATGAAGGCATCACCCAGCGGCTTCAAGGCAATCGCCTGTTGCGACCAGAAATGCCCGACGACCACGCCCAGCAGCACAGCGCAGATGATCTGGAAGTAGAGCGATTTAACAACTTTCATGGCATCACCCATTTTTAGAATTGTTCTGATGCAAAAGACCCTGGCTGCCTAGGCTATCCGGCCAACCGTTGGGACGCAGTGGCGTAGACGTAACCTGAGAAAAGCCGGCGCGCGGTACGCACCACCGAGGCCCGGATGGTCTCACCCTTTTCACCGGTGTAGGACAGTACGACATCGATACCGCCGCTTGGGTGCTCAATCCGAACCTGTTGCAAGCGCGGCTCGCTGACGGTGCGAAGCAACTGTGCGACGACGCTGCCTTCGGTCACACACGCGGTGGCCAAGCCTATGGAGCCGGTGATTGCCAGGGCGCGGTGACAGTTATGCGGCATGAAATAACGCACCTGGACCGTCCCGCCAGACTTGGCCGGAGACACCAGCACCGGTTTGGGAATGACCTTGTCACTGACATCACCCAAGCCCATGGCCAGGCCGGCTTTCAGACGCAGGGACTCCAGCCGCTGCAGGAAGGCTTTATCGGCGTCCAGCTCAGCGGGGCTTTCATCGCCGCGCTTGCCGAGCTGACTGGCTTGAACGATCACCATCGGCATCGCCATGTCGATGCAGGTCACCGGGATACCGTCGATCAGGTCCTGGGTCTGCCCGGTCGGGAAGAGTTTCCCCGTCTTGCTGCCCGCCGCATCGAGAAACGTCAACTGTACCGGAGCGGCTGTGCCAGGCACGCCGTCGATGGCGGTGTCGCCTTCATAGCTGACCTTGCCTTCCGGGGTTTGCACGTGGGCATTCACGAAAGTCCCGGTGTTGAGGTTGCGAATACGCACCCGGGTCAGATCGCCGGAAGGCTTGACCAGCCCCTGCTCGATGGCAAAGGGGCCGACGGCGCAGAGCATGTTGCCGCAGTTGGGGGCGGTATCGACCCGACGCTGGGAAACCATGACCTGGACGAACAAATAATCGACATCCGCGTCAGGGTGCAGCGATGGGCTGACGATCGCCACTTTGCTGGTTTGTGGGCTGCCGCCACCGATACCGTCGATTTCCAGCTCGTGGCCGGAACCCATCAGGTTGAGCAGCAGCTCGTCACGTTCGGCGATGGCGACCGGCAGATCCCAGGCGAGAAACACCGGGCCTTTGGACGTACCGCCGCGCATTAGCACACAAGGAATTCGCTGCATGATCACTAACTCTTGTTGATCAATCTTGATAATTGATGCTCTGGACACAAGAGTGGCAAAATTTGAAAAGTGTTTCCAATGCAAAGATCAGAGAGATTATTGCGTTTCACAAATGAATTACTTTACGATGATTTACACCGCGCATCCCCCTCTCCGGTGAGGTAGAACATGGAATATGAACTCCAGGACATACGATCTTTCGTGAAAATCGCCGAATTGGGCAGTTTCCACGAAGCCGCCGATGCGCTGCACCTGTCACAACCGGCCCTGAGCCGACGGATGAAAAAACTCGAAGAGGGTCTGGGTACCGCTTTGCTCGATCGCACGACCCGCAAGGTCAGCCTGACGAGTGTCGGCCGTGATTTCCTGCCCAAGGCGCGGCGCCTGCTGGATGATTTCGATGACTCGATTCTCAACATCCGCGAGCTGGCGGAGCGGCAGATCGGCCGGGTGACCTTGGCTTGCATCCCCACGGCGGCGTTCTATTTCCTGCCTTCGGTGATTCGCCTCTATAACGAGCGCTACCCGAAAATCCGCATCCGCCTGCTCGACCTCAGCGCCAACGAAGGACTCGAAGCGGTACTGCGTGGTGAAGCCGACTTCGGCATCAACATGATGAGCGGCCAGCACCCGGACATCGAGTTCGTGCCCCTGGTCAACGAACCCTTTGTGCTGGCCTGCCGGCGCGATCATGAACTGGCTGAACGCAGTGCGGTTACCTGGTCGGAACTCAGTGATTATCGGCTGATCGGCGTCGGTCGCCTGAGCGGCAACCGCATGCTGCTGGACCACGCACTGTCGGGCCTGAGCTGGCGCCCGCAGTGGTTTTACGAAGTGCAGCACTTGTCGACGTCGCTGGGACTGGTCGAGGCTGGCCTCGGCGTGTCGGCGATGCCCAGCCTGGCGATGCCGGCCGGGGATCATCCAACGCTGGTCAGCGTGCCGCTGATCGAGCCGGTGGTAAACCGCTCGCTGGGCCTGGTCTACCGCCGGGGCGCATCGCTTTCCCCGGCTGCGGAGAAGTTTGTCTCGATCCTGCTTGAGCAGTGGCCGCAATGAAGCGAGAGCCTCCACACCGCCAGCGCGGCGAAGCTGATCAAGGCGCCTAGCAGGCTGACCGCCATCCAGCCCCACAGCGCATAAACCTGGGTCGCGGCCGCCGCGCCCAGTGCGCTGCCCACCGAGTAGAAGCACATATAAGCACCGACCATGCGACTTTGGGCGTCGGGCCGTGCAGCGAAGATCAAGCTCTGATTAGTGACATGCACGGCTTGTACCGCGAAGTCGAGCAATACCACGCCGCACACCAGTGCGATCAGGGAGGTCTCGGTAAACGTGATGGGCAGCCAGGAGAGCATCAGCAGCCCCAGCGACCAGCCGGTAACGCGTTGTCCGAAGCCTTGATCCGCCCACCGGCCGGCCCTTCTGGCTGCCAGGGCCCCGGCGACGCCGGCCAGGCCAAACAGGCCGATGGCCGTGTGTGAAAGCGCCAGCGGCGCGGCACTCAGCGGCAGCACCATGGCGGTCCATAACACCGAAAACGCGGCAAAGATCAGCAAGGCCAGCAGCCCCCTGATCCGTAGCACCGGCTCGGTCATGAACAGTTTGAACAGCGACCGGATAAGCGCCAGGTAAGGCTGCCGGTCTGGTGACGACACGGCGGCAGGCACCACCGCCCAAAACACTGCCGCGATGGTCAGCATCAATCCCGCGGAAACGAAATAAACCCCGCGCCAGCCCGCCAGATCGGCGATCACTCCAGAGGTAAACCGCGCCAGGAGAATACCCAGGACAACGCCGCTGGTGACGGTTCCCACGGCCTGCCCCCGCTGGGAGGGCGTGGACAGCACGGCGGCATAGGCCACCAGCACTTGGACAACCACCGCCAGCAAGCCCATCACGATCATCGCCCCCAGCAAAGCCAACCAATGCTGGGCTGCACCGACGGCCGCCAGCACAAGCGCGGACAACACCAATTGCGCGCAAACCAGTCGTTTACGGTTGACTCTGTCCCCCAGCGGGACGATGAACAATAACCCCAGCGCGTAACCCACCTGAGTGGCCGTCACCACCACCCCGATCAATCCTGGCGCGACGCCCAGGCTCTCGGCCATTGAAGCGAGCAAGGGCTGGGCGAAGTAGACATTGGCGACGGCCAGTGCGCAGGTCACGGAAAACAACAACGTGAGCGCCGGCGAAAGCCCCGGGCACTGCTGCGCATTCAAAGAACCTGTGGCGAGGGAGCTTGCTCCCGCTGGGCTGCGAAGCGGCCCCTTCCGTGAGCGCTTCGCACTCAAGCGGGAGCAAGCTCCCTCGCCCCCCTGTTTGTCCGAAGGCTGCTGGGTGAAACAGTCGACATCGGCTGTCATGCGCGTCTCCTTGGCGCTAAACTAGTTTCAATTAAAAACCTGAGTGGATTGTTGCCCGATCAGGTTTCATTTTGCAACCACAGACATCGACTGGACTTGCGATCCTTTTTTCAGAAGGTCAATAAAATGGAAAACGCTTCACCACAAAACAGCGAATGCCCGGTAGCCAGGACACTGGACGTGATTGGCGATCGCTGGTCGCTCATGATCATTCGTGACGCATTCGATGACATTCGCCGCTTCAGCGAATTTCAGAAGAGCCTGGGCGTGGCCAAGAACATTCTGGCTTCGCGACTCAAAGCGTTGGTCGAGGCCGGTGTGTTCGACGTTCGACCCGCATCCGATGGGAGCGCCTACAAGGAGTACGTCCTGACGGACAAAGGCCGGGAAATCTTTCCGGTCGTGGTCAGCCTGCGACAGTGGGGCGAACGCTTCCTGTTCGAGCCAGGAGAAACGCGTTCCGTGCTGCTGGACAATACGTCCGGGCAGGCGCTCATGCCGATGGATGTTCGTTCCTCAAACGGTCAGAAACTCGAACCGGCCGATTGCCACAGGGTGAGGCTCATTGCCGACAACCCGACGTGATATTGATCGACCCTATCCCTTCAGCACCAGAGACATATCCGCGTACCTGGCGCACATGAAATCGACAAATGCGCGAACCTTCGGTGCAGCAAGACGTAGGAATGCAACCGGTGACGCTCTGCGTCACATCCAGAAGCGGAACGCGGAGCGTCCCTGGCGACATTCCCACGCAGGAGCGTGGGAACGATCAACCGCTAGTGCGGTACAGTCACTTCGTCCAGCGCCAGGTCGGTCGGCGGAAGACCAACCTGGCGCATAACGACGAAGGCTTGCTCCAGCAACGACTACTCGCTAAACCAGCTGGCGAACCCCCAGAGACAAGATCAAACCACCACACAGTCGATCAATTGCTTTTTTCCTACCTTGATAGGCACAAGCAATCCTGGGCTGCGAAAGCATAATTGCGACCATTCCATACCAAGCCATTGAAACCACCACGACAACTGCCAGCATCGACAAAAACGTGCCTGGCGAAACGTGGGCGGGAGCCGCGGCTGAAAAAACAGCGGCATAGAAAGCCATGGACTTGGGGTTGCCAATGTTGGTGACCCGGCCAGGCGCATTCAACCGGTCGAGGCACTCCCCCTACTCCTCGGCAGGCCTCATATGAAAAATCGTATAAGGCAGGATCAGCGTATCGGCGACGATGCTAAACGGAAGGTCGACGACTGCAAACGGTGCCAGCGCGCGTGAATACACGTCGTTGTCATTCGTCGAGGCCTTGATGATCTCGATATCGGTCGCCGCACCGCAGTAAGGATGGCGACCGCAGAGCTGTCCCATGCCAAAGGTTTCGTTGGCCGTGGCGCATCCGCCCAGCAGCGCCATCGTCAAAGCCATTACTACGATCCGCATGACGCGCCCCTCCTCAGGAAAGGCCGGACTGTAGCATTAAAGCCGCCCCAACGGCTCAGTGCCCAAGGCAAGGCCCCAGCAGGGTCGCGAACCACTCGATGGACATCCCGAGGGCGGCTGCACCGATAGAAACGTTATGGCGGCTGTATTCAGACAACCCCAGGTTCTCCTGTAGGATGCACAACCTCTCAACCAGTCGCGAATGTGAACAATGGAACTGCACTCAATTCTCGCCTTTACCCTGGTCGCGGCCATCGCCATCGCTAGTCCTGGACCTGCCACCTTGATGGCGATCAATAACAGCCTGGCCTACGGGCCGCGTTACGCGGTGTGGTCGTCGGTGGGCAACGCCAGCGGACTGTTCTGCTTGTCGGCCGCCGCGATGCTGGGTCTCGGCGCGTTGCTCGCCAGCTCCGAATGGCTGTTCAACGCCGTGAAAGTCCTCGGGGCGGGTTATCTGTTCTACCTGGGCGCCAGGCAGTTGTTCAAAAAGAGCCCGATACTCGCGCAGGATGTGCAAGCCGATGGCAAGACCAGCAAGCCATCGCGTTCAAAGCTATACAAGTCGGCCTTTCTGACAGCCATCACCAACCCCAAGGCGACGATGTTCTTCACCGCCCTGTTCCCCCAATTCATCGACCAGAGCGCCGCACTGCTGCCGCAGTTTCTGCTCCTTACCTCGATATTCGCCGGCTTGTCGCTGGTTTCCTTGAGCCTGTATGCCGCCATTGCGGCCCAGGCCAAAGGCGTGCTGAAACGGCCAGCGTTTTCCGTGTGGATCAGCAGGCTCGTCGGCTCGACGTTCATCGGCTTCGGTGCGGCCATTCTGGCGATGCGTCGACCGGCCGTTTGAGACATCTTTCGATCCGGACCTACCAGATACCGAGGTCACGACGCTTGAAAAGCGTCGACCTCACACCCTCCCCATCCGCTCTCCCTCGCTCCTACTTATAGGCAACAGTGAAATCCTGCCTGCGCACTCCAGATATTTAACTTGACGCAAGAGATTACGATCATCATATTCATGAAAATATTATGAGCGTCATGTGCAAATCTCCGTCACTGCACCGAGATCGCGAACCACAGTCTTGGCGTTTGGCATGAACGCCTTTGCCCGCCAACCAAGCCTAGGGGAGGATGTATGGAAGCCAGAACTTCATTGGCGATTACCGCTACGCAACCGCACGCCTCCACACAACCATTGACCGGCAAAGTCGTGGCGCTGCTTGCAGGCCTGGCGGCGATCAGCATGCTGTCTACCAACATCATCCTCCCGGCGTTCGCGGAGATAGGCAAAGACCTGGGCGTGACCGCTCGCGAGCTCGGCCTGACGCTGTCCAGTTTCTTCATCACATTCGCCTTGGGCCAACTGGTGGTCGGGCCGCTGGCCGACCGCTACGGGCGCCAGAAACTGGTGCTCGGCGGCCTTTCAGTGTTCGTGGTCGGCACCGTCATCGCCGGCCTTGCCACCACCCTTGATGTGCTGATCGCCGGGCGCGTCGTCCAGGCGTTGGGCGTGTGCGCAGCCTCGGTGCTGTCGCGCGCCATCGCACGGGATCTGTTCGAAGGCGAGACCCTGGCCCGCGCCCTGTCGCTGACGATGATCGCCACTGCCGCGGCGCCGGGTTTTTCGCCGCTGGCTGGCAGTGTCCTGTCCGTCACGCTCGGCTGGCGCGCCATCTTCATCCTGGTGGGACTGGCCGCCGTGGTACTGGCTTTTTTCTACGTACGCGACCTCGGAGAAACCCATCCCGCCGATCGCCGGGCGCCGCACTCGGCCAAGAGCGTGGTGCTCGCCTATGGCAGATTGGCACTGGACAAGCGCTTCATCCTCCCTGCCCTTTCAATGAGCCTGCTGATGAGCGGCCTGTTCGCCTCCTTCGCGGCGGCACCCGCCATCCTGATGCAAGGTATTGGCCTGACCTCGTTGCAAACCGGCCTGTATTTCGCCGCTACGGTATTCGTCGTGTTCGCAGCCGGCATGGCGGCCCCGCGCCTGGCGCATCGTCATGGCGCCCGAATCGCCACACTCGTGGGCATTGCCTGCGCCATGGCTGGCGGCGGCCTGCTGCTCGTCGGCCCAGCCGCGCCTGGTCTTGGGTGGTATGCCCTCTCGATGATCACCTTCCTGTGGGGCATGGGCCTGGCCAATCCGCTGGGCACGGCAATCACCATGGGGCCTTTCGGCAAGGAAGCCGGGATGGCCTCCGCATTGCTGGGTTTTCTCTCCATGGGGGCGGCTGCTCTGAGCACCTGGCTGGCCTCGGTCTTGAGCTTCGCGCCGGTCACGACGCTGGGTGGGATTCAGACGATGGCCTGCCTGGTGGCGCTGGTGCTGTTTCTGTTGCGGGGGCGTCTTTGAGGACGCTTTCTCGGCCAAGCCAAAAGCTCGCCTCCCTGCGCCAATCAGTACACCGGCCAGGTTTCAACAATCTTGCCACCGCGCACGGCCAGCAAATCACCAAATTGCAGCAGCACGGATTCAGTCTGGGTCGGCCGTAAAAACACCTGGTCCTCCACGTTCAACCCTACGGCCAGGGAGCCGTTGACCATTTCCTGATTGGAGCTGCGACCATAGAGCTCATTGCTTTGCAGCCCCTTGGGTGACTCGAACTCGGCCATCCAGTTACCGCCGTAGAGGAAGAATGTTGCGCGCTGGTTAGGGTCCCACCAGGAGAACAATCGGGACTTGTCATCCAGGGCTGGGAAATTGACGGCGCCAGTGCTCTTTAGCACCGGCGTTGCGATAAAGGCCGCCGGCACATGCTCGACCAGCGATGGCAGGTCGTAATGGGTCGGCTTGAGAAACGCCGTTCCCACCGAAACCTCGCTGCTCAAGCGTTCCTGCTCATGTATACCGTAGCTGGGGCTACCGGCCGTATTGAGCGTGAGCCCTTCGTGCCAAAGCGCAGGGAAGTGTTCACGCAGGTAATTCACATGGCCGTTGTAAATGACCATCACCTTGTCGAACAACGCCTGGGACGAACCGAGGACCCTGGGCACGCCCATGCCGACAAACGGGTCATACCCCATGAAGCCTGAAAATTCGAGCTGCTGCGGATGCGCGCTGATCAGCGTCAGCATCTCGCCGAGCACAGCGTGGTCAGCGACTCCGCCACGGTGCAGGCCGACATCCAGCTCGATATTGACCCGCATCCGGATGCCCAGGCCTTGCGCCAATGCCAGGTAATCCATCAGCCGCCGGGGGGTATCGAGCAACCATTGCAGTTGCCTGGAAGGGTCGAAGGCGCCCTTGTGGGTTTGGTAAAACACCTCGGCCGAGCGTACCGGTAAAGGCTTGCCGAGCAAGATGTCAGCCTCGGGAAAGGTCACCGCGTCGTGATTGAGGAACGGCTGGTGGAACGACATCAGTCGCCGGGTATCGGTACGTTTGGCGATGTACGCCAACAGTCCCGGTGATGGCAGGGATTTCTCCACCAGACGCAAATGTTTACCGGCGCGTGTAACGGATTGCGTGACCACATCGATATTGTGATCGAGCAGGTCCAGGTCAATCAGCATCACGGGGCGCATCGGCCCATGGCGCTTGAGCTCCTGGTTCAACGCGCGGAAGTACTCGTTGTAGGGGCTGCCCCGATCGCTCGGACGCAACAGCGCCCCCGCCCCGACCATCAATGCACCCACTCCGGCGGTGCCGAGCATAAAGGTTCTACGATTCATCAGGACGCTCCCTCTGCGTGCGCAGTCAGGTGCACGTTACGGCAGCGCTACCCGACTGTTGAGGCTATGGGAGGTCAGAAAGGGGACTTTGGCGGCCAGGCTTTGATCGAATCCTGCTAGACCCTGGACGTTGCAATGAACCCTGTGATGGCCGCCACCACATCGGCGCCCCGTTCAAGATAGGGCACATGGCCGGCGTCCTCGATGAACTCGCCGCGTGCATCGGGCAGTTGCTGGAGCAGGTTGTCCAGGGTCGCCGGCAAGAATACCTGGTCATGCCGGCCCCAGATCACCAGCGTCTTGGCAGCGATCTGGGGCAACCGTTCGAGCAGCACGTCCAGGCCTTCGCGACGGAAATCCTCGACGACCCGCTGCACCGCGGCAAACCTCGACTTGCCGCTGGCCGCCATGGCCTGGGCCAAGCGCCCTCCTACCTCGGGCGGCGCCTGGAACACCAGGCTCCAGAAGCGCTTCATCTCTTCGATCGTACGATAGCCAAACACCGTGCCCGCCCCTTGCAGGCTGGCTTTCAACGTGGGGCCTAGCGCTTGCTCGCCCAGACCGGCAGGCGCCAGCAAGACCAAGTGACTGACACGCTGCGGGTGTTTGGCGGCATACAGGCCGGCCACGCACCCGCCCAAAGAACTGCCGACCAGCACGAAGGGACCCTCGACGAGTGTATCCAGCAGGCCTTCGAGTTCCGCCAGCATTGCCAGGGGACCAAAGCCGGCACCCGCCTCATATACGGATTGGCCATGCCCCGGCAAGTCGACGAAAACGCAGTGGTGATGACGCGCCATGCCCAGCATCGCAGGGCCCCACTGATCCTTGCTGGCGCCCAGGCCATGGAGCATGACCAGCGTCGTCCGCTGTTGCCGTGCAGGGCTTTGCAGATAGGCCAGGCGTCCATGTTTACCGGTGTGCCAGCGCAGTTTCAAACCGAACTGCCAGCGGTGGACCAGGCGCAAAGTGCCGAGCAGCAATCGATCAACGCGGTTCATCCGCCACTCCTTGTCCTTTGCTACCGGCCTTGAGGAAGAATCTTGCCGGCAGGCGCAGTTGGCATAGCGCCACGCCTGACAGCGTCAACACGGCGCCGATCACCAGGCGCTGGCTGAAACCTTCGGCGAGCATGACCTGGCTGACAGCGATCGCGAACACCGGCACCAGAAGCAGGTACGGGCTCAGTTGCTGCATCGAGTTGCGACCGAGTAACCAGAACCACAGACCGAACCCCAGCAGACCACCACTGAGTGCGGTGTAGAGCACCGCCCACCACGCCTGGGCGCTGGCCGTGTAGACGCGCGTCCATTGCTCGCCTTCCTGGACGAACGACCACAGCAACAGTTGCGGTGCGGCGATGACCGCCGTCCAGGCACTCAAGGCCAGCGGGTCCAGTGGCCCGAGACGCTTGGTCAACACTGACCCGGCAGCGAATGCCAAGGCCGCCAGCGCCACCAGCAACATGCCGATGAACGTCCCGCCCGCCGATGGCGTAGCCAGTAGCACCAGGACACCGGCGAACGCCAGCACGATGCCCGCCAGGAGCCGCAGTTTCAGGACTTCCCCCAATAACGCGAATGCCAGGACGAGGGTAAACGGTGCCGCCAATTGATAAATGATCGCCGAGGTAGAGGCGTCTACCCGGGCGATACCGCAATACAGCAAACCGAAATGCAAGGTCCCGGTAATCGTGGCGATCAGGGCCACGGACGCAAACTGCTCACGCTTGACGCGTTTGAGCAGCGGCAGGAGAAACAGCGCCATGATCGCGTAGCGCATGGCGACCATGAGGATAGGCGGCAACTCGGCGCCGCCGATTTTCACTGCAGTGACCTGCGCGCCCCAGAGAAACGCGACCAGTAACGCGAGCAATGAATCTTTCAATGGCATGACAGTTATCCCTTCTGAAATTGAATGGGCCGCAGGATTCTTTCCGGCTTGCCTGTCGCAAGGGCTGGGGGGTTAAGTCGACAGTGATGCTCGCAGAGCCGGTCCAATGTCTCGCGCAGGGCCTGCTCCGCTTCAGGATCGTGGGCCAGTTGGGTCTGGAAGCACGGCGGAAATCCCGAGCCGACCAGAATCATTTTGTTGAGCAGCACGTTCAGCGCGACCTGGGAGAAAACCGCCGTGTGACCATAGCGTCGGCCGACGACCGCAATTGCCGCGAGTTTGTCGCGCAGCGGACGCTCCCGAGGCCGCAGGAAGCCATAGCCGACTCGCTCCAGAAACGCCTGGAAGCGACTGTTGGTGCCATAGGCATGCATGACGGGGAGATAGAGCACCGCATCGGCGCGGTCCAGCCGCGCCACCAACTGCCCGACGTCGTCCTGCACTTGGCAGTCCTGGTCGGAACAGGCGTTGTCGGCGTCGCAGTAGTCGATCCGGTAATCCTTGAGCCAGATGTCATCGACCGCGACCTCCTCGCCCAGGTGGCGGCGCACCAGCGCCACCACCCGTGCACTGACACCACAAGGTCGGCTTGACCCGACAATGATGGTCAGATTCATGATTCAGGACGCCTCCCGCAACCCTTCTTCGCCAGCCAGGTAGGCGCGCAAAGCCTCTTCCATCAACTGCCCGGTCAGCCAGAGCGTGACGCGTGCCACTTCCTTGATCTGACGACGATCTGCTTCGGTCTTCACCGCACGCTGCATCGCCATACGCACTTCCTCGGCGTGCTTCTCGTCGATGGTCGAGTGGGCGACGAAGAAAGTCATCTGCTCATCCTTCAAGCCCAGGTCGGCACGGAACCGTTCCAGGATCGGTTGGATGTGCTCGTAGACGTCCTCGGCCCAGTAGCTGTAGCCCAGGCGAGCGATCGGCCCCTTGCGGATGGCCACATCGTTGAGAAAGGCGATCAGTGCCTGGGTCGGCGCCAGGGGCGCCGGCATGGCTTGCGGCAACAGCCCGACCGACTCCAGGTCACGCAGCACCATGCGCTCGTGGCCCAGCTCTTCCAAGGCGTGCTTGTAGACGAAGCGCAACAGCGTCGTTTCCTCTGGATCGGCACTGAAGGCGCAGGCGGCCTGGTTCACCGAGTTGTAGCGGGTGTAGTGGTAGACCTGCAGCATGAGCTGTTGGTAGAGGGCTGGCGGCGTTGGGTTCTCCAGGCTGAATTTCCAGTAGGCGCCCTGCTTGATCTGGGCCCAGCCCGCGTCGACGATAGCGTCGAGTTCCTTGAAGAATGCTTGCATTTCAATTGGCTCCTTTAACATTGAGGTAAACACTTTCGAGTTCCAGGTAGACGAGGCTGTAGCGCCGCTCGACCTGTTCCCCGGTCCAGGTAACGTCATCCACCAGCACGCGCCCGCCCAGGCCGACATAGAGCGCAGCCAATTGGCCGCGGCACAGTGCCGAGATGAATCGCAGGTGAGTGTTGGCTTTCAGCCAAATGGCCGCTTGCAGGAGAAACATGCGCAGGTGCCGACCGCCGCGGTACCGCTCGTCCAGCACCAGGCGATTGGCATCGAAGGCATCCGTCGATTGTTCGAAATAGGCCTGCACGTCGACCGCTCGCTCGACAAAGCTCAGGCCATGACCCAGCGGCGTGACGCGCAACGTCCCGACCACTTCGTCCTTGTCCAGGTAGACCAGGTGATAGGACAAGGCGTCGCGCACCTGCTCCCTTCGCTCGAAGTCGTCCTCCCGTGCCGGGTTGGTCCCCAGGTAGCGACTCCTGAGTTGCCTGACGGACTCGAACAGTTCATTGGCGTTGTCAATCACGCGAACAGACAGGCTCATCGCTGACCTCACTGGCCTTGACGCTGATCGACGATGCGCGCTTCTTTCCAGCTGAACCAACTGCCAAGGTTCACATGCTCGGCCAGATCGCCCACCACCATGACCGTGGCATCGACCCCCAGCCGTTCGCGCAGGCGCTCCTTGATCAGCAGCACCAGACGTCCACGATCGCCTTCGAAGAAGCGCGACATTTCCAACTTGGCGATGACGGTGTCGCGATCATTGGCGCGACTGAGGATGATCTGGTAACCAAGGCATTGTTCGACGCCTTCAAGCAGCGCCTGCTCGATCTGCGCGGCCGAGAAGGCGCGATCGTTCAGTTGCACGGCATCCTTCACCCGACCGACGACCTTGACGGTCTGGCGCATCGATTGCGGATAGCCGGGGCGCGACTGGATCGAAACCAGATCACCCGTGCGGTAGCGAATCAACGGCTTGCTGCCAGGAATCAGCATGGTCACGCACAACTCACCGTCGCCGGTGCAGCCCAGGCTTTCCCCGGACTTGGGATTGAGCACCTCGATGATGTAGTTGAGGCGATGCGGCACCAACTGGTCGTTGGCGTTGCAGGCCGCGATGATCATCGCTTCCTGGGAGCCATACAGGCTGTTGTAGGCCTGCGCCCCCCACAGGCTGTAGAGGTTGTTCTTCAACGCAGGGGTGCACAGCTCGCCGCTCATCATGAACGCGCGCAGGGCGAAGTCCTCGCGTGGGTTCAAGCCTTGGCGCTCGGCTTCCTTGGCCATGGCCAGCAAGAGCCCCGGCGCCGATGCGAGCACGCCGATCCGCAGGTCCTTGAGCAGTTGCAGCGCCTTGGGCCAACCGATCACCGGTGAGTGCGGCCAGATCTTGGCATTGCACAGGTCGAGCTGGGTGCAGACATCGCCCAGGGTGTCACCGAAGGAATGGACCTCGGTAGGTCCCATGATGCCGACCACGGTCTTTTCGCCCGGGAAATGCTTTTCGATCACGGCCTGGTAGGCCATGGCCAGTTGGCGATTGCTCGCGTAGCTCTCCTTGCGGTCCCGCGGGCATGGCGTGGCGGGCCCGGTGGTCCCCGTGGTCTCGTAATAGAAGATGCTGTCTTCCAGCGGGCCGGACAAGATGTCGAAGCCTGCTTCGCGCAGATCATCCTTGGTTGTGAATGGCAAGGTGGCGAGGTCATCCAAGGTCAGCGAACGCTCGTCGACCTGGGCAAGGTGCCTGGAATAGAACGGCGAGGACCGCTTCACGTGGCCGACCACTTCCCGCAACTGTGCCTGGTGCCAGGCCGCCAGCTCGGTGTCGCTGAGGACGTCGGTCCAATAGGCATGATGAATCGGATCGTACCGTTTCTTGAATGTCTCTAAATGCTCTTTCATTTCAGCCGCTCAGGTTTGATGGGTTACTGGAACTCAACGGCCGCTACGTTAGTAACAGAACTTATAAATACCCAGCTGAGCTATCTCGCAGTTGTGCGCGCACGAGTTTCTTGTTAAAAGCACGCGCGGTTACATACGCGCAGGGATAGCTCTGTCGACATTCAGAAATGAATGAAAGATTAATATGCCCTCAGCAGTTGACAGGCCCCAGGGCACGCTGGTAATTTCGCCGCACTGCCAATTATTCCCGCAGTGCTTAGCCAAGACTGGGATGTCTAAAAATGTACTATCACCTTTCTGCTATCAGTTCCTCCCACAGCTATCCCGACAGCTGTTCCCGGGCCATTCTGGCCATCTTCAAAAGCAATATCTGGCGTCGCTAATCTAGCGAAGACCGGAGCCTGTCTGCTGCCTGCCAGCAACGTCCTGATCTTTCCCCTCTGAAATCGAAGGCGCTCGCGTCTTGTGCCCTGCGCAACAATTGGCTGCAATCCATTGCAAGCTTTTTAGTGCGCGCGACATGAACAGCGTCCGTCCCGTCTATTCAGAATATCCGTCAACACGTATTTAAAGTGCCTGCGCGCTTTATATTCCCGTGGCGCTCTCTTAATCGAGCGCCTGAATCGTTACACCTTGAATATGGTATTAACCGTGAATAAAAATTTAATTGGCGTGAATGTTCTTCGCCGTGAAGAACGTCGACCTACGGATGCACTTGGCATATATGCAAATGCACTGGAACAACTCGGTCGCGAGTCTGTTTTCATTCTTGAATCACTGTCCGGCCCAAGCCGTGATCGCCGGGCGACGATCGTCGGGCTCGAACCGCTTTTCGAAGTGTGTATCGATGAGGGCCAGGCCCAACTGCGAGGCTGCGCCGCCCTGTGTGAACATTTGTCCGCCAGCCTGCGGCAAGCGGGCATGCAGGTCGATCCGGAACACAAGATCCATCTACCCGACAGCGAGGCTGCGTGGAACCTGCTCCGGGCGATCCAGGCAACGTTCCAACCGGCGTCCAATGCCCCTTCCAGCCTGGCCTTCTTCGGCTATTTCTCCTACGACTGCGTTCGCCTGATCGAGCGACTTCCCGATCTGGCCAAACAGACCTACGATTACCCGCTCATTGCCCTGTCGGTCTATCAGACCCTGGTTTATTTCCACAGCAATGGCATCGTCGAAACCCTGATCAATAACCACGATCTCTGGTCGCCCCGCACGTTGGAGGACTACCCCTTCCTGAGCTCAACCCCGGCATCCGAGGCGCTGGCCCCGCTACCGTACCCCGAGGGCTTCGAGGAAGAGCGCACGGTGACCCCGGAGCAATTCGTCGAGCGAGTCGAAGTGGCGATGGAGCACATCCGCGCCGGCGACGTCTACCAGATCCAGCTCGGTCATGAGATTCGCATCCGCTCGCAGGTTTCGCCGTTCGATGTGTACCAGAACCTGCGCCTGCGCAACCCTTCCCCCTACATGTACCTGGCCCACGTAGGCGGCATCGACTTGATCGGCGCCAGCCCCGAGCTGTTCGTCAGGATCAAGGACGACTTGATCGAGATGCGCCCGATCGCCGGCACCGTGGGCAAGAAGCCTGGCGTCGATCCGACTCAGTTGGTCCTGGAGCTGACCCGCTCCGAGAAGGAGCGCGCAGAACACCTGATGCTCATCGACCTGTGTCGCAACGATATCGGTCGCGTGTGCCAGGCCGGCTCGCTGGAGGTCGATGAGTTCATGCTGGTGGAAGAGTACTCGCACCTCTACCACATGGTGTCGAACGTTCGCGGCTTGCTGCGCCCGGGCCTGGATGCCTTCGACGTGATCAAGGCCTCGTTCCCCGCGGGCACCATGTCCGGCGCGCCCAAGGTCAGGGCGATGGAGCTGATCGAAGGGATGGAAAGCAACCGCCGGGGCATTTATGCCGGGGCCCTGGGCCTGGTCGGTTTCGATGGCAGCGTCAACACCGCATTGTGCATTCGCTCGACGGTCTTCGATGAGGGTACGTACCACTTGCGTGCATCCGCCGGAGTGGTGGCCGATTCGGTGCCAGAGCTTGAGTGGAAAGAGACGCTGTACAAGATGGGGTCCGTCTATCGAGCAGTGACCGGGCAGGAGATCGCACTGTGAAAGTATTCTTGATCGATGCCTATGACAGCTTCGTCTTCATCATCAGCCAATACCTGGAACAACTGGGGCTGGAAACCCACGTCGAGCGTCACGACGTACCGGACCTCATCCAGCGCATTGAAGCGTTCTCACCGGATTTCTGCGTGCTGGGCCCTGGGCCTGGGCATCCGGCCGATGTGGGCTACATCGAAGTGATCAGGCACTTTCAGGGACGCCTGCCGCTGCTGGGTGTGTGCCTGGGTCACCAGGCCATCGGCCTGGCCTTCGGTGCCCAGGTTTGCCGGGCCCCACACGTGATGCACGGCAAGGTGAGCACGATCGAAAACGACGGCAAGGGCGTCTATGACCACACCCAGGCACAGGCGATTCGGGCGACCCGCTACCACTCGTTGATGATCAGCGAGCAGCCATTACCCGACTGCCTGGAGATCACATCCAGATCCACGGACGACGGCTATGTCATGGGCGTGCGCCATCGCCACCTGCCGGTGGAAGGCGTGCAGTTCCACCCTGAAAGCATCCTCACCGAAAACGGCCTGGACCTGTTCCGCAGCTTCATCCGGTGTCACGTGCACAAGTGATCCATCCGGAAGGGGCATGCGCCCCTTCCTTCCCCATACTGCGACTGCGTCATTCCTGCTACAACGAGAGCGATCCGTTTATGGACAAACACCACTCCCCCGCCTGCGGCCGGACCCAGGCCGAGCGTGCCGCTACGCTGGCCGCCTTCACGAGCCTCGCCAAGGATGCCAACCGTTGCGATTGGGAGCGCCTGCTGAACAAAGTGCTGCGCCAACTCGGCTTCGGCAGCTACCTCATCAGCCTCGGGCCGGCAACGCCGAGGGATACCGACCCTCTCGCTGGCCTCATCACCACCTTTCCCAAACGCTGGCTGGAACACTACCGCTGTGATGGGTTGATCGAGATCGACCCGATACTCAGGCACTGTCGACGCGAGCTGGTGCCGCTTTTCTGGGACAGCGAACGACGGCGCGCCCGGGGACGCTCCCGGCATTTCTGGGAGCAACGCGAGCTACACGGCCTGCGCAGCGGCGTGAGCATCCCACTGCGCTACGAAATGCTCAGGGGAACCTTGAGCGTGGCCTTCGACGACACACAGATCACCGAACAGAAAGGGTTTTCCAACCCTGCCGTCTACCAACTGTTCATGCTCATCCCCTACCTGCTCGCCGGGATACGACATCAATTGCAACGGCCTGCCCAACCGCGCCAGGACCTGACGCCCAAGGAAATGGACTGCCTGTACTGGGCCAGCGAAGGCAAGACCACCTGGGAAATCAGCCACATCCTGACCTGCTCCGAACGCACCATCGACTTCCACCTGCTCAATGCGCGACGCAAGCTGGGCTCGGTAAGCCGCCAACAGGCCGTCAGTGCTGCGGTGGCTTGTGGGTTGGTCATGCCGACCGTTATCTCGCCGACTTACCGGTGCCAGGAATGAGCACAAAAGAGCGCGCTACGACAGTCCATCCTCAGGGATAACCTGATGGCATCTTCGAGTCAGCGATGGCAATCATCCGACCGGCAGCGCAGGCCCGTGTGCGGCCGGGCAGCCAGTTCATACCCGATGCCTGCAGCATTCGCCTCGGGTATCCATCCCCTCTTATGTCAGGTCGGGCCATGCCCGGATCAATGTGGGAGCTTTCTCGCGATGAGGCCATCCCAGCCGACGCCTCATCGCCTGACCCGCGGCCATTGCGAGCGAGCTCGCTCCCATTGGGATGCACTCAATCGTCGTTAAATGGCGCTTCTGCATCCCTTTCACCCGGCGGACCGGGCCGTTGCAAAGCCGAGCAATTCGCGCCATGGCCCGGCCCCTCGAGCTGGGCCCCGACGAAGGCAAATGCATCGTCCAATGAACCAAGCAGCACCCCGTCATGGCCCAGGCCTTCATAAGTCCGCCAGGTGACTTGATTACCAGCGGCACACAACGCCGCCGCGACCGCATACTGCCGCACGGGCGTGATCGTTTGATCGGCCTGGCCGGTGGCAATGAATAACGGGAAGGCAATCGACGCCTGTGGCATGTCGGTCGTTGGGATGCGCGCAGCATCCAACGCCTCGGGGGCAATGGTCACAAGCTCGGCAAGCGAACCTACCTGCAACGCTTTGGATTTGAGCGCAATGTCACGGGTACAGCCCTGCCGGGCGACACTCAGCAGTTCAAGACCTTTGGCCGTCAGGATCTCCTCTATCCGTGGCCCCTCCTCGCGCAAGCCACCGGACGCCAATGCCAGGAACACCGTATTGGAATGCCGAGGCGGCAGCGCAATGGGGCCATGGGGAAATGTGCTGTTCGGGGCCGTAAGTACTGCGCCCCGGATAGAAAGCTCCGGTGCGTAGCGACCGGCAAGGATCGCCGCGCCCAACGCCGCCCCTCCCCCCTGGGATTGCCCGGCCAGGATCGTGTAAGGGGCAATCAGACCCGGCCTGATCGAACGGGCAGCGCGAATCGAGTCCAGAACAGAGCGTCCCTCGGCCTGCCAGAACGTATAGGGATGCGGCCCTGGCCCTCCCAAACCTTGATAATCGGTGGCGACAACCGCGAAGCCGTGCGCCAGCCAACGATTGATGTACGCCGCATCACGGTCGCGCCATCCAGTCCAGGACGGCGCGCAGGCATCGGCAATCCCCAGCGTACCGTGGGCCCAGGCCAACAGCGGCCAGCCTTGCGCCGGTGGACTTCCCCTTGGCAGGTACAACGCCCCGCTGACCGGAACGAGCCCGGAGTGCCAGCGCTCGTCGGTTGAGCTGTAGAGCAGGCGCAAAGCCTGCGCGGCCGCGGGCAGTTGCGGTTGCACCGCCAGCGTCTCGCTTCGCAGCAAGGCACCGGGCAACGCGGGCATTGCCTCAGGCCAGCGGTAAAACGCCGACAGCGTTCCGTCTCCCGCGTCTGGGCCAACGGGAAGCGTGCCAGTCGCCAGGGCATTGGCCGCCATAACGACGAATGAGCCGATGCAAATTCGTGCAAAGCCCGCGATTCGAAACAGGTTCATGGGCAGTTCACCTGAGCGAAAAGTGCCTTGCGCAAAGCGCTGCCCTGCGCAGCAATGATATTGCCCACGACAGGGGCCACCTCATTGAATCGGATAAATCCGTGGGTCATGTTCGCGAGCACTTGCAGGCTCGTCGCCACACCCGCGCTTTCCAGTCGGCTCGCCAGTTCACGGTTTTCATCCAGTAACGGGTCCAGTTCGCCAACCACCAATCGCACGGGTGGCAGGCCGGCCAAGTCAGCGACGATCGGCTGCACCCGCCAGTCATCCTCGTCATTGAGCAGGTAATTCGCCCAGTAGGCGCCCATGGTCTCGACCGACAGATTCTGCCCCCCGTACCCACCCAGCCTTTGCCACGAATCAGAGCTCATGTCGCGCGAGTAGCTGCCGTAGAACAGCAACAACTGCTGCAGCACATCAAATCCCGCATCGCGTAAGGCAATCGCAGCCCCCAAGGCCAGGTTGGCACCTGCCGAATCCCCGCCCAGGGCATAACCGCGTACAGGGCAATCGGTGATCGCGCCCAGCTTGATGACCCGGCTGACAATCGACACCACCTCGTTGAACGCCACCGGAAAATGATGTTCCGGCGACAGCGCATAGTCGATGGACAGCACCGCCAGGCCACTGTCGCGCACCAGCTGGCGCAGCGGCGCGTCCCAGCCGGCGAGCGAACCGTGGCGAAATCCACCGCCATGGCAATAGAACATCAAGCAAGGCGTCTCATCGCCCTCCGGCCAATAGAGCTTGCAGGGCACCGTTCGGCCATCGACGGCAAACCCCAAGGTGCGCTCATAGGACAGCGGCACGCTGCGGTGTGCCGCCCAGGCATTGATCCGTTCCAGTTGCGCCCGGACACTTTGCACATCCCCATGAACAATCGGCAGCAGCCCCTGTTCGCGCAGCATCGTAGCCACGGCCACCAGATCAGGGTGAACCGGCGGAGGTGAATCCGCCGACAGGCATTCAATGCGACTCATGGCCGATCGTCCTCACCGGTTCCTAGCGCGTCGAGCAGGATGAATGCCCATTGAGCCCCATGCATGTCGCGGTCCTGCAAGGCGCCCTGTACCACAGGACGCGGCAGGCTGATCTTGATCACGCTCAGCGCCTCGATGGGGAAAACGCTGATCGACTGCGCAGGCCTGCGGAACAGCTCGGCAATCGCTGGTGCTTGCAACTTTGGCTCCGCTGCCAGTTGCGCGAAGGTGTCCGAGTCCTTGCAGAACACATCGATGGTCAGGGAAAACGGCCCGGCGTTCTTGGAGCGGATCTCATAACCCAATGTTTGCAGAGTGTTCATCTCACGCGCCCTCGACTGTCTTGATAACAAACCGGAAAGGTGCCAACGGATCCGCCACGACCATCACATGACTGAGCACGAACTCATGCACCACGCCCCGGTCCATCGAGGCCGGCGAGAAAGGAAACGCGTGGGTGGGCAGGTCTTTGTCGCCGGGCAACGGAAAGTGCAGCAGGTAAGGATTGAGCAACGCGACCATGTCCTGGGTGCGCTCGGCGGTCGCCGACGTCGCGATTGCCATGACGCCGATTTCCACGGGGGTACCCACCCGTGATTCAAGCGCTCCCAAGGCTGAATTCTTGCCGATGGCGCGGAACTGCAAGTCATAGTCATCGGCACCGATGCCCAGGTGTTTTTCGATTCGCTGACGCATGACCGAATCCAGATAGGCAAGCCACTCATCGAAGCGCTCCACGTACTCCGGATCACGGACAATACTCATGACCACCGATTGAAAGCCGCACGGCGCCGCCCCCTCCAACTTGACGGTGTAGTCTTCGCTTGGCGTCCAGACCGAACCTTCGACCCGCACGGTCTGTTCGTCCAACGCGGTGTAGACCGCCCCCTCCACGTGCAGTACGCCACCGGGCTCGACGAGTACGTAGGGGTTGCTGTTTTCATACAGCATGTGGGCCATGACCGAACGTGGGGTAAGCCGGGCGTCCTCGCCGATGGCCTTGATGGTGAATCCCGTGTCGTCAATCGCGGCCATTACCACCGCGCTGGCGGGCGTCGTCGTGCAGGACGCGCCGCACTCCAGGATCTTTCCGGCATGCCACGCGGCGCCCTGATGGGCCCCGCGCAAGATCGGCAGCGAAGCCATCACCGCCGTGTCGGTGGAACGACCCGCCAGGATGATATCAGCGCCCTCTTCAAGCGCATGAATGAAAGGCTCCACACCCATCAGCGCGACAATTCGCGAGCAGCGTTCGACCAGGGC
The DNA here is from genome assembly GCF_900114515.1 of Pseudomonas sp. NFACC46-3. Classification (NCBI taxonomy): domain Bacteria; kingdom Pseudomonadati; phylum Pseudomonadota; class Gammaproteobacteria; order Pseudomonadales; family Pseudomonadaceae; genus Pseudomonas; species Pseudomonas sp. NFACC46-3. Next base: position 364,348 of record NZ_FOTH01000001.1, read on the forward strand.
CTCGTCGATGTGATCCAGTTGCAAAGGCCTGATGCGCCCCTGCGCCAACGCTTGTTTCACGACGCTTGCCGGTTGTTCGCTGTAAAGGCTTGCGATGCGCACGGCCTGACCGAGTTCGACGGCGATTTCCTCGCACAGGCTGCGCATCAAGTCGACGCCTGCGTCGGAGCCACAGGTGCCGCAACTGCCGATGATCAGCGGGATGCCCAATTGCGCCCGCGCCTGCATGAACACGCGCAACTCGGCCCGCAGTATCGAGGCCGAAGCCTTGGTCGTGCCGGTGCCCAGGTAATGAGGACCGGAGTCGGTAGACCCCGCGTCCATCGCAATCACGTCCGGTCGTTCCAGCAGCGCCTGTTCAAACGCCGCCCGTGGGAAACCGGTGCCAATGGCGCCCGTTGGCGTCAGCACCTTAATCGGGGTATTCATGGATTCTCCTTCAAGCCTGTAGAGCGACGTCCGTCAGCGATGACGCAATGGCCAGGCGGGCTACGCCCCTCCAGAACGGCCACCGCACATAGAGCGGCAATCAGATTGGTACGATTGAGCCCCTCGACCGTGGAGGCGCCGACATGGGGCGTCACGATCACGTTGGGGAGTTGGATGAGTTGTTCGGTCACGACCGAAAGCACTGGATCCGACTCGCTTTCGAATACGTCGAGCCCTGCCCCGGCCAACTGATTTTCCCGCAGGGCCCACAGCAGATCCGCATCACGCACCAGCCCACCCCTCGCGGTATTGATCAGCACCGCGGAGGGTTTCATCCGCTTCAACGCACGGCTATCGATCAGCCCGTGAGTGTGGGGGTTGAGCGGTGCATGAAGGGTGATGAAATCGCTTTCCTCGAGCAGCGTTTCCAGATCGACAAAGCAACTTCGAGGGAGGCCGTCAACCTGTGCGCTGTCTGGATGAGGGGTGTAGATCAGCGGCTTCACTTCGAACCCGGACAAGCGCTGCAGCACGCCCCGGCCAATCCGGCCCAAGCCGACCACGCCAACGGTCTTGCGGTACAGATCGCCTCCCAAGGGAATCGACCAGTCATTGGCCGACAACCCCAACTGGCAGCGTTTGAGCTGGCGGCACACGGCGAGCATCAACGCAACGGTGTGGTCAGCGACGCTTGCATCGTTGCCGCCGATAGCGATGGTCGCCACCTTCCCCGCTGCAGCCACTGCTGCAGTATCGACCCGCTCGTAACCCACGCCACGACGGGCAATGACTTGCAGACGCGGGAGCGCGCTTAACAGGCTCGATGTGACATTCGCGTGCCCAACGATCCAACCGTCGGCGTCTGCCAGGAGATCGATCAACTGGCGTTCGCTCAGGTCTCCATCCGCTTGCCCCTGGGCCAGTTGCGCAATGACAACGTCGCAGCCATGGTTCTCTAGGAAGTGTACGGTTTCTGGATCGAAGAACCGCTGCGTAACCACTATGGTGTGGCGGGATTTAAACATCACTGGCCTCTCGATATATATCCGGCAATCAAAATGCGTAATCCAGGTACACCCGCGCTTCCGAGCCAGTCACGACGTTGTCGGGTTGAGCGGACACCAGGGCGACAAAGTCCTGGTCGATTCGGTAATCGATATAAATCAAACCCACGGAAAGGCCGGAATACTCCTTTTCGTCGAAACGATAATAGAGACGGTATTCGTTTTGCCGTTCGCGCACGTCAGTGCGTCGGCCACTGAAAGGGTCGGTAGCGTCAAACTCGCCTTGTTTGTAAATGGTCATGACTTTAAAACCGTCCAGCGAAGCCCCTAATAACGAATGCCCGCTCAAGTCATACTCGGCCCCTAGTTGCCAGGTTCGCTCGCCGTCGTTATTAAAATCGTTTCCAGAACGGGTCCAGGCATCCATCTTGCCATCGACGTTATCGCCATGATCGAAATAGGCGTATCCCAATTGCCCGTTGGTCAACTCGGCTTTTGTCTCGGAAAATGAAACGCCCAAGCGAAGTTTATCGAACAACAAACCCACATTGATGTTCAGCCACTTCGCGTCATCGTCATAAGCGGCTTGGCCGGCCTGCCAATCGCGCGTCCAGATTCGCCCGGCCTTTTCAAACTCATAATATTGAGCGTCCAATACAATGCCGGCTTTATCGCCGAGAGGTGCTTTCAGCGTCAGTCCATAACGGGTGTTCTCATTGAAGTCCCGCGATACACCATGGTCGTAACCCAGCTCGATGGCCTTCAAATCGTATTTGACGCCATAGGTGTACAGGTCCTTTATTTCCTCGCCAGACTGGCTCTGCAGGTGTTCGAAGTCTTCCCGGTCCCGAGGCGATGTGCGGTTGATGTAAGCGGTTTCAAACCCCAGCGTACCGGGAAGCGGGCCGATGCCCATCTCGGTAAAATTCAGGTGAGCCCGGCCTCCTTGATAGGATCCCGGAACGATCCGAGTGTCGAGGGTGACCAATGTCCCCGCATCGAACCGGCCCCGGCCTATTTGCGAGTCGGCGTTCCAGCCGTCGCCCTCGTAACGCAACTTGAAGTAACTCTGACCGACTTTTGCGAAGCCGCCGTTGCTACCGTCGGTGTCGTCAAACAGGTCCCGACCATTGTCTTTGGAGTCGATCATCGCCACGCCATACAACGAGGCATCGAACCCTGCGACACCGGCCCAATAACTGGAGTTATAGTCCAGGATCGCCCCCACCCCTGTCCCGCCCAACTCGGAGCCGTCCGGAAAACCACCGAAACGATCTTCGATCAAATCGTTGGATATCCGCGTATTGATATACATCGATCGAAGATAAGCATTCAACTTGCCTTCATGCTGAAACCTGTCCGGATTGCTGATGGTTGCCGAAAGACAAAGATCAGATACAAACAATGTCGACAGCAACGTCACCGCGACGGCGTTAATCGATTTCATCGACCACCTCATCTATTATTTTTATTTTGACGTGAGCAGACGCGACTTGGCGCCCGTGTAACTTCGGTGCAGTAAACTAATTGATCAGATAATTGCCCGTGTAATAACAGCCGTTACAATCAGGACAAGGCTGCTACCTATGGCCCAGAGCAGGCAGTATCGTTGCATATCACCCATATCGCGCTTGATGATCCCGCTAATGAGATAAACCGCGGCAACCAATGGGCTGAGTGCATGGACTGGCTGGCCCAGTACCGCCGCGCGGGCGATGTGCATGGGATCAATACCGTACTCGGCACCCGCCGCACCCAGCACCGGCAAGATGCCGAAGAAGAACGCGTCATTGGACAACAGGAAGTTCAGCGGCAAGGCCACCAGTGCGGTAATGATGCTGAAGTATTGTCCGCCACCGTCGGGAATCAGCTGGACAATTTTCCCTGACATGCCATCGATCATTCCGGTGCCTGACAAAATCCCTGTGAACGCACCTGACGCAAATATCAGAGCGATGACCATCAGCACACTTTCAGAGTGAGCCGCGACCCGCGCCTTCTGTTCCGACAAGCGCGGATAGTTGATCAGCAGGGCGAGGGAAAAACCCACCATCATCAGCATCGGCAAAGGTGCCAGCCCTGTCGCCATGGCGTACATAAGCCCAGCGGTGAGCGCCAGGTTGACCCAAAAAAGCTTCGGCCGCTGCGTTTCGGATTGTACGGTCGGCAAGGCGACCTCCTCCGGTGCAACGTCCCGGGTACCGGGCGTCCAGTCCAAGCGGCGCCGTTCCTTGCGGCCGATCCAGAACGCCACGACGAACGCATAGGCAAGCCCCGCGAACATGGCCGGTACCAGGCCCAGGAACATATCCGCCACATCAAGGTGAAGGGCACTGGCAGCGCGAGCGACCGGCCCTCCCCAGGGGATCAGGTTCACCACGGTATTGGTCAGCAGGAGCATCAACGCCAGAATGAGCGGGTTCATCCCGAGGCGCAGATAGAGCGGCAGGAACGCTGTCGTGACGATCAAGACCGTCGTCGCACCATCTCCGTCGAATGAGATAACAGTGGCCAACAGTGCGGTGCCCAGCACGACTCGAAGAGGATCATTGCCGACAAACCGCAGAATCCGCCGTACCGCAGGCTCAAAGAGCCCGGCGTCAAACATGATCGCGAAATACAGGATTGCAAACATCAACATCAGTGCGGTGGGCGCTACTTGCTTGACGCCGTCCATCACCATCCCACCCAGTTCCGGTCCCGCCCCATTGGCCAGCCCGAAAGCAACCGGAATGAGGATGAGTGCCGTCACAGCAGAAAGTCGTTTGCTTATGATCAGTGCCATAAACGTGACGACCATTGCGAAACCTAACCAAGCCATGCGTTTCACCTTTTCGTTTTTATTTTTATCGATGCCATCGAAAATCAATGTGAACAACTTTTGCGCAATCAAAATCTACATAGGGGGTGAAAGCCTGTAAATCTTGATTTTTTTTGTCAATATTCCCCCTCGACTGCGTCGGCCTGAACGAACAACTCAAAGCATAACTGGATGAAAATTTAATCCTTGTAGAGGTTGACGAAATTTCGGTATATCTAATAAACATGTACACATTCAAATCAACTTGACCGGAATTGTCATGCCAGAACAAGAAGACCTCTACCTTTCGGCAGAAGAGGCGGCAGCCCTACTCGGAATCAGCCTGCCGACGCTGTACGCCTACGTCAGCCGCAAAAATATCCGTTCCCTCAAGATCCCGGGTACGCCCAAACGCCGCTATTGGGCCGAAGACATCCAGCGATTGGTCAAGAGACCGACAGGTGAGAAACACGCGCCCAAGCGCTCGTCACCGTCGGACAGCGCGATTACGCTGATCACCGATGATGGCCTGTTTTATCGGGGCCATGACGTCGTCGAGCTTGCTGACCGCGCAACGGTCGAAGAAGTCGCCGAATTGATCTGGCAAGTGCCTGCGGCATTCGGCCCGTCACTGCCTCGTGCTCCGAAGGACAGCGTCAAGCTGCTGAAGATCTACGAGCACATGTCCGCCCAGGAAAAAGCCATCGCGCTTTTCCCCTTGGTGCAAAGAGAAAATCCCAAGGCCTTCGACCTTTCCACGACCAGCTACGCGCGCACCGGCGCCGATGTCGTGAGGTGGTTTGCCGCCTTGGTGGTGGGAGCGACCGAACCGAGTGCGCAACCCTTGCACGAGTTCATCACCCAGGCCTGCGGCGTCCGGCCTGAGCATGCGGACCTGATCCGCCGCCTGTTGATCCTCAGTATCGACCATGAGCTGGATCACACCACCCACAGCGTGCGCGTCGCCGCCACGACTGGCGCTACCCCCTATTACGCGGTCATCGCCGGACTTGCCGCGGCGCGGGGTCACAAAATTGCCTATGGAAGAAATGAAGCCGCCAGCAGGATGATCGAGGAAATCTGTACGGCCGCGGACCCTGCGCGACCTATTCTGCAGCGCTACAGCCAGGACGGACACATTGTCGGGTTCGGTCCCAATGTCCATTCCATCAACGATCCACGAGCCACTAATCTCATGGCGGCGTTGACCGCCGCGTTCGATGGCGATGCCGAATTTGCAAAACTGCAGAAAGCTTTTGCGGTGGCCTCGGAACTCGTTGCGTATCCGCCGGAATTCATCCTGCTGGTGAGTTTCATCGGTCAGAAGTTTGGGCTGCATGGACAGGAAATTTCATTGGCGGGCGTCGGTCGCCTGATTGGCTGGATAGCCCATGCCAGCGAGCAATACAACCAGCACCATGAAGCCCGCCCTCGCGCCCGTTACGTAGGGACCCTGCCTGCGGCAACCACGACCGGCCGCCGCTAAGCCCCGCTCACTCCTTTGGCGAAAACGCATTGGAGCGACAGACCTGCTATGGGATAGCCATCGCCGCAAACAGCGACTGGAACTCGGTTTGCTTCTCAAGGCCAGCAACGAACCCAAGCACTTTGGCCTGTGCCGATGCGTCGATATGCGGCATGGCCATGCGTCGGAATTTACGTTCAAAATCGTCATCGGTCATCGGCGTTTCGACTGACCCGGGCCCGGTGATCATCTCACTCACGACTTGCTCGCCGGACATCAGAGTCACGCTGACACGATTGGCAAGATGCCGTGGGAACAGTGCGGTCAGCGCCGGGTCCTCGACTACGTTGACCTTTTCCATCAAGGCAATCGCCGCAGGATCGGCAATCTTCTCAGGGCAATAGGAGCCCACCGTGATGTCGCCATCGAGCAAGGCCCGAGCCACGTTATAAGGCAGACTGTGGTCTGCCGTCTCCCTGGTTTTCGGCAACCATTTCTCGGGCGTATCCGCCAATACCCGACGGTTGAATTCAGACGTTTCGATCGTAATGGCGGCAATGTCTTCTACACCATCGATGCGTTTGCGAATATCAAGCGCGGCCCAGACAGCGCTATGCAGCTCACCATTGGTGGGGAATGTCTTGGTTAGGGAGCGCTGTATGGCGTAATCACCATTGTCGGGCGTACCAAAACGCTCCGTATCCAGATCGAACGGCCCGGAAACCAGCTTGAAGAACCCCATGTCACCTTCAAATACCGGCGACGGCCCCGTCATGCCATGGCGCGCCAACTGAGCGGCGAAAATGGCGTTGCGCGCGGCGTTGGCCGCAGAGCAGCCCTTCCAGTCGGACAACGTTCCACTGCGCACCTGGCGCATGGCCAAGTGACCACTCACGGCAATGTTGATCGCCTGCTCCGTCTGCGCCATGTCCAGCTTCATCAGGTTGGAAGCCGCTGCAGCCATCGCGACGTTGACGTAATTGACGTGATCCCAGCCACGCTTGTTCAAGCATGCCGCATCCTGCAAGCGCATCTGGATTTCATAGGCCAGGACGATGGCCGAAATCAGTTCAGCCCCAGTTGCATTTTCGGCTTGCGCCACGGCGAGACAGGCTGGAATGTTGTCACTCGGATGGCCCGGCTCCAGGCCCATATATCCGTCGTTATAGTCCAGGAAACGAACCATCAGGCCATTGGTGAAGGCGGCAATTTCAGGCGTCGTTTGCAGGTGTGTACCAAATACGCTGGATGATTTCGCGGTGTTGGCGGCAGCGTAACACACCGCTGCCTTTACCGGATCAGCCCCATAGGCGCCCAGCACGCACGCCAGGCTGTCGATAAAGCGCTGGCGTACAAGGTGGATGATCGCTTCGGGCAGGTGCTGTTTTCTGAATGCGTGGGCATAGCGTGCAAGCCGCACCGCAACGGTCGAGTCCGTCATAACTACCTCGGATTGAATAGGTGGGTCAGTCCTCGTCCATGAGGCGAACAGATCAAGGCGCGACTTGGCGCCCGTCGTCTCAGTCGATGACCACGTCAAGCAAGCGGACGTATTGCTGGCCGGCATGCATGTCACGCTCGACCATGCCGCCTTGTGGCGTTGCACGGGGATAAGAAATCTTGACCATCTCCAGGTCCGGCACCGCAATGCGCTTGACCCGTTCGGGATCGGTGCCGTAGAGCCTGGCGAATTGCGCCGGAGACAGAGCGGCACAATCGCAATAGCGCTCGAAGCTCTCGCGTCCGTTGAAAAAAATATCAAACGTAATCCAGAACGGCCCCGCTTGTTTCGATCGGACATGCCGACAAACATCACGCAACTTAATCATTGTGCAAGCTCCTTCATCGCCATCGACGTATCCGACAAATCAATCCATTTAAGACGTACCAACTCCATGGGATTCTCAAGTTGCACCACATGATTCAACTTGAACTCATAAATTTGGCCTCGGGGTATATCCGCAGGTGTAAAGGCGAATCCGTACGAAGGTAATTCCTTGCCCATGACACTGGGATAATGAAAGAAGTAGGGATTACAAGCATGGGCAATTGTATTGGCCATGTCCTGAGTGGCGGCAGTGGCCACAAACAACATGCCTATTTCAGTGGGTGGCGATGTTCCGACAGGCGGCTTTACCCCGGTGACACCATTCCACCCATACATCCGCAGGGAAATATGAAACTCGCCCAATTCTTCGGCTGGAATGGACTGGCGTGTTCTGGTGTAAAGCGCTTCCAGCAAACGATCGTGAAACCCATCGACATCATTGAGCACATCCGGGTCCTGAATGCCCACCAACATGATTGTTTGATATAAACCGGCGGCGGCCCCCTCCAACTTCATCGTGTAGGGCATCGTCTCCCAGCGCGAGCCTTCTACCCGAACAGCACGTCCATTCAAATCGGCATAACGCGCCTGGGCAACATTCAAGATGCCGCCAGGCTCTACCAACCGGAACGGGTCGCTGTTTTCATACAGCATATGGGCCGAGACGCTATGGGGCGTGCACTGGTTGTCCTGGCTCAAAGGCTCGACTTCGAAGCCGTTCGCATCAACACTCAGCAAAATGCCCGATCCAAGCGTAGGGTTGACGGCACACTGCACGCCGCATTCGCCCGTCTTGCCGGCATGCCAGGACGGCCCCCACGGTGCGCCTTTCCAGATGGGATAGCAGGCGATGACGGCGGTATCGGTCGCGCGGCCGGCCAATATGATATCGGCACCGCCGTCCAGGGCAGCGATAAAAGGTTCCACCCCCAGTGCCGCGACAATGTGCTCGCAACTCTCCACCGTCGCGTCTTCCAACTCGCCATGAGGCGGGAGCGGCTTGATACGACCTTCTGCATTCAGCTTCTTGATGGTGTCCTTGTCTTGCTCGCAATAGATGAGCGCAATCTTCGGCGACACGCCCAACTCCTTGGCGATTTCCAGGGCAATATCGCGCGTCCACTCCAGATTGATATCGCCACCCGCCTGCCCTGCTGTGCCAACAATTATCGGCACACCGGATCGCGCCTGCGCTTTCATCAATATCGTCAGGTCACGCTTTACCGCGCCTCGGTTGTTCTTGGACTTGCCAAGTGCAAGATACGCCGCACCACTGTCCGTTGAACCTGCGTCCGTGGCGATTACTTGCGCCCCTGCTGCCAGTCCATAAGCAATTTCTTCTTCTCGAACACCCGCCCCCAAAGAACCACAGGGCACGATCACTTTTACGCAACCGTCAAATAACTGCGCCATAACAACCTCTTCTAGACCACTCAGTACACCAATAATAATGACTGCAACTGCGCTTACAAGTGGACAGAATTTATCCATATATCATTAACAAACAAACGACGAGCCGGGCATTACAGGAATAACCCGATTAATATCGCACCAGGGCTTCTAAGCTATTTTTTATTTTCAGACAGGCGTGTTAAAAGCAGATATCAGGGGCGTGATCGATGGGCGCTTGCATTGCAATGCATGGACTTTTAGCGCATCCATTGCAAACTGACGCCGATAACATCATTGGAATAATCCGAGCCATGAGACGCAAGCCTGCACATCGAGAACAATCCTTGCTGCCGGAGGACCTGCGTGTGTTCCTCACCGTCATCCGGAAAAACGGCTTTGGCAATGCTGCCGAGGCGCTGGGATTTTCGCCGGCGTATGTCAGCAAGCGAATCTCCGTCCTTGAGGCAACGTTGGGCGCCAAGCTATTGCACCGGACAACCCGGCGTGTCGCATTGACCGATGACGGCGAACGTGTCCGCGTTTTCGCCACTCGACTCCTGGGCGATATGGATGACTTCATCAGCGAGTTGACCGACTCCCGCCAGCAATTGCAGGGGAGCCTGCAGATCTGCAGCTCTTTCGGCTTTGGCCGTAACCATGTCGCGCCCGCGGTCGCCGCGCTTTCGCAACTGTACCCTCGATTGGAGATTCGCCTGGACGTGTTTGATCGCATGGTCGATATCGTCAATGAAGGCTTCGATCTCGAAATCAGGGTGGGCTACGACCTCCCTCAACAACTTCTGGGAAAAAAACTCGTGAGTAACCGCAGGGTGCTCTGTGCAACCCCTGGGTACCTGGAGAAGCGCGGCTTGCCGACATCCCTGGATGATCTGGCCCGGCATGATTGCCTGGTGCTCAAGGAGCGGAACAACGCCTTTGGCATCTGGAACCTGACGAAGAACAGCGTTGAAGAGTCCATTCGCGTCAACGGCCCGTTGTCATCGAACAATGGCGAGATTGTGTTGCGCTGGGCCTTGAGTGGCGCAGGCATCATCCTGCGTTCCTTATGGGACGTGAAGCCCTTGCTTGAAAGCGGACAACTGGTCCACGTGCTTCCTGACTACGCCCAGAGTGCCGATGTCTGGGCCATCTACCCGACACGTGCCAGCCAGTCTGCCAAGCTTAGGGCTTGTATCGAGTTCTTCGAGGAACATTTCAAGGCGCTCGCCCTCGTTTGAGCGTTTGGCGAGCGCGCCAGGGGGGCTCAGTTCAGCCACGGATTTTCTGCGTAGTGACGCGCTTCGAAATCACGAATCTGCGCCGCCCGCTGCAAGGTAGCGCCGATAGTGTCCAACCCCGACAACAACGATTGCTTGCGCAACGCATCGATTGTGAACTCGATGACCGACCCCTCGCTTAGCCAAATCTTCTGGTTCGGCAGATCGACGCTGATCGTCGCGGTAGCCCCAGTGTTCACGACGCGAACCAATCTCTGTAGCTGCGCTTCGCAAAGCTGTATCGCAAGCACGCCGTTACGCTGACAATTGTCATAGAAGATGCCGGCAAAGCTGGTCCCGATCAGCGCACGAATCCCCAGCTGCTTGAGCCCCCATACCGCATGCTCGCGACTGGAACCACAGCCAAAGTTGGGCCCGGTCACCAGGAAACTGGCCCCGCTCCAGGCCGGTTGATTGAGGATGAAGTCTGGATTTGTCTCACCGGATTCAAGGAAGCGCAGGTCGAAGAACACCCCTTTATCCAAACCGCTTCGGTCGATCCCCTTCAAGAACTGCTTGGGCATGATGACGTCGGTATCGATGTTGGACGCGAGCAAAGGTGCGGCTTTCCCGGTCACGATCTCAAAAGGTTGCATGGCTCAAGCCTCCTCGGCCAACAGGCGAACATCCGTCAGGCGACCACGGATGGCCGCGGCGGCAACCATCGCCGGGCTCATGAGGTGGGTCCGTGCGCCCGCCCCCTGGCGACCTTCAAAATTTCGGTTGGTGCTGGACGCACAACGATCGCCCGGAGCAAGTACGTCATCATTCATGGCCAGGCACATCGAACATCCAGACTGGCGCCATTCAAAACCCGCTTCGAGGAAGATCCTGGCCAAGCCCTCCTCCTCCGCCTGGGCACGCACCTGCGTCGATCCAGGAACGATCATGGCCCGCACTGTCGGAGAAACTTTCCTACCGTTCACCACACGGGCAACATCACGCAAGTCTTCGATACGCGCATTGGTACACGAGCCGATAAACGCATGGCTGATCTGCACATCGCGCAACAACATGCCCGCCTCCAGGCCCATGTAGGTCAAGGCGCGCTGCATGCCTTGGCGCAAGATCGGATCGGTGACGGTCGCCGGGTCAGGAACACTGCCACCAACAGGCAATGCCTGGTCCGGGCTGGTTCCCCAGGTCACCATCGGCTCCAGAGCTTCCACGTCCAACAGGATTTCCCGGTCGAACACTGCGCCTTCGTCGGTGAACAGTTCGCGCCAGTTTTCTTCGGCGACACGCCAATGTTCGCCTTGAGGGGCTAGGGGCTTGGATTTGACGTAGGCAAACACCTTTTCATCAGGCGCCATGAATGCTCCCCGTGCGCCGGCCTCCACAGCCATGTTGCAAATGGTCATCCGCGCCTCAACGCTCAATGCGTTGATGACAGGACCGGCGAACTCAATGGCGTAACCGGTCGCTCCCGACGCACCGATCTTTTCGATCAAGGCCATGATGATGTCCTTTGAGGTCACGCCCATGCCCAGCTTGCCAGTGACCATGACACGCATGGTTTTCAGGCGCTTGTAGACCAACGTCTGCGTCGCCAGCAGATGCTCGATTTCTGAGGTGCCAATACCAAAACCAAACGCCCCCAGCGCCCCGTAGGTCGTGGTATGGCTGTCGCCAGCTGCCACCACCATACCGGGCAAGATAAACCCCTGCTCCGGCGCAACCACGTGCTCTATCCCCTGACGCTTGTCCAGCACATCGAAAAGCTCGATGCCGAAGTCCCGACAGTTCTCTTCGAAATACGCGACCTGCAAGGCGCCACCAGCATCGGGCATGGCCGCGATACGGCTTGGACTGGTCGGGTTGACATGGTCGACGACCGCCAGCGTTGCGCGAGGACGCCATACGCCACGCTTGGCCTCGCGAAGCCCGCTGAAGGCCTGGGGGCTGGTGTATTCGTTGGCCACCTGGCGGTCGATGTAGAGCAACACGTGCCCTTGATCGTCCAGGGTAGCGACAGTGTGGCTGTCGATGTGCTTCTGATAGAGGGTACGAGGGTTGTTCATTGCGATGCGCTCTGTTGTGCCGGGTCACGGATGACCAAGAATATTCGCAATGAAAAACCCATCAATAGCCTTCAGGTGATGGTGTGGAACACAATTCGTGAACAATCCAGGCATCAGCGATGGAAGTGAGTCATCAATGCCCAGACACTGGACCGCTCGGGCGTTTTACATCACGTTTGTTTTGCCTGGGCGTACCAGGGCTCGCAATACGGCTCGCGTGAGGCAGGCGGGGCATACGCAACAACAGACCGATCTCCTGCGCGCTGACCGCCTTGCTGAAAAAATACCCCTGGATTTCATCGCAGCCGTTATCACGCAAGAAGGTTTGCTGCTCCTCGGTTTCGACCCCTTCGGCAATGACCTTGAGATTCAGCTTGTGCCCCAACGAAATCACGGCGGTGGCGATGGCTTTGTCGTTCTCGTTGTCGGGCAGATCACGCACGAAAGACTGATCGATCTTGAGCCTCGCGATCGGGAAGCTTTTCAATGCGGCGAGGCTGGAGTAGCCGGTGCCGAAGTCGTCGATCGAAAGGCTGATCCCCATGGCTTGCAGGGCCTTCATTTTGCTGATGGCTTGCTGAAGGTCTTGCATGATCAGGCTTTCGGTCAGCTCCAGCTCAAGGTACATCGGGTCCAGTCCGGATTCCTGCAAGGCATGCATCACCCGGTCGATCAGGTCCCTTTCGATGAACTGGCGAGCCGAGATGTTCACCGACATGGTGATCGGCGGCCAGCCGGCATCCTGCCACGCCTTGTTCTGTCTGCAGGCGCTATGAATCACCCAGTCGCCGATGGGCACGATCAGCCCGGTCTCTTCGGCCTGGGGAATGAATTTGATGGGAGAGACCATGCCGAGCTCGGGATGCTGCCAGCGGATCAATGCCTCCACGCCGATGATCTGGCCTGACTGCAAATCCACTTGTGGCTGGTACAACAGCAGGAACTCATCATTGTTGAGTGCGCTTCGCAGCCCGTCTTGCATGGCGAGCTTGCCCTGGACCTTGTTATTCATCTCGCTCGTATAGAACTGGAAGCTGTTGCGCCCCAGCTCCTTGGCACGGTACATGGCGGCGTCCGCATTGCTGAGCAACGTGTCGGTGTCTGTGCCATCGGTAGGGTACGTGGCCAACCCCATGCTGCAGGTGACGTGGAGCGTATGGCCGCTGAGTTGAATCGGCCGCAGGATGGCTTCCTGGATCTTGTGCAGGACGGGCGTCACGCCGTCCAGGTCCGAGGGCTGGTCGAACAGGATGATCACAAACTCGTCGCCACCCAGTCGCACCACGGTGTCGGTACGCCGTACACATCCCAGCATGCGCTGGGCGACGGTTTTCAGCAGTTCGTCCCCGGCACTGTGCCCAAGGCTGTCATTCACCAGTTTGAATTTGTCCAGGTCGAGAAACACCACTGTCACCAGCCGGTTGTAGCGCTGGGCATATAGCATCGCCTGCTTGAGGCGGTCTTCGAGCAGCGTGCGATTCGGCAGCCCGGTCAGGGCGTCATGGTCGCCCATAAAGCGAATGCGCTTTTCGGTCAGTTGGCGTTCTATCGCAATGCCGGCAAGCGGTGTGGCCATGTCGATCAGTTGCGTCTCGGCCGCGCTGGGGCTGCGCACGGTGTTGGCATACAAGGCAAAGGTACCCAAGACCTTTCGCTCATGGGACAGGATCGGCGTCGACCAGCAGGCGCGAAACCCATAGGGCGCCACCAGTGAACGGTACGCTTCCCACAGTGGATCCTGCTCGATGTCCGTGACAATGACCGGCTCTCGTCGATACGCCGAGGTACCACATGAACCGACGTCCGGACCGATTTCAATTCCGTCGATGAGCTCGCTATAGGCTTTCGGCAAACTGGGTGCAGTCCCGTGCATCAAATGTTTGCCCTCCTCATCCAGCAGCAGGATGGAGACCTTCATGCCCTCCAGTTGGGACTCGACCAGGTGCGCCAGGCTATCGAGCACTTCTGTAAGCTCGGTGCTCCTGGCGATCAGTTCCAGGACATGACCTTGTCCGGCACGAACGATGGCCTCCTGCTCCAATCGATCGTTTTGCACGGCGAGCCGTTCTGTGGCGATACTCAGTTGGGCCGTTCTTTTCTCCAGTTGAAGTCGGTCTTCGAGAAATTGATTCACCGCCCGCGCCATGTTGCCGATCTCGTCCCTCCCATGGTCGGCCATCATCAAATGCGTTTTGTCCGTGTGTTCCTGACGCAATTGCCGGCTTATTTCATTCAGGCGCACGAGCACATGACGGCCCATGAAAACCCGGGTCACGAACCAGGCGAATACCAGGCTGGCGCCCAACATGATCAGCACCCATCGCTGGCTGCGATTCGAGGCCTCAACCAGACGCTGTACCGCTTCGCGATAGTCTTGGGTGTAGGCATTCGATTGCGTACGGGCCACCGCGACCAGGACCCCGGCCTCATTCTTGAGTTGCTCGTTGAAACGCTGCAGGACGTTGTGTTGATTGATGAGCGTCTGGCGCAGGGAGAAGAGATCCGGAATCTGCACCTCAGCGTCGGATAACGCGCCGACGGTGCGTGGCAGGCGCTCATATCGGGCCCGCAGCCGTTGCACGGCCTCACTGTCAACGGCCTGCGGCAGATCGAAAAGCAGCACCGCCAACTCCAGGCTGGCCCGGGTCTGGGCCGCCGTTAATCGAGCAGTGTGATCCGCCAGGGCCTGCTCGAAGGTGACCTCGGTTTGCAGCAGGCTTTCTCGCAGTTGCGCCACGATGTTGGCGGTATTGCGGAACATCTGACTCGACTGATGCATGTCGAGTATCGCCACGCCACTGTTTGCGGCAGTCAGTTGCTGCACCAGTTGATCGAGGGCTTCAAGCTGTTCGACGGTCGCTGCATAGCTTGAACGCAGGATGTCGGAGGAACGGGTTGTCAGAAGCTGGTCAGTCTGGCGTTCGATCAGCAAGGTGCGCTGCACCATGTCTTGGCCATTTTGCATGCGGACCAGTCGTTCATCCGTCAGTTGTCGAGTCGCGCTGTTCGAGGTGCGCAGCGCGTAGACCGCTGTAGCACCACCTGCCAGGATCAGCAGCGCCAGCGTCAGGAACGCCAGGGTGAATTGTGCGCGCAGCGATTGGGGCAATAGCTGGCGTCCAAGCCGGGAAGTCACGTCCAACATCAGGGATTCCATTGGTGGCGATAGATGTCTCGATAGCCATTGTCAGGATCGTACTGGAATTTTTTCCCGCCATCGAAGGCGATATTGTCGTTATTGACCAAGTGAATCGGCGCGACGAAGCCGCTCACTGGCTGACCTGCAAACAGCCGGTTCAACTCATCCATCACTTGCCAGCCATGCTGGTTGAGCGGCTCGGCCACCGTCACGGTCTGGTAGGTTTTTGCCTGTATGCGCAGGAAAGCCGAAGCGCTGCCGTCACCGGCAGACAACAGACTGATGCCGTCACTGGGTATGGCGGCGGCGGTCAGCGAGGCAATCGAATAGTCAAAATAGATGTCGTTGATAGCCAACGCATGGGTCCAGCGTTTGCCATAGTGCTGAAGCAATTCCTTGGTCACCGCCGGCATCCTCTCGCCACTTTCGGAGATCGCCACATCGCGCACCTCCAGCAACGTACATTCACGACAGGCCCGAATGACGTCTTCCATGGCCTTGGCTTTCGCCATGGCAATGCTGTACTTGGAGTCGGTCAGGATGACCACGCCGGCGCGTCCATTTGATTGCGCCACTGCCGCCATGGCCGTGAGACGCGCCACGTCAAGCGGGTCAGTCGTGACATTCATGGCCACCGGCGTGCCGTCAATCGGCCCCGGGCGTGCCCCGGCGTGCCAGCCAACCACCGGTATCTCCTTGTTGGCGAAGTGCAGCAGCGCGGCCTTGTTCTCAAGAGCGTCGGAGCCGCACAGGATAAGGCCGTCAGGCTTCGCGGCCAGGGCATCGGCAAAGGCTTTTGCGCGCCCGGCCGATGAGCCGGCACCATCGAATATCTTCAGCGTCCAGCCCAACGCATTGGCGGCCTCCCGGGCACCCTGCGCGACACCGACAATGCCTCCGTTACGCAAATCTTCTGCGACAAGCACGATGCTCTTGCCCCGCTGGGCTTGCGGGCCGGACACAGGGCCGCTCCAGCGCGCGGCGCCAAGGGTGGCCCTGGCAACGACCTCCTGCGCTTGCATCACCGTGACCGTGGTGTTTTCGAGCCCCGCTACGGTTGACAGGTCCTGGCTGTATGCGGAAGTTGCCGTGAAAAGGCAGGACACCGTCATTAAAGCCATCTGGAGTAACGAGGATCCTGGAAACCTGGGCCCAATCGAACAGGTTCGATCAACGCATGTGATGTCGTGTGTGGGGCCGGTGGTGCGATCGATGTCTGGCATGACGTCCCTTTTTGCCAAGAAGGCAGTGTTCCGAAAGAATAGTCGGTTCTGCTGCCACCAAGTCCTTTGTGGGTAAAAGTGCGATGCAGGTGATAAAAAACTACAGGAATCCAAGCAAAGACAGGGTCAGCCCAACCACGGATTCGAGCAAGCGGATTGCTGCATAAGGTGCAGCTATGCCATGCATATCCAAGGTATTGTCCATGCACTGATCTGCAATCATCCTCCAGTGACATCTATTTCAAACCCTGAGGAGTCGCTGAGATGGTCACTGTCGTTGGTTTTTCATCCACAGGTGGACCGGACGTTCTAGAGGTCCGACAAAACGATCATGCTGCGCCCGGCCTCGGTGAAGTGTGGGTCGAGCAGCATGCCATTGGTATCAACTACCTCGACGTCAGCCAGCGCAACGGCGCGGTTCCCGTCGCCCTGCCGTCGGGGTTGGGTCTGGAGGGGGCCGGGGTGGTCGCTGCCGTGGGGCCGGATGTCACTCAAGTCAAAGTGGGTGATCGCGTGGCTTATGCCACCGGCCCGTTGGGTGCCTACGCAAGTGGTCGATTGGTTCCGGCCGGGAAACTGGTGCCCCTTCCCGACTCGATCAGTTTCCAGGATGCCGCCGCCGTTCTGTTCAAGGGCATCACGGCCCAGTACCTGCTCAAGAGCACTTATCCGGTGGGGCCGGGAACGGTCATGGTGTTGTATGGCGTCGCCGGCGGTGTGGGCGCCATCATGGCCAAGTGGGCCAAGCACCTGGGCGCTTTCGTGATCGGTGTCGTCTCTCGTGCGCAAAGCGTCGAGAAGGCACGTGCACTGGGCTGCGATGATGTCCTGGTTTTCGATGCACAGACACTGGCGCAGGAGGTGGCTCGAATCACCGACGGCAAGAAGGCCGATGTGGTTTACGACCCGATTGGACGTCTCTCGTTCGCGGCATCGCTCGATTGCCTGCGCCCGCGCGGGCTGATGGTGTCTTTCGGCGCGTCGTCAGGCGCGCCACAAGCGGTCGAAGTGGGCCTGCTGAATGCCAAGGGTTCGCTGTTCCTCACCCGCCCTTCGATTGCCGCCCACACCAGCAGCGTCGAGGAGTATCAGGCGCGCGCCAATGACGTCCTGGCTGCACTCCAGGCCGGGATCATCGAACCCGCCGTCTGGAAAACCTACCCGCTGGAGAACGCCGCACAAGCCCACGCGGACCTGGAAAGCGGCCGCGCTTCAGGTACTCTCCTGCTCACTCCCTGAGATGTCCTTGAGAAGCCTGGAGGCCGTGGACACGTGATCACACTGGATAGCCGCCACACAGACGAATTTGCCGCGTTGCTCGCGCTCGAATCGCAAGGTTCATTTGTGGCGGCCGCTCGGCTTTTGCAGCGCCACCCCACGATCATTTCCAAGCGCCTCGCGGCGCTGGAAGCCCGGCTGGGGGTCAGGCTGCTAGAACGCAGCACCCGCCATATCCGCCTGACAGAGGCAGGAACCCTTCTGGTCAAGCGCCTGCGGTTGGCAACCGAGTTGATGGATGAAGCAGAACAAGAGGCAGCGTCAGGGGCTGCCGAGGTGCGCGGCAATCTGCGGCTGGCGGTGCCGGCCGCCCTGGGCAGGCTCTGGTTGGCGCCGATACTGCCGGAGTTCCTGGCGGCCCATCCACATTTGACGCTCACCGTGAACTACAGCGAGCGCTTGGTTGATGTGATCGCCGAAGGCTTCGATGTGGCGATACGCCTGGGGGAACTCAACGATAGCCGCCTGATTGCCAAGCGCCTCGGCGATCATCGGCGCATTCTTTGCGCGTCTCCTGGTTATATCGAACGATATGGCTGGCCAGCATCACCCACGGAGCTGACCCATCATAACTGCCTGGGGTTCACGGGGCTGGCGTCTTATCCTGAATGGAAGCTGATCAGTGCCAGTGAACAAGTGACCGTACGCCCTCAAGGCTCCCTGGTGTCCAACGACAGTGAAGCGCTTTTGAGCGCGGCCATTGCAGGTACCGGCATCCTGGGTGCGGGGGAGTGGCTGTTCAGCCGTGCGTTGGCAAACAAAGAACTGGTCAGGGTATTACCGGACTGGGAGTTGGGGGCCAAAGGAGGGATCTACCTTATCCGGCCCTCGGCGAAATTCGCCTCCTCCGCCACGCTGGCGCTGAAGGAATGGCTCGAGGCCAAGCTTGTCCAAACGGGCACTGCCAGGTCCTCATAAAACAGGCCGACGGCACAATACCAGCCAACCAAGAGAAAGCCTGTGGGAGCGAGCTCGCTCGCGAAAGCGGTGTGCCATTCAACATTGATGTTGGCTGACCCAATGCCTTCGCGAGCAAGCTCGCTCCCACAGGTTTTCGTTTCTCTGCGCCATTTCACCGCCCGGTGAAGGCCATCCCAAGCCACCTCAAGCACGTCCAATTCACCCCGGATGACGCCAACTTATTGGCACAAAATTCAACGAAATAAAAATAAATTAATACAGTGACGGTTTCCCGACGCACGGTACCCCTGTGCCATTGCTGGGGGTTCAAATCGAAGCTCATCATCCGCAGGCAACCCCCGCAAAACGTTTAGGCCACCGACCTGGACTACAGGAAGTAATTAATCGCATCTCTCAATGGAGCGACACCGAGATGATGACTGTTTATTTTGTTGTGATGACGATCTGCAGTGGCTTCGAAGGCTGTGTCGAGGAACGACAACCAGGGCCAACCTTTGCTTCCAAGGCAATGTGCATGGAGACGGCCAAAGTCATGGCGCCGCGCAAAGGGGTGAAGTTCAAGTGTCGCAAAGGACGTATGTTGGTCGTCGAGACGCCGCCAGCAGAAAACTACGGCAAAATTGTCTCCACCAAGACCGCAGGCCAGCCTTAGCCGTTGAAGTAGGCACGCCGCACCTACGAGCCGTTGGTAAGCATCTGCCACAACGACGCCCCCACCCCGGTAATGCTCTCCCCGGCAATCAACCCCGCCGCCGCGGTGATGGCGAAGCGTTCCGTGAGGCTCGGCCAGCGACAGCTCACCAGCCACGTCAGCACCGCACCAAGGGCCATCATCAGCGACACCGAGGCCGGCAAGACAAAGGCCAGGCCCAAGGCCGCCGTGCTTGGCAAGTAGCGGGCCCGATGCGCCGGCAGCAGGCTGTCGAGGATCCCCAACAACAAGCCGATCAGGCCGCCGATGAAAATCGCCCAGCGAATACTCGCTGACAACGAATCCAGACCCAGGGTCAGGGTTTGCGCCACGGCCTTCCAGGTGGCGACCGCCGGGGCCGGCCACTCTTCGGTGAGCAGCATGGTTAGCGGGTCCGGGATCAGGGCCAGGTAGGCCAACACCCCGACGATGCTACCGACGAAAATGCCGAGGGTCTGGGCGATCAGTTGTTTGCGCGGCGTGGCCCCGATCGCCCGGCCGACCTTGAAGTCGTTCATCAGGTCGGTGCACTGCCCGGCCGAACCACCGGCGGTGTTGGCGCTCATCAGATTGATCGGCACCTGCCCCGGGGCGACGATGCCGAAACTCAACTGGGACAATTGGCCGATGGCCCCGATCGGCGGAATGCCTGTGGCGCCCACCACCCGGGCGGCCACCGCCGCCAAGCAGATCGCCAAGGGGATGGTCAACAAGGCCATCCACGGATTGATGCCGAACAACAGCACTTGCAGGCTCACCACCAGGATGATCGACAGTATGAAACCGACGGCAGGCCCAGGCTTGGGTATCGTCCAGATCGCCCCGCCGCCCGCCTTGGTGGACCGGTGCAATGCCCACAAGCGAATCGCCAACGAGGCCAGGGTCGAGCAGACCATCAGGCTCACCCCCGGCCAGAGCAACCACTCCACCAGCGCCGCGAACTGCGGGCCACTGCTGCCATGCGGCAACCGCACCAGGCCCTGCCCCAGCAGCCACGGCGCCAACCCGCCCCACGCCAGCAAGGCACCGAGCAGCAGGGTCAGGCCCACGCGAATACCGATGATCCCGCCGAACCCCACTAACAACAGCGAAGGGTCGGCGGTAAACGTCAGGCGCTCCAGTTGGGCGCTCGGAGACCAGCGCGGGATGGCCCACATGAAGGTGTCGACCGCCTTGACCAACCCGGACAGTAACGCGGCGCTGAGCAGCACCTTCAAGCGCGTCGCGGCTTCGTGGCCGTGGTTATAGATATGCAGCAGGGTTTCCAGGGTCGCCATGCCCTCGGGAAATTTCAGCGCCTTGTCATTGAGCAGTGACGGGCGCAAGTACCAGGCAATCCAGATCCCCAGGAAGCTCACCGAAAAGACCCAGGCCACCATGGGGATGGCGTCCAACTGCTGGCCAGTCAGCAAGGTATAGGCCGGGATAGGAGCGACCAACCCACCGGAAATGATCGACGCAGCGGCAGAGGCCACGGTCTGGTTGATATTGCTTTCGTGCAGCGTCCAGGGCAGTCGCCCCACCGATCGACTCGCCAAGCCTTGCCAGATGCCATAGCCAACCAGCAAGGCGATGATCGACATATTGAACGACCAGCCGATCTTCAACCCGGCATAGACATTGGAAGGCGTCAGCAGGATACCGAGGACGATTCCCGTACTGACCGCACGCGGACTGAGTTAGCGTTCGACGGCAGTGATCAAGGGGAATGTGGATGAGGTTGGGTGCATGCGAAGTCCTTATCGGCACTGGAGGGCGGCCGCCAGATTCAGACTGGCCCCCTGTGGGAGCGAACTTGCTCGCTCCCACAGGACCACTTAAAACGGCACCTCAATAAGTGAACGCAGTATTGGCGCAAGGTTCACCCGAGTCGTCCATCCATGGGCTGCGCTCGACTTATTTTTCCCCCTCGCAATTGACCATCCAGGCAATCCCGAAACGGTCTTCGAACATGGCAAAGCGTTCCGCCCAAAAGGTCTTCTCCAAGGGCATGTACACGCTGCCACCTGCACTCAAGCCTTTAAACAGCCGCTCGGCCTCCTCCACACTGTCGACATTGAGGGAGACCGACACGCCTTGCGGCTTGCGAAACGGCTGGCCTGGCGGGCAATCGGAGGCCATCAGGCTGAAGGCGCCGACGGTCAGGCAAGCGTGCATGATCAGGTTGGGGTCCTTGGGCATCCCGGTTTCCTCGGGGGCCTCGGCAAAAGACATGGAAAACAGATCGCCGCCCAGTACCTCTTTATACAAAGCGAAGGCTTGCTTGCAGTTACCGTTGAAGGTCAGGTAAGGAATGATTCTCATGGTAGGGTCTCCTGTAGTCGGTTTCAGGATTGGCCAGACATCTGCACCCGCAAGCGTTCTTCCTGCTCGCGCAACTCAGGGGTTAAAGACTCGCCGAACTCCTCGAGCTCGAAGATCTGGCGGATCTCGATTTCACTGTCGCTGACCATCGGGTTGGGGCAGCGCTTGACCCAGTCGATGGCCTCCTGCAATGACTGGACCTTGAAGATCCAGAAACCGGCGATCAACTCCTTGGTTTCAGCAAAGGGCCCATCGATCACCGTCCGGTCCTTGCCGGAAAACTGCACGCGCACGCCCTCGGCACTGGGGTGCAGGCCTTCACCAGCGAGCATCACCCCGGCCTTGACCAGTTCTTCGTTGTAGGCACCCATGGCGGCCAGCAGTTCCTCGCTAGGCATTTCTCCGGCTTCCGATTCCGGACTGGCTTTGACGATCACCATAAATCGCATGCTCTGATCTCCTGAGAGTGAATGGATTAGGCCGTCCGTGTGGCGGCTCTATGGGTTAATCGAATGGCATTGGCCGAAATCGACAGATCGACGCCATTATTTTTCGATATGTCGCTGGCACACTCAATGGAGCTGCCGACGTCACGACGAGCAGGCCGAAGCTGCAGCATGACTATGCTTTTTGAACAAACACGTAGCGGAGATCGGTCCCCATGACCTCGAATCTTGCAGATATTTATAACGACTACATTGCCTGCCTGAATGCACAGGATTGGGAAAACCTGGGCCTTTTTGTGCACCAGGAGGTGGTTCACAACGCGAGACGATTAGGATTGCATGGCTATCAAAGCATGCTGGAAGCGAACTATCGGGACATTCCCGACTTGCGCTTTGAAGTCGAATTTCTGGTGATCGACCCACCCAAGCTGGCGGCTCGCCTGGCCTTCAATTGCACGCCGGTTGGGGAGTTCCTGGGGCTTGCTGTTAATGGAGCACGGATCGCCTTCACGGAAAACGTCTTCTACGCGTTCGAGGACGGCAGGATCCGTGAGGTCTGGTCGATTATCGACAAGGAAGCGATTGAAGCTCAGCTCCATTCAATGTAGCGGATGCTCCAGGGCTGTGAGTTGAACTGCCTGTGCATCGTACCCGCCGGCAGCAGCGTCCCGGAGTGACGCGAAAACCAAATCCAGGAAGCAATCGCTCGACATCCATAGTTCGACGCACCTCGAATTGAGGAACCTGTCGATCCCATAGTCTGTGAGCCACCCTGGAGGAGATGGCGATGACACACACCCGCTTTTTTGGCAAAACCGTACTGGCCTGCACGTTCATCCTGGCGATGATCGGTTGGGGGGTCGGCTTCTATGGCCCGCCGATTTATATGCAAGCGGTCATGGAGCGCACGGGTTGGCCGATCGCCCAGGTCTCGGCTGCCGTGACCTTGCACTTTCTCAGCGGCACGCTTGTCATCGCCAACCTGCCACGCCTTTACGCACGCTTCGGGATACCCGTCATCACCCTGCTGGGCAGTGTCCTCCTGGGCATCGGCGTGAACATCTGGGCTCACGCCAACCAATTATGGGTGCTGTATAGCGGCGCCCTCTGCTCGGGTATTGGCTGGGTGACATTGGGTGCCGCGGCCGTCAACACCCTGATCGCGCCGTGGTACGTCAAGGAAAGACCCAAGGCCCTGGGCAAGGCCTACAACGGCGCCAGCCTGGGTGGCGTGATCTTTTCGCCGCTGTGGGTGTTGCTGATCGAGCGTTTCGGCTTTGCCATGGCGGCGCTGGTGATCAGCATTGTCGCGGTGCTGCTCATAGGCGCCTTCGCTTTCCTGGTCTTCAACAAAAGCCCACAAAGCCTGGGGCAACATCCCGACAATGCAGACCAACCGGAACCCGTGCCGATCAGCGCCAGCGCCACGCCGTGGACCGCCAAGCAGACCCTCAGCTCGGCAAGTTTCCGCACCCTGGCAGCCGGCATGTCCTTGGGGCTGTTCGCCCAGATCGGCTTGATCGCGCACCTGTACTCGATCCTGGTGGGTCGCATGGGGGCGCATGAGGCCTCATTCGCCATGGGCCTGGCCACTGCCAGTGCGATGGGCGGGCGATACGTCGCCGCACGCTTGATGATCCAAGGCATGAACCGCCGACAACTGGCCTGCCTCGGTTATGCCATCCAGATGCTGGGCACGCTGATGCTTCTCGGCCTGGACCTTCACCCGACAGTGGCCTGGATAGCCGTGGTGTTGATCGGTTCGGGCATTGGCAATGCCACCTCCTTGCCGCCACTGATAGCCCAGACCGAGTTCAGCCGTGAACAAACCGCCAAGGTGATCGCCCTGATGGTCGCGATCAGTCAGGCCACCTACGCCTTCGCCCCGGCCTTTTTCGGCCTGGTACGCTCCGCCTTCACCGATCCGAATCACGCGATCGTCGCCGTCGTGACAGGCGCGGTCGTCGTGCAGGTGCTGGCCATTTTGTCGTTCTATCGGGGCGTATCCGCTCGCCCCTTCAAGAAAACCGTTTTCTGACTGCGGTTCTGACTCAATAAAGGGGAACGCACAACGTTCGCGTATTGCTCCAACAGCCAAGCCAAGTCTCGGTAACGGATCGCTAAATGATATGCCCCGAGCCTGGCCGGCGCTGATCGCCGGATGATGAGCATATCGAGCAATCCGCCGGCCCCCGCGCTATCTGCGCAATACCACGCTACGGCAATGACCCGGCAATCTGAAACGCTAATACCCGAACAGCGACTTGATCTCCAGGTACTCGTCAAACCCCAGCTCACCCCATTCACG
This sequence comes from Pseudomonas sp. NFACC46-3, assembly GCF_900114515.1. Taxonomy (NCBI): domain Bacteria; kingdom Pseudomonadati; phylum Pseudomonadota; class Gammaproteobacteria; order Pseudomonadales; family Pseudomonadaceae; genus Pseudomonas; species Pseudomonas sp. NFACC46-3. The sequence continues at coordinate 388,874 of NZ_FOTH01000001.1, forward strand.
TCCATTACCCGACTGCTTATAGCCACCAAACGGCGCGGCCTGGTCAGCCCGTGCGCCGTTGAGGTGGACCATGCCCGTGCGCAGTTGTCGGGCAACCTTGCGGCTGCGCTCCAGGCTTGCCGAGGTGACGTAACCCGACAAGCCGTAAGGGCTGTCGTTTGCGATGGCTATCGCCTCGGCCTCACTGTCATACGGCATGATCACCAGGACCGGGCCGAAGATTTCTTCGCGTGCCACCCACTTATCCGGCGTGATGTCGGCAAATATCGTCGGTTGCACATAGTAGCCGCGTTCAATCCCTTGTGGCCGTCCCAGCCCTCCGGCGATCAACCGCGAACCCTCGGCAATGGCCCGCGCGATCATGGCCTGTACCCGCTCGAACTGCTGGGCGTTCGCCACCGGACCGATCGCCGAGGTCGGGTTACTGTCGTCGAAGCACACCTGTGCCAGCACTTCTCTGGCGATATCGATCACCGCCTGTTGTTGCGCACGGGGCACCAGCAGGCGCGTCGGTGCATTACATGATTGGCCACTGTTGCGGATACAACCCAACACGCCGTGCCGCACCGCGTCAGGCAGGTAGGCGTCATCGAGCAGGATATTCGCGGATTTTCCGCCCAGTTCCTGGGACACACGCTTGACCGTATCGGCCGCTGCCTTGGCCACCGAGATACCGGCGCGAGTCGAGCCGGTGAAGGAAACCATATCCACATCAGCGTGACGTGCCAGTGCGGCGCCCACGCCAGGGCCGTCGCCGTTGACCAGGTTGAACACGCCTTTGGGTACTCCGGCCTCATGGAGTACCTGGGCGAGGATATGGGCTGACAACGGCGCGCGCTCGCTCGGCTTGAGTACCACGGTGCAGCCCACCGCCAAGGCGGGCGCCAGCTTGCAGGTGAGTTGATTGAGCGGCCAGTTCCAAGGCGTGATCAGGGCACTCACGCCGATGGGCTCACGCACCACCAGCGAATTGCCCAAGCGACGTTCGAAGCGGTACTCGCGCAGCACTTGCAGCGCCTGTACCAGATGGCCCAGGCCCGCCGGCACATGAGCATTGCGAGCCAGGGAAAGTGGTGCGCCCATCTCCAGGTGGACCGCTTCGATTAAAGCCTCGCTGTGGCGTTCGTAGGCCTCGATAATGCTGTGCAGCAGGTCGATACGCGACTCAAGCGAACTCGCGGCGAACGCGGGGAAAGCCTGGCGTGCCGCGCAGACGGCGCGGTCCACATCATGGGCGTCACCCAGGATGATGCGCGCAACCACCTGCTCGGTAGACGGGTCGACCACCGTTTCGAGGGTGTCGCCGTGCGGCTTGACCCAGTCGCCATCAATGTAGAACTCAAACAAATCAGACATGCGATCTACTCCCCTCAGGCAACCTGACTCAACGCACGCGCCAAGGTGTCGAACACCTGGGCGATCTCTTGCGGGCTGATGACCAACGGCGGCGAGATCACGATGGTGTCACCCGAGCCGCGCACCAGTACGCCATGCTCAAAGCACCACTGTGCGACTTCGCTGCCGCGCGCGCCGATGGCACCGGGACGCGGCTCCAGCTCCACGGCACAGAGCAAGCCGATGGCGCGAACGTCCAGCACCGGACCAACGCCCTGCAGCGTCAGCGCGGCAGACTGCCAGAGGCCGCTGACTGCATTGACGTGTTGGTTGATGCCCAATTCACGATGCACCTCGATGGTCGCCAACCCAGCCGCACACGCCAGCGGGTGCGCCGAATAGGTGTAGCCGTGCATCAGCTCGATGATGTTCGCCGGCCCGGCCATGAACGCGTCATACACCGCGCCACTGACCAACACACCGCCCATGGGCACGGCGCCGTTGGTCAGGCCTTTGGCGGTGGTGATCAGGTCCGGCGTCACGCCGAAGGCTTGGGCGGCAAAGCTGGCGCCGACGCGACCAAAGCCGGTAATCACTTCGTCGAATATCAGCAGCACGCCGTGCCGGGTGCAGATCTCGCGCAATCGTTGCAAATACCCCTGAGGCGGTGGATACACGCCGCCGGAGCCGGTTACCGGCTCGACGATGACCGCGGCCACGGTGCCCGGGTCCTGGATGTCCAGCAGTTGCGACAGTGCCTCGGCGTAAGCCACGCCCTGCTGCGGCTGCCCCACGCTGAAACGCATTCCCGCGTCGTACGGCAGCGGCAGGTGTGACACCTCTCCCAGCAATGGGCCAAAGTCACGTTTCTGCCGGCCGATACCCGACACCGAAAGGCCCCCGAACCCCATGCCGTGGTACCCCTTGGCCCGCCCGATAAACTTGGTGCGACGGCTGTCGCCCCGGGCCTGGTGATACGCCCGGGCGATCTTCAGCGCGGTGTCCACCGCCTCGGAACCCGAGTTGGTAAAGAACACCTGCTCCATGCCCGCCGGGCTGATGCCGATCAGGCGCTCGGCCATCTCCAGGGCCTGAGGGTGACTCATCTTGAACGACGAGACGAAATCCAGGCGCCCAGCCGCTTCGCGAATGGCCTCGACGATTCTGGGCTGGCCATGCCCGGCGTTGACGCACCACAACCCTGCCATTGCATCGAGTACACGCCGGCCATCGGTGGTGGTGTAGTACATACCGTCGGCGCTGGTGAACATCATCGGTTGCTGCAAGAACTGGCGCATCGGGGTAAACGGCGCCCAGAACGCGCCACGCGCGGAACCTGTCGGATGGGTAATATCGTTCATAGTGACTCCTGCAGAGCTTTACTCGGATGGCCGGTCAGCGTCGGGCGCTGCAACGGGCCTGCGTTGACATTGACGCTGCGGTCTACAGACAAGGTGCCGTGCTCAAGCCGGCAGATGACGCGATCACAAAACGCCGTTTCGACAAATTGCCAGGCCATGATCAACACCCCATCGATCCAGGCCGCCTGCGCCACGACTGGAGTGATGGGCGCCTGGTACTGGTGATGCAGGTAGTGGCCGGTCATGCTGGTGCGGCTTTCGATGGCGTCGGCGAATCCGGCGCGAATGCAGTGGGTCCCACGCGGATCCGTGAGGTAGAACTCACAGTAGCCGGCGCCGAACACCAGGCGCACCTGGCTGACCTGGTCTTCATTGGCCTCCATCTCGAACGTGCCGCTGAACTCGGCTTGGCGCGGCGAGGTCGACGCGCCAGCCAGGGGTGGCAGTTGCTGGCGCGCCAACAGTGCGGCAAGCCCTTCATCGGCCCCGCTGTCGGCCGACACGTCCAGGGCAGGAAACAGATGCTCCCACAGCAGGCCGTGCAAACGCCGCTCGCCCAAAGGCAGCCCAGCCGTAAACGCAATCACCGCCTTCTGCTTCGGCAGCACAATGCACTGCTGACCAAACACCCCGGAGGCGTAGTAGCCACCGTGCAGGGTCATCCACCATTGATAACCGTAACCCTCGCGGCGCGTGATGCCGGCGTCTCTTGATTCATCGCGCCCGAGGTAGCGCTTGCCGTCGAAGGTCCCCATCCATACATCCTCGACATGCCCGCGCGTGGCTTCGGCCACCCACTCGCTGGACAGCAATTGCTGCCCTTCCCAGCGGCCTTGCTGCAAGTGCAGCACACCGAGCTTGAGCAAATCCTCGGTGCAGCAACTCAAGCCATTACCGCCGGTGTTATAGCCCCCGGGCGCGAGGTCCCACTCGATGCGGCCCATGCCCATGGGTTGAAAGATACGTGCGTTGCACAGTTCAAAGGCTGTCTGGCCACTGACCACCGTGACAATCGCCGAGAGCATGAAACTCGACGCGCTGCTGTAGATGAAACGTTGTCCTGGCGGGTCTTCGACCGGCTCATCAAGGAACAATTTGACCCAGCTTTCACTGCGGCCGCGCCAGGCTCCCCCGGAGATGCCCTGCCGGTGACCGGTACGCATGGTCAGCAAATCGCGCACGGTCATGGCCGCCAGGTATTCGCTGATGTGAGCCGGGCAATCGGCGGCAAAAAAACCGACGACCTTGGCATCCAGCGACAGCACGCCATCGTCGACCAACAACCCGATGGCCATGGACACCCAGCTCTTGGTCGCCGAGTGCTGGACGTGGAGCCGGTCGGCACGGTAAGGCGCCCAGAATGCTTCGGCCACCACCGCGCCTTCGCGATACAGCATGAAACTGTGCAGCTCCAGGCCCGCGGCATTCACCGCATCGATGAAATCACTCACGCCACGCGCCGATACGCGTTGTTGACTGGGCGCTGCCCGCCGCAACGGCAAACTCGTCATCTGATCTATCCCCTCATTACACTGCTTGGACGCGCAACAGGCTCACCCTGCTGCGCGTCGTTACCGCTACCAGAGCGCCAGGGTGTAGCCCAGGATCACTCGGTTTTCATTGGTGTCGCGGGCGAAGTTGCTGGTGGCGTTGGCGTTCTGCCAACGCAGCGACACGTTCTTGAAAGTGCCGTTCTGCACCACATAGCCCAAGCTGAAATCACGCTCCCACTCACGCCCTTCCCCGTTGAAGCCGATGACCCTGGCGTTGTCCCCCCGGGCATAACGCGTCGAAAACAACAGCCCCGGCATGCCCAGCGTGGCGAAGTCATAGTCATAGCGGGCATGCCATACCCGTTCGCCGGTCTGGGAGAAGTTGGCCAGTTGGTATTCGGTGAACAGGTAAGTGTTGGTGCCGTCGACATAAGTGAACGGTGTCGAACCGTACTGCGCCTGGTACCCACCACTCAGGCTGTGGCCATAGAGGCCGTAGCCCACACGGGTACTCAATGCACGGTTATCGACTTTGCCGGCCAGCGCCGCGGCGTCTTCGTTGGCGTTGAAGTAACGGATGTCGGTCTTGAACGTACCAGGGCCCCACTTGAAGCTGTTTTTGAGCCCCAGGTAGTGCTGCTGGTACAGGCTCTCCAACTGCGCGAACTGGTAGGTGACCACGGTGCTGGGCGTCAGTTTGTACTCGCCGCCGACGTAGCGGAATTCATCGCTTTTGGCGCTGCTTTTGTAGGCACCGTACTGGCTGGTAAGTCCCATGTCCTCGTAGTGAGTCGAGTCACGTTGCTTGACTTGATCCAGTTGGCCCACGTTCAGCGTCAGGTTGTCGATGTCTTTGGAGACCAGCGCCGTACCACTGAAGCTCTGTGGAAAAAGACGGCTGAGGTTCGGTTGCAGGGTTGGCAAGTCCGGCACCATGTAGCCCACGCGCAGCTCGCTCTGCGCCAGGCGCGCCTTGCCGGTGATACCAAGCTTGGCGTAGTTGTCATGGGCGCGACGAGCATAGCTGGGGGAGCCCGGCTCGGCCACGCTTGAGCGTGCCAGCAACCCGGTGCCTGAGTTGTCCGGGCTGGAATCGAGTTTCACCCCCAACATGCCGACCATGTCGATACCCAAACCGACGGTACCTTCGGTGAAACCCGATTCAACGTTGAGGATAAACCCCTGTGCCCACTCCGCCCGCTTGTTCTGCCCGCTGGATTCGCGGTAGTCGCGGTTGAAGTAATAGTTTTTCAGTTCAAGCGCAGCTTTGCTGTCAGCGACGAAGTCAGCCTGGGCAAACAGGGGCATGAAACCGGCGCCCATGACACCAGCACTGATAACGACTTTGGTGATGCGGTTATTCATGTGTACGTTCCTGGCAGACAGGTTGAGTGGGTTTGTTTTTGTTTTCTTCGGCCATGGCTTCGCCGGCTCCGCAAATCACTGATTTACGAAGGGTCGGGGTTCAAACCGTGGCCTGGGGTACAGCAGTCGCTAAATCACGCTGGCACGGAGGCGATAACTGCCATCCGCACGTTTCTCCAAGGGGCTGGCCGCCGCGAGCAGCCGGCGGGTATAGGGGTGTTGTGGGGTGTCGAAGATCATGTCCCGCGAGCCCATCTCCACCACCTCGCCCTGATTCATCACCGCCACGCGATGGGCGATACGTTCCACCGCCGAGAGATCGTGGGAGATAAACAGGCAGGCAAACCCATATAGGCGTTGCAGACGCTCGAACAGTTCGAGGATCTGCTTCTGGATGGTCATATCCAATGCCGAGATCGGCTCGTCGGCGATCACCAGTTTGGGCCGCCTGACCAGCGCCCGACCAATCGCCACGCGCTGGCGTTGACCACCGGAGAGTTGATGAGCAAAGCGCTCGCGGAACTGTTCAGGCAGGCCCACGTCGACCAGGGTCTCGGTGACCCGTTGGCGTTTTTGCGCGGGTGTCAGCCCTGGCTCATGGCGCAACGGCTCGGCGATGATCTGGCCGACGGTCATGCGTGGGTCGAGGGACGAATACGGGTCCTGGAAAATCATCTGGCAGTGCAGGCGATGCGTGCGGTTGGCGGCCTTGAGTATGTCCACGCCTTGGAAGAGGATCGACCCGGCACATGGCGTGACCAATCCGACCACCGCACGGCCGAGGGTCGTCTTACCCGAGCCGCTACCACCGACCAGGGCCAGGGTCTCGCCGGGAGCGATGCTCAGGTTCACCGAGTGCACCACGCGCTTTGGCACGCTGCGCCCCCAAAAACTGCGCGGGCCGGGATGCTCGATGCACACATCCTGAACCTGCAACAGCGCGCGGTCGGCCGACGGCAATGGCACCAGCTCGCCACGGCGTGGCAGCGCTTCCAGCAACTGCCGGGTGTACTCGGCCTTTGGTGCGAACAGGATGTCTTCGATCCGGCCTTGCTCCACCGCCCTACCCGAGCGCATCACCACCACCTTGTGGGCATAACGCGCCACCAGGGACAGGTCGTGGCTGATAAACAAGATCGCAGTGCCTTGCTCACGCGTCAGTTCCAGCATCAGCTCGATCACGTCCAGTTGTGCCAGGCAATCCAGCGCGGTGGTCGGCTCATCGGCGATCAGCAGTGCCGGGCGCAGCAACATCACCGACGCGAGCATGATGCGTTGGCGCATGCCGCCGGAGAACTGGTGCGGGTAAGACGCCAGGCACTTCTCGGCGTCCTTGATGCCGATGCGCTGCAGCATGGCGATACAGCGCAGACGGATAGTCGCGGCGTCGAGCGCGGTGTGTAGCTTGAGTGCCTCACTCATCTGCCGGCCGATCGTCAAGGCCGGGTTGAGCGAAACCATCGGTTCCTGGAAGACCATGCCAATCCGTGCACCGCGCACGCTGCGCATTGCCTTGGCATTGCCGCTATCGAGTGGCTCACCCTGAAAGAGGATACGACCACCACACACCTGCATGGGCGCCGGCAGCAAGCCAATGGCAGCACGGGCGGCCATGGTCTTGCCGCTGCCCGACTCGCCCACCAACGCGACGATTTCACCGGGGGCCATGGTGAAACTGAAGTCATCGACGGCCAGCGGACCGTCCGCGCCGACACGAATCTGTAGATTTTCAACAGCCAGTAACGTAACCGGAGCGCTCATGCTCATTTCCTCATGCGCGGGTCGAGACGATCACGCAAGGCATCGCCGAACAGATTGATAGCCAACAACGTCAGGCTGATAAAGATGCCCGGGAAGATACCCAACCACGGCGCAGTCGAAATGTAGGTACGGCTGGCCGAAAGCATACTGCCCCAGGTGGCGGCGGGCGGTGGCACCCCAAGGCCAAGGAAGCTCAGCGCACTCTCCGAGAGCAAGGCCCAGCCGAACATGCTGGTGGCGAGCACGCACAGCGGCGCCAGACAGTTCGGGGTGATGTGCCGGAACATGGTGTACAACTCCGAGTTGCCAATCACTCGCGACGCCTCGATAAACTCCAGCTCCCGCAGCGACAACACGCTGCCCCGCACCACTCGCACCACCGAGGGGGTGTAAGCGATGCCCAGCGCGAGCACGATGCCGTACTGACTGGCGCCGACGATCGCCATGATGCCCAGCGCCATGAGAATGCCGGGGAACGCCAGCAGTGCATCGTTGAGCATCATCAGCACGCGATCGGTCCAACCACGCAGGTAACCGGCGAGCATGCCGATCACCGTGCCGCAGATAACCGCCACGCTTACCGAGAGCAGGCTGATCCACAGACTGGTGCGCGCACCGATGATCAAACGGCTGAATACGTCGCGGCCGAATTCGTCAGTGCCTAGCCAGTGCGTTGCATTCGGCGCATGCAGGCGCGACAACAGGTCCAGCTTGAGTGGGTCGTACGGCGTCCACACCACGCCCAGCAGAGCCAGCGATACCAGGGCGGCGAGCAACGTGCCGCCGATCAATGCATTCAGCGGCGGGTAACGCCAGGACCGCCGAGGCGGAGTAACCAGCCCGGTCGGCAAAGCAGGAGTCTTGGGATTCATAGCTTCACCCTTGGATCGAACAACGGATACAGCAGATCCACCAACAGGTTGACCACCACGTAGATGCACGTCACCAGCAGCAGGCAGCCTTGCAGCACCGGGTAGTCGCGGGAAAAAATCGCATCGACCATCAACCGGCCGATACCCGGCAAGGTGAATACGGTCTCCAGGACTGCGATACCGCCGAGCAAATTGCCGAGGATCAGACCGATCAGCGTCCAGGTCGGCGCAAACGCATTGCGCAAGGCGTGCTTCCACAGCACCGCACGCTCGGACAAACCCTTGGCCCGTGCATGGGCGATGTACTCCAGGCGGAGCACTTCAATGGTGCTGGCCCGCGCCATCCGCGCAATGGCGCCGAACTCCACGAGGGTCAAGGTGATGATCGGCAGCACCACATACGTCAGCGCCTTCACAGGGTCGCTGGCGAAGCCGACGTAGCCGATCACCGGCAACCAGCCCAACTGAATGCCGAAGACATACAGCAACAGCAACCCCAGCCAGAAACTCGGCACCGACAACAGCAACGTCGCAGTCGCCACCAGGCCCAGGTCCATCGCGCTGTTTTGCTTCCAGGCCGCGAGCAAGCCCACCGGCACCGCGAGCAGGGTCGCCAGTAACACTGCCACCAGCACCACCGTGGCGCTGACGCTGAAACGCTCGACCAGCAACTCCAGCACAGGCTGGCGACTGCTGATGGATATTCCAAGGTCGCCACTGAGCACCGACTTGAGCCAGACCAGGTACTGAGTCACCACTGAATGATCCAGCCCCAGGCTTCTACGCATATCGGCCAGGCTTTTCAGGTCGGCCATGTCGCCGAGCATCAGCAGCGCAGGGTCACCGGGGATCAGGCGGATCAAGGCAAACACAATGACCGAGATCAGCAACAGGGTCGGCACCGCCATGCCGAGCCTGTGCAATATGAATCGAAACATAGCCGTATGCCTCAGTGGGTAGTGTCGGCCAGCTTCACGCCCCACAGGCGTGGCTTGGCAACGGGCCAGGAGCGGTAACCTTCAATGCGCTTGTTCATGGCGCCGATGGCTGTACCGTTGTAGATCACCACCATCGGCACATCCTTGAGCATCAAGGCATGCAGCTTGTCGAATAGGGGCCGGCGCTTGGCGGGGTCCAACTCACGCTGGGCTTCACGCAATATCGCCAGGGCCTCAGGGTTGTCCCAGACTTTGCGTGGTTCCTTTTGTTTGTCGCCAATCACCGACTCGTAGCTTTGCGCCGCGTCGAACCGTCCCGAATAAGAGAACGACATCATCTGGTAGCTGCCGGTCTGGTAGCGCTCCAGTTGCGTGCCCCACTCCAGGGTTTCCATCTCGATATTGAGCCCCGCCGCCTGGGTCATGGCCTGGCTGAGCAAGCCCATATCGAACATCTGCGGGTAACGCTTGTTGACCAGCATGCGGATTTTTTCGCCGCCATAACCCGCCTCTTTCAACAGGCGCCGCGCTTCGTCGAGGTTGTAGGTGTAACCCTGGTGCGCAGCGGCGTCGTAATAGGGGCTGGCGGTAGGAATCACCGAGTTGTTCACCACCGACAAGCCATCGGACAATGCTGCAACCATCTGCGCGTAATCCAGGGACAGCGCCACCGCACGCCGAATACGCACGTCCTTGAGCAACGGGTCGCGGGTCTGGAACAACAAGCCGCTGATGGTCATGATCGGGCTGACCTGAATCTCCAGGTTGTTGACCTGCTTGAGTTGTGCAGCGTCCATCGCCGTCACGTCCGGCAGCAAGTCCACGCCACCAGACAGCAAGGCGGCCTTGGCCGACGCCGAATCGGGGATCACCTCGAAACGCACCTTGTCGATAAATGCCTGCTTGTTGCCGGTGTAACCGTCCGCCTCTGCCTCCGTGCGCGGGGTGTACGCCTTGAAGCGATCCAGCTCGACGTACTGGCCCTTCTGCCATTTGCCCAGGGCGAACGGGCCGGTGCCGATCGGTGTGCGCCAACTGCCATCAGCCGCCACCGAGTCCGGGTGCAGGATGCCGCTGCCGGCACAATCCGGGCGGGCCATCGCGGCCAGGAACAAGCCGTTGGCCTGGTCTAGCTGGAACACCACGGTTTTCGCATCGGGGGTGGAGACATCGACAATCCTGGCTGCGCCACGGCCATCGAACTCCGCCAGACAGCGCCACTGGGTCTTGGGATCAAGGTAGCGCTGCCAAGTCCATTGCACCTCCCTTGCCGTCATCAACTGGCCATTTTGAAAGTGCACCCCGTCGCGCAAGGTGAAGGTGTAGCGCAGGCCATCCGGCGAAATGTCGACCGTGCGGGCCAGCATTGGCGCGATGCTGGTGTCTTCGCGATACGCCACCAGCCCCTCGACGATATGCATCATCACTGCGTCGGTATTGTCGTCGCGGTTGACGCCCGGGTCGGTGCTACGGATATCACCATTGAGGCCAACCCTGATGACCTTGTCTTGCGCCACGGCCATGGACATTGTGCACGCCGATATCGCGACGACCAGCGCCGCCTTCACATAACTGTTCACGGGAGAAAGACTCCTTGAAGAAATATTCCGGTCAATGGCGAGGGCCAAGGCAGGACCGGCGTCAGGATGGTTGAATCCTTGGTTATTGTTATACGGTCTGTTCTGAGTGCATCTACCAGCGTTGTATCAGCCAAGGCTGCGTTTGTGGCGCAATACCCTGGCGAAGAAATCCTGGGCCGCCGGCATGGCCTTGATGCCCTGGTGGGCCACATTGGGTAACAGGTCGAAGTGCACCTGGACACCGGCAGCTTCGAAACTTGCCTTCAAGGTCGCCAGGCGTTCCGGGCGTGTGCGTCCGGCGGCGTTGGCGCCTGCCATGTAGTGTTTACCGTCTTCGCGATGGGTGATTTCCCACGTTTCGAGGTCCGCATCACCCACCACCATGTGCACCGGCAGTTGCTGCAAGGCTTGCAGGTTCAGTGGTTTGCCGAAGCGCGTCGCGAAGTCCCGCACCCCGACCCACCAGTCCTGGTCGGCATCCAGCAAGGTAACCGAACCCGGCGCGCCGATAGACACTGCCCAAAGTTTCTCCGGGTGCAGATAGCAGAATCGATGGGCAAATTGCCCGCCGCCCGAGTAACCGAACAGCGCGAAGGAGTCAAAGCTGCGCCCGTAGCGCTTACCCACGGCGGCAATCATGTCGAGCAGAACCTTGTCGTAGCGAATATCGCCCTCGACCAACTGCTTATAACCGTCCCCATTGCCATCACCCAGCACACCGACCGGGAACAGCGGGGACAGAACCACGCAGTCGTTCCAGCGGCCGAACTCCGCGAAGCCATTGCGATAAATCTCCATCGCACGGGTGGAACCGTGCAACGACACCACCAGGTCCACGGGTCGAGTGCTGTCCTCGATGCTCTCGGGCACATAGAGGGTGTAGGCAAAACGGCTGTCTTCCTGGTGCGAGTACACCGTCGTGACGCCGAGGTGATAGACGCTCCTGGCAGCGCGCAAGGCGGCGTCGATAGGATTGTTCTCTGGATTGCTCATGTGTGGAAAATTCGCCAAGTCAGTTCGGGTTTGAGTATTGGCCGGGCGCCACAAAAAGAAAAACTAATTAAACTTTATCGATCTTGAACAAAATATTTACAATAAGACCTGCCCACGGCTACGGGACCACCCCATGAGCAACATCCGTTTTTTCAAGACGTTTATCGCCGTTGCCGAGTACGGCAGCTTTGCCGCCGCGGCTGAACGCGTGGCCCTCACCAACGCCGCCGTCGGGCAGCAAATGCGCGCACTCGAGGAAGAGATGCGCCGGCCGCTGTTCGACCGCAGCCAGCGGCAGATCAAGCTGAATCGCGATGGCGTGTTGCTGCTGCCCAAAGCCAAGCGCTTGCTGGCGGACTACGAGCAAATGATCGCCGAAGCGCCCGATGACATGGCCATGGAGGGTGAAGTGTCCATCGGCGGCATTACCTCCGGTATGGGCTTGCTCGCCAATTGCCTGGTGCAACTGAAAAAGCTGCACCCACGGATATCGGTCAATCTGATGACCGCTCGCTCCGATGAAGTGGTCAACCTCGTACAGGCCGCAAAGCTCGACGCCGCCTTGCTGATCGAGACCACGCGGCAGAACTTCGATGGCTTGAGCTGGACCCTGCTCTACAACGAACCGATCGTCATGCTTGCCAATGCCACACAAACCGCCGGTATCGACGACGCCGTGGAATTGCTCAGGACGCAGCCGTTCATTCGCTACGACAGATCCACGGCAGTGGGCCGAAAAGTGCAGTCGATCATCAAGAGCGAATCGGTCGAGCCGTTGGAGATCCTGGAGCTCAACTCGATCATTGGCATCGCCGATCTGGTTCGCCAACAAGTCGGTGTGGCAATCGTGCCGTTGCTGAAAAACTTCGACTGGCACAAAGACCCCAGCCTGCGGGTGCTACCGCTACCGGGCGACCTGGCCGTACGTCGGGTGGGGATCTTGGAACAGGGCACCAAAAGTGCGATTACCGGAGAGATTCGCAAGCTACTGATGTCGGCCGTGGCGAAGTGATTCTTGTCTGTCACTTTTCCCGCAACGCCAGATAGCCTGGAGTCAAACCGTGGCCCGGCTTCAGGCTCTCGGGTCATGCCCGGTCTCCTCACCCGGGCTTCATGAGCCCGCTTTGGATTGGGTGCAAGCCCGGTGCGCGGCATCGCTTCCCACTGCCGGCCGTCACCCAAGCCGCCTTCGATTTTATCTCTGGCAATCCGTCAGCGGGTTTAGCCGCACGATGGCCAAGCAGGCGCGTGAGGCGAAGGGGACTAACAGTCCCCCCCTCACAGCATCGTCACGCAACCGCCGTTGCAGCCGCTCTGGAACGCCAGGCAAAAGCCAACACCATCAGCAGCCCCAGACCCGCCATCGCCGCTCCGGCCAGGGAAATCGCCGGATAACCCAACCCGGCATTGATCACCGCTCCGCCCAGCGCCGCACCTATCGCGTTGCCGAGATTGAAGGCACCGATATTCACCGCCGAGGCCAGATTGGGCGCGTCCTTGGCGGCTTCCATGACGCGCATCTGTAGCGGCGGCACCAGGGCGAAACTGGCGATACCCCATATCAGGATGGCCACGGCGGCCGGCAGTGGCCAACGCATCAGCGCGGTGAACGCCAGCAAGACGAGAATCAGCACGCTCAGCGAAACGATCAGGGTACGGTCTATCGAGCGGTCGGCGGCCTTGCCACCCCACATGTTGCCCAGCGTCAATCCCACACCGAACAGCACCAGCATGGCGGTGATGTAAGCGGTGGATGCGTGGGTCTCGTTGCTGAGGATCGGTGCGATGTAAGTGAAGACGGTAAACATTGCCCCCGAGCCGACGACGGTCAGGGCCAACGCCCCCAGCACCGGACCACGGCCCAGTACCCGAATTTCAGCCAGCACGCCGACGCCTTGCGGCATTTGCAGGTTGGGCAAGGCGAACCACAACGCGGCCATGGTCACCCCGCCGAGGCCGGTGATACCCCAGAATGCCGTGCGCCAGCCGAACAGTTCGCCAAACCAGGTGGCCAGCGGCACGCCGCCGATGGTCGCCAGGGTCAGGCCCATGAACATGGCCGCCACCGCCCCGGCACGTTTCTCCGGAGCGACCACGCTGGCGGCGACGATGGAGCCAACGCCAAAGAACGCACCGTGGTTCAGTGAGGTCACCACCCTGGCGACCATAAGGCTGTAGTAATCGGTCGCCAGGGCTGACATCAGATTACCCAGGGTAAAAATCGCCATGAGCCCGATCAGCAGATAGCGCCGGGGAATCCTGCCGGTGGTCAGGGTCATCAACGGCGCGCCGAGCAGTACGCCCAGGGCGTAGGCACTGACCAACAGACCGGCGGCGGGAATGGAAACGCCGAGGTCCGCAGCGATGCCCGGCAACATGCCCATGGGGGCGAACTCGGTCACGCCGATGCCAAAGGCACCAATGGCGAGTGCAACAAGTGGTGGATTGATACGCATGGAAGGCTCCTCATCTATGCTGCGAATGCTACGATCCCGTCTTTTCAGGCGGTAGATAGCATTTCTGGCAATCACCTTTGCGCAAGAGGCACAAATGGACTTCAACGGCAGGTCAGGTGAAATGAGCGTGTTCGCCACCGTGGCGCGGGAAGGCAGCCTGTCAGCCGCCGCGCGTGCATTAGGGCTGACACCCTCGGCGGTCAGTCGGATCATCGCGCGTACCGAACAACGCCTGGGTACCCGCCTGCTGTTGCGCACCACCCGAGCGATCACCTTCACCGCCGAGGGCGAGGCGTTCCTGCGCGGCGCCCGGCGCATCCTGGCCGACATGGACGAGGTCGAAGAAGCCATCGCCGACCAGGGCGTACCCAGGGGCCGATTGCGCGTCAGCGCCGCCCTTGGCCATGGGCGGCAGGCCATCGTTCCCTTGGTGGCAGCCTTCAGCGCCCGCTACCCGAACATCGTCGTCGACCTCACCCTGGGCGACGAAGTGGTCGACATTCTCGGCGGCCAGGCCGACGTGGCGGTGCGCTTTGGTCATCTACCCGACAGCCCGCTGACCGCGCGCAGGATCGGCGACACTGGCCAGGTCGTGGTGGCATCGCCCGACTATCTGCAGCGCCATGGCACCCCGGTGGAACCGGAGGACCTGCTACGGCACAACTGCCTACGCTTCAACTTTCGGCGCGCCGAACCCAACTGGCCATTCATCCGCGACGGACGAGAGTTCTCCCTGAAGGTCAGCGGCAACATCGAATGCAGCAGTGGTGAAGCGTTGGCACAATTCGCGCGAGTCGGTGCCGGCATTGCCCGTATCGGCGAGTTCACCGTGAGCGAGGACCTGCAGCGCGGAGACCTGATACCGCTGCTGGAAGCCTGGAACCCAGGCGACCGAGAACCGATCCATGCGGTGTTCGTGGGGGGCTCGGCAATGCCGGCGCGGGTGCGGCTGTTCGTGGATTTCCTGCTGGAACATCACCGGATGTAAGCGGTGGCGTCACTTAATCCTTCCGGGTGCTTGAGATGTGGCCTGGCATAGCGTCAACCGCGAACAGGGACTATCTTAAAGCCCTGACGGCCGTGGCTCGTCGCACCTATAACAATAACGCCGTGCCCGCCCTCTGAAGCGGCACGCTACACGGAGCCTCCCATGACTCGGCATAGCGCGCAGCCCCATCCGAGCGAACTCGCTGCCTTCGTCAACGAGCATTTCCCTGAGCGGCGAATCAGGCCGGACCGGGTGATTGCCCAGTCCTGGTATCGCAGCGTCATAAAACATCGACTCGATCCCTCCTCGTCCGCGCGCCTGGATGTTCTTTGCGCCGAAGATATCCGCCAGCATCAGCAACGACACCAACAGTACCTCGATATCGCCAGCCAGGGCGTCAGCGGTTTGGCCCGGCGCGTGGTACCGGCCGGCTTCGCGGTGTTGCTCAGCGATGAACACGGCATCACCCTCGATGCCCGCCTGCCCGACCAGCCTGTTCCTTATGTCCGCTCGGGCTTGGTGGTCGGGGCGCGCTGGGACGAGTCCATCGCCGGCACCAACGGCATTGGCACCACGTTGGCTGCGGCCGAGCCTTTGATCATCCACCGCGAGGAGCACTTCCTCACCTCGAATGCTCGCCTGAGCTGTTCCGTTGCGCCGATTTTCAACGCCCAGGGCCTGTTGCAGGGTTGCTTGAACGCTACTTGCCTGAACAGCAATGGCCCCAAGGAAAGCCAATACCTGACCCTGCAGCTGGTGATTCTGTATGCCCGCTTGATCGAGAACGCACACTTTCGCCAAAACTACCGCGATCGGCTGACCCTCTCGCTCAAGCCCATCGACGAGATTGCCGATCTCGCCAACGAGCAATTGCTGGCACTGGATGACAGTGGTCGAGTGATCGGTGCCAATCACGCGGCCTTTGTTGCCCATGACCAGGCCGATGGCCCACATCTGCTGGGCGGCCCTATCGACCAACTGCTGCCCATGGGCGTCGACGAGCTACTGCGCCTGACCAACGGCGGCGCCCGCGGCCTGCGCCTGCGTGCACGGCACGACGAAGCGCTGCTGGACCTGAGCCTGCGCATCCCCGCGAGCCATCACCGTCTGGCGCCAGCGCCGGCCAAGGCACAGCGGCCCCGCCACCCCGATCTGGAGCAACTGGCCGGTGATGACCCGACGCTACAGCAGGCCGTGCGCCGCTTGCACAAGGTCATCGACAAAGACATCGCCATCCTGATCACCGGCGAGACAGGCACTGGCAAAGAGGCTTTTGCGCGAGCCATTCACCAGGCCAGCGCGCGTCGGGACGAGCCCTTTATCGCACTCAACTGCGCGGCAATCCCCGAGAGCCTGATCGAGAGTGAACTGTTCGGCTACCGTGGCGGTAGCTTCACCGGTGCCGATAAAAAAGGCATGAAGGGCAAGCTGGAACTGGCCAATGGCGGCACGCTGTTTCTCGATGAAATCGGCGATATGCCAGCCCATCTGCAAACCCGTCTGCTACGCGTACTGGCCGAACGGGAGATCAGCCCCATCGGTGCTCCAATGCCGGTATCACTGGACATCCAGGTGATTTGCGCCACGCACCAAGACCTGCAAGGTATGTTGCGCGACAAACACTTTCGCGAGGATCTGTTCTATCGCCTCAACGGCATGAACCTCAGTCTGCCGCCCTTGCGCGAACGCAGTGACCGCGCACAACTGATCCAGCGTCTGCTCGACAGCCAAGCCGAAGCCAAGGGTGTGCAGCTCACCGCCCAGGCCCGCCAATGCCTGCTGGAGGCGTCCTGGCCCGGCAATATCCGCCAACTGATCAATGCCCTGCGCTACGCGGTGGCGATGGCCGAGGACGGCTATGTCGATGTCGACTGCCTCCCCGCCGAACTGCTGCAGGGCGACGCGTATGCCCGGCTGGCCAGCCCATCCATGGGCAGCGAACCACCCGCGTCGAATCTGCTGGAAATCTTGCGCCGGCATCGGTGGAACATCAGCGCGGCAGCCGCCGAGTTGGGGGTCGCTCGCTCGACGCTCTATCGACAGATGAAAAAACAACGCTTGGTGCAACCCAACGACCGTCTCTGATCCCCTATACAAAACGCCCAGACCGTGAATCCGGCCTGGGCGCTTTTTGATGGCGGTCGAACTGTCACGCCTGGATGTACACCACATGGGTATGGGTGTATTCGTACAGCCCGTGCTTACCATCAGCGCCGCCAATACCTGACTTGCGCGTCCCGGCGTGGAAGCCCTGCATGGCTTCGAAGTTCTCGCGGTTGATATAGGTCTCACCGAAATCCAGCGAGCGGGTTGCCTGCATGGCAGCGCTCAGGCTTGCAGTGTAGATCGACGAGGTCAGGCCGTATTCGCTGTCATTGGCCAGTGCAATCGCCTCATCGAGGTCATCGACAATCTGGATCGGAAGCACCGGACCAAAGATCTCCTTGCGCATGATTTCCATGTTCGCGGAACACCCGGCCAAAACGGTTGGCTGGTAGTGGAAACCCTGGCCTAGATCGGCCACCGCGCCGCCGGTGATAATCTGCGCACCCTGCCCGCTCGCGGTCCGGACCATTTGCGCCACCTTGTCGAGCGCCGCGCGATTGATCAGCGGCCCCATGTCCAACCCATGTTCGGCCAGAGGATCGCCATACCGGGTGGCCGCCATGGACGCCGCAATACCTTCGATAAACGCATCGGCCACCTTGCGCTCGACGTAGACTCGCTCGGCGCAGTTGCACACTTGCCCGGTATTGATCACCCGCGAGGCCGTAATGGCCCTGATCGCCAGGTCCAGGTCAGCGTCAGCCAGAACAATGGCGGGTGCCTTGCCGCCCAGTTCCAGATTGAGTTTCGTGATATTCGGTGCCGCAGCGGCCATGATCCGCGAACCGGTGCCGACGCTGCCGGTAAAGCTGATCAGGTCGATGCCCGGGTGACTGCTCAGTGCATGGCCGACCGCTGCGCCAGTGCCGCAAACCACGTTGAAGACGCCAGCGGGCAGATCCGTCTCGGCCACCAGGCGAGCGAACTCGAAGCAGTTGATCGGCGTTTCTTCACTCGGCTTGATGACGATGGTATTGCCGGTCAACAGCGCTGGCGCCATCTTGCGGGCGATCAGGAAGAACGGGAAATTCCACGGCAAAATCCCGGCGACCACGCCGAGGGGTTTGCGCAGCAAAAAGATGCTCTCGCCGGCCCGGTCGCTGCTCAGCACTTCGCCTTCCAGGCGCCGCGCCCACTCGGCCATGTAGTCGAGGTAGTCGGCCGTGAAATTCACTTCGACCCGCGCCAACTCCAGGACCTTGCCCTGTTCGGCAGTAATGGTCCGAGCCAAACGCTCGCCGTGTTCGCGCACCTTGCTGGCAATTTTGCGCAAATAGCCCGCACGTTCAATGGCCGGGCGGCCAGCCCAGGCCTTTTGGGCTTGGCGCGCGGCTGCGATGGCCTGCTCGACTTCGGCGGTGCTGCCTTGGGGCACGCGCCCAAGCAACTGGCCGTTGGCCGGGTTATGGACCTCAAGATGCTCGTCGCTGGCGATAAAGGCATTGGCGATGTAGTTCTGGTAGATGATGTCACTCATATCCGCGTCTCTCCTGTCGAGGATGTGCGACCGACCGGCAAGGCTACCGGCCGGCCGGAGGCTTATTGCTTGGCGCTGAATTTTTTCCAGGCCAGTCCTTCGTCCTGAAGGTCGTGGGCCCGCTTGATCAGGTACTGATGGATCTGGTCGACCTGCTCGGGGGTAAAGGCATCGGCAAAGGACGGCATGCCATCGGGCACACGCCCACCGAACAGGATGCCGAGGAACATCTGGTGTTTCTCCGGCGTCAGCTTGCGAAGATCCGGCAACACGCCGCCGCTGACCGCGTGGATGCCATGGCACTGCGAGCAATATCCGTCATAGAGCTTGCCGCCGGCCTCGATGGCCGCGGTGTCGGTGCTCAGCGCTGGTGGTTTCGGGGTGTCGGGACGCGGCGCCGGTTCCTGCAACTTGGCTGTGCCGCCAATCTTGTAGGTCAGCACCTGGGAAAAGGGCTGCACCCCGGCACGCAGCGACAGGGCGCCGGCAAAGGTGGAAAATGCCCCGCCCCAACCGGCCATGAACGTCACGTACTGCTCGCCATCGACGCTGTAGGTAATCGGTGCTGCCATCACCCCACTGGCCGCAGGCTGCTCCCAGAGTTTCTTACCGGTGTCGGCCGCGTAGGCGATCACCCGGCCATCGGCGCTGCCTTCGAATACCAGGTTACCGGCGGTACTCAAGGTGCCGCCATTGAAGATGGTCACGTAGGGCACTTCCCAGGCCGGCTGCTGCTTGACCGGGTCCCAGGCGATCAGCTTGCCCGACCAACCCTTGGCCATTTCCAACAGGCCGTCGACATTCTCCGGCATCATTCCGGTCCGCAGGCCCAACTGGTACATGCTCTTGAAAGGGTTGCGCTTGGGCGCCTCGGGAATGTGCTCGTAGTAGGCGGACATGATGTGGGCCGGGATATACACCAACCCGGTGTTCGGGTTGTAGGACATTGGCTGCCAGTCATGCGCGCCCCAGAAGGCCGGCGTCACCAGCTTGCGCTTGCCGTCCTTCCAATAGGCAGCGTTCTCGTCATCGACGATTGGCCGACCGGTCTTCATATCCATGCCCTTGGTCCAGCTTTGCGGCACGATGCCCTTGGCCGAAAGCAACTGGCCGGTAGCGCGATCGATCACATAGAAGAAACCGTTCTTGGGCGCCTGCATCAGCACCTTGCGCGGTTTCCCGTCAATGGGCAGTTCGGCGAGGATCATATGCTGGGTCGCGGTGTAGTCCCACGCGTCACCCGGGGTGGTCTGGTAGTGCCAGACGTACTCACCGGTATCGGCGTTGACCGCGACAATCGACGACAGGAACAGATTGTCGCCCTTGGCCTGGCTGCGCCATTTCGGGTCCCACAGCGAACCGTTGCCGACACCGATGTACAGCAGATTCAAATCCGGGTCGAAGGCAAACGAATCCCAGGCAGTCCCGCCACCGCCCTGCTCGACAAACGCGTCGCCATGCCAGGTCTTGGCGGCAATGGCCATGCCCTTGTCTTCCGGTGGTAGCTTGGGGTCGCCGGGCACGGTATAGAACCGCCAGGCCTGCTTGCCAGTCTCGGCATCGTAGGCGGTGACATAGCCGCGCACGCCAAACTCCGCGCCGCCGTTGCCGATCACCACCTTGCCGTTGACCACCCTGGGCGCGCCGGTGATGGTGTAGCTGCGCTTGTGATCGGCCCGGGTATCGACCGACCAGGCGCGTTGACCGGTCTTGGCATCGATGGCCTCCAGGCGCCCGTCAAGCACGCCCACGTAGACCTTGCCCTTCCACACGGCCACGCCACGGTTGACCGCGTCGCAGCAGGCTTCGCCCGCGCGGTTACGGTCCGATTGCGGGTCGTACTTCCAGATCAATTTACCGTTACGGGCATCCAGCGCGTACACCACCGAAAACGGCCCAGTGGTGTACATCACGCCATCGACCACGATCGGCGTGGCTTCGACACCACGATCCAGATCGAGCTTGTAGCTCCAGGCCAGCCCAAGCTGACCGACGTTCTGGTCGCTGATCCGTTTGAGCGGGCTGTAGCGCTGCTCATCATAGGTCCGCCCGGTGCTCATCCAGTTGCCGGGTTCTTTATCGGCCGCAATCAGTCGCTGACTGTCGACATTGGCTGGCGTCTCAGCAGCCAAGGCGGACGCAGTGGCCAGGCTCAACAGCAAAGCGCCGGCCAGGGATTTCAGAGGGATACCGGCGACGGTAGATCGAACACCGGAAAACGAGGCATGGCCAATCTGTCTCATGGGCGTAGTCCTTTTCTTATTAGTGGCGCGGTCATATCGATGCGCACCCGTGAAGGAGCAATGACCATGCCATTGACTTGAAATAGGGCCGACAGCTTGATTTGATGGGATTCAGGGATGGGGCGAAGCGCTATTCATCCATGAAAGACGCTACAGGTGTAGCGAGTAGCGCTACAGTGGCGGCACAGGTGTAGCGCGGTAGGCGCTATTCACGAATTGGCAATAGCCGATTCTGCCAGTTTGAGCGGCTTCTAATCGACGGCATTCGCAATGGACTCCAGCACATGATCAGGACAATATTAACCGGGCGAAAAACCCTTAACCTAAGAAGCAGCGCTCTCAACCTGTTTGACATCGATTCGATCTCTCTGCTCATTGGCAAGAATGGATCCGGCAAGACTCGAACCTTGCAAGAAATCGCTGAAGCTTTCGGCACAAGACGCAATCAATCACTGGACGAACCCTGTAAGATTATCCTCAACACCGAACGCCTGGCCACACCGGAGCAGCTAAACGATTGGGGAATCCTGTACTACACGCCCGCACAAAACAGGCCAAGCCTTCGCAGTACCAAAAACTTCATCAACGCCTCAAAGCGTCCAGTGGAAAATCTCAATAATCTAGACCGCTACTCTAACATTCTGGCTGCCTTCGGCCTCGACGTAGAGTTGACCGCTACATTGCGAGCTGAATACCGAAAAATTGCTCGACTGTTAGCTGAAGCATTGTTGAAAAACCGGCAGTTTCGTACCGCTGCCATTCTCGATGCTTTTAATTTCGCCGAACTCGAAGAGCGCAAGCGAATATTTGATAATGTCTCGGAGTTTGAAACCAGCCAGTCGGAATACAACCTTGCAGATTCCCGCTATACCGAACAATTTCAGACCCTCGTTGAGTTACTGCTACGCAAGCTACACCAAAGCGCCAGGGCGCATCAGGTTTTTGCTTGCCTTGCTGTAGTTACCCAACTACTGGAGAAGCGCCAAGCCAGTATCGTTTTGGTCATCAGCTTTCTCAAAACATATCTGGATTTTGAGTTCTTACCTTCGCCGCAAGATGATCCACGCCTGCCTGAATTGCACCGACTTGCCAAAATGACCGAATACCTGCTTAGGCATGAGCACTTCGAACCAGCACCAGGCAGTAGCAGCAATGTTCTAATCTACACTCGGCCCCTGATTACCCAAGAGCAACGTATCAGACTCGAACGATTGGAAGCGTTCAAGCTTTGTCGACTTGGGTATCCTCATATCAGCTCAGGACAATGGGCGATCATGCAACAAATCATCGCTTTGTACGAATCATTGAAGGAATTGCGAACCCGTGGGTTCCGCAAGTTACTGGTAATGATCGATGAAGGCGACGCATTTTTACATTTGGAGTGGCAACGGCAATATGTCTATCAAATCAACGACTTCTTGAGCCAATGCAAGGAGGAGCTCCAGATCGATTGCCTACAATTGATTCTGGCATCCCACTCCCCTCTACTGGCTACTGATGTGCCAAGAGAGTTCGTTGCGACTTTTGACAGTGATGAACCGCAGCCATCCTTCGGCGCCCCCATGCAATTAGTATTAAACCGCTCGTTTGGTGCCCGTTCGATGGGTGCATTTGCCATCCGAGAAATTAATAAGACTCTGCACAATGCCGCCCAAGGCCAAATGACGGAGCGAGACAGGTATGTCCGGAGCATCATCGAGGACCCTATCATCTCAAGGGAAATTGATTATCTGCTGAACAAGGAGCGCTCGTAATGCTGATCAATATATCGGACGTCTGGAAAACGGCATACGCTTCGCACAATCGTTACTTGGAAAAATGTATCAACGAAGGAATAAAGTCGCTCAAAAAAACATCTATCGAGAAACCCGCCACGCAATTTTTGAATTTCCTCAAAATCCAGTTAACCGCTAAGAGTCCGAGCGGACTGCAGTCCTCCATCCGTTATTATGAGAAACTGAAGCGAAAGATTTCTCGACACGAACGCTCCGTACTGGATTCCTTTCTAAGAAAGACATTCGATTACAAAAAATTCACTTCCAAGCGTGTACATTGCTGGTCAGCATACAAACTGTGCAAAAGCAGCACTTACAAAATATGCCCCTATTGTCATCACGCTTACATGCTCACCACAAAGGAAGCAGAGAAAGGCATCAGGCCAGACCTGGATCATTATTATCCTCAGCATCGCTACCCGTATCTTGCATTGGCTTTGCACAATCTCATTCCCAGCTGCTCGATCTGTAACTCTCGCCTGAAGGGCGCCGAGGATACAGGCGACCATTCCTATTTGCACCCTCTGTTCGACTCGGAATCCCTGCATTTTCGTTGCGAGAAGCCAGGTAGTACTATAGTCGACATTGTAAGCGACTTCGAAAACATCAAAGATCAGTTGAAAGTTCGGATCACCTATGACCCTACCTGCGCCAAGTCAGTCAATACCCTGCGAATGTTCCAGCTACACGAACGTTACGATCTGTTTTCCCAACAAGGTGCTGACTTCGTCGGTTCAAAAACCAGTATCGATGGGCTAGATGAATTGCTACAAGCCCACGCTATAGGTCCATTGCAAGAGGGTGCATTCCTGGCTCTTCCACCGAGCAAGGAAAAAGAAATGCGGCAACTTCGATTCGATCGAGAGCGATACAAACACTATTTGCACGGAAAAATGTTCGCTGATTTATATGATCAATTCGACCGGACCTCTTTACTCAGCAGACCTTATCCTTAGAGCAAAAGACTCTTCATCTTTGCAAGGGCGCATGCTATCGGTGATCCGGCTCCCCACGGCTTAATGACACGCCTGTCGTGACACAAAAATGACCTCAATCGACATCATGGGCGTGAAGACGATCAGGGTCGCGGCCATTGACCAATAGTTTAGAAATCTCTGAACTATCTTTTTGCGCTTCCCTATTCTTTCCGCCAACCGCCCCTCCCTACTATTGCGGCAACAAAGGAGCCTTTCCATAGAGATGCGGCCCGAAGCTTGCCTTTTCTGATTGTCACTGCCGTTCGTTGTGCGTTTCGGTTAGCGCCGCAACGTCGCTGTGTCAATCATGCGAAGGAACCTTTGGAGTCGATCGATGAAGCTGGAAATATTCCGAACGTTGTGGGGCTATACCGCGAGCAAGGCACAAGCGCTCGATGAGTTGCTTGAAGCCGGGTTCGATGGCATGGAAGCCCGCCTGCCCATGACCGCCAGCGAACGCGCCGAGTTCGCAGCCTTTCTACGCATCAACAAAGTCAGCTATATCAGCACCGTCTTCAGCGCCTACGACGTTCTACCGGAACAGTCGGCAACCGTCGACGAACACCTTCTGGACCTCGATAAAAAACTCGGCTGGGCGGCTGAGTTGGCACCGCGCTTCGTCAATCTGCTGGCTGGCAACGACCGCTGGCCACTGGCACAGCAAGTCGACTTCTTTGGCCGCGCGATGGACGTCGCGCGCAAGCATGGCCAGGTGTGCGCCTTTGAAACCCATCGCGCTCGCTCGTTATTCAATCCCTGGGTCACCCTCGAGCTGATTCGTCAACTGCCGGACCTGCGCTTCACCAGCGACATCAGTCATTGGGTCGTCACCTGCGAACGCCTGCTCAACGATCCGGAAGACGACCTCAGCGCCTTCGTCGAACGCGTTCACCATATCCAGGCCCGAGTCGGTTATGACCAGGGACCGCAAGTGCCTCACCCCGCCGCCCCCGAGTACAGCCAAGCGCTTGCCTTCCATCAGCAACATTGGGAGGCCATCTGGCGATCCCAGGAAAAACGCGGGTATCAGGTCAGCACGCTGACACCGGAGTTCGGCGCCGACGGCTATCTGCATCACCTGCCCTTCACCAACGTGCCGGTGGCCGATCTGTGGTCGCTGAACGTGTGGATGGCAAACACCGAGCGCGAGCATTTTCGGCGTTTCGCCTGCACCTCAACCCGATAAGGAGCGCTGCCTCATGCCTGACAAAACACCAACGACCGCCAACTTCAATCGCATTCCGGTGGTGGACATCGCCGGGCTGTACAGCGACGACATCACTCAGCGCCAGGCAGTGGCCGAAGAACTGGGTAACGCCGCCCGCGCAGTCGGTTTCCTGTACATCAAGAACCACGGCATCGAGCCGTCACTGATCGACGGCTTGCGTCAAGCGGCGAAGGACCTGTTTGCCCAATCGCTTGAGTACAAAATGCAGCATTACATCGGTACTTCACGCAGCCACAAGGGTTTTGTGCCTGAAGGTGAAGAGGTCTATGCCAAAGGCAAACCGGATCACAAGGAAGCTTTCGATATCGGTTTCGAAGTGAGCGAAGACGATCCGCTGGTCATTGCCGGCACGCCATTGATCGGGGCCAACGAATGGCCAGACTTGCCGGGCTTCCGTCCCGCCGTCGAAGCTTACTACGCCGCGGTGTTTGCATTAGGTCGTCGCTTGTTCAAGGGTTTCGCCCTCGCCTTGGGCCTGGAGGAAGACTATTTCGAGGCAATGGTGACTCGCCCCCCGTCGAAGCTGCGCCTGATCCATTACCCGTTTGACCTGGCGGCTCAAGACGCGCCCGGCATTGGTGCGCATACCGACTACGAGTGCTTCACCATCTTGCTTGCCGACAAGCCAGGCCTCGAGGTGATGAACGACCAGGGGCAATGGATTGATGCGCCGCCCATGGACGGTACTTTTGTGGTCAACATCGGCGACATGCTGGAGGTCATGACCGCAGGCACATTCGTCGCTACGGCTCACCGAGTGCGAAGCGTCAGCGAAGAGCGCTACTCGTTCCCACTCTTCTATGCGTGCGACTTCCACACGCAAATCAAGCCACTGCCGCAGTTTCTTGAAGGCGGTAAGGATTACGAGGAAATCACCATCGGTGAGCACATGTTTGGTCAAGCGTTGCAAACCTATCAATACCTGCGCCGCAAAGTCGAACGCGGCGAACTCAAGCTGTATGAGCGCGCACGCAAGCCATCGAGCTTCGGTCACTTGAAGAACCAGACGCAGGAAGCGTCCTGATGCCCCCGCCCAGTTCCAAAACAGCCCTGTTTCAAAACCAGTCCAATCCTACTTTTTCGACGTGGAGTCACCGATGATGCGCAATCCAATGAATATCGCTGTCCGCTTGTCCCTGCTGGCCTTCGCGATCCTCGGTGCGGCAGGAGCCCACGCAGCGACGACGGTGACACCCGGTGCCCTCAAGGTCGGTATGGAAATCACCTATCCGCCCTTCGAATCATACGACGAACAAAAAAATGTCGTCGGCTCCGACCCCGAACTGGCGCGGTTACTCGCCAAACATCTGGACCTCAAGGCTGACTTCGTTGACACCAAGTTTTCCAACCTGCTGCTGAGCCTGAACGCCGGTCACTATGATGCGATCATCTCGGGCATGTACATCACACCCGAACGGCAGACTCAAGCGCAAACCATCCCATACGCCAAGACCGGCGCAGCGATCATGGTGCTGAAGGACAGCCCGCTGAAACCGAAAGTACCGGAAGACCTCTGCGGCCTGAAGGTCGGCCTGGAAAAAGGCACCACTTGGGTGACGCAATTCAACAAACTCTCGACCGATTACTGCGTCCCGAATAACAAGGGCGCGATCATGGTCAGCGAATTTCCGTCCGCCCCTGAAGTGACCCAAGCGCTGCTCTCCGGCAACGTGCAGGCTCAGGTGGAGATCGACGGCGCCGCCGGCATGATCGCGGAACGCACCAAAGGCCGGGTAGTGATCAGCACCGAGCACTCGATCTATCAACAGACACTGGGTATTTACGTCAAAAAGGACAACGACGCGCTCTATCAGGCGCTGCTCAAGGCCTTTGACGCGACGAAAGCGTCAGGTGAATACGCCGCCCTGTTGAAGAAATACAACCTGGAAGAACCGACTAACTGACTCAGTGCAGCCCTGTGGGAGCGAGGCCGCTCCCACAGTCGGCGGCGTTCGCTTGACTGCCCGGCATAGGTGAAGCCTCCGTCGACGCCAGCAGTTGGAGGTACACATGCAATTTGAATGGCCCTACTTTTTTTCTCTGTTTTCGGTCTCGGACTTCTGGAAAGCCTGCATTACGGTGGTGGAACTCAGCACGCTGGCCTGGTTTATCGGCATGCTGCTGGGCTTCCTGCTGGCGTCGGCCAAGCTTTCGGCCACGCGTTGGGTCAGCGTGCCAGCGTCGGTTTACATCTGGTTCTTTCGCAGCGTGCCGCTGCTGGTACTGGTGGTGTTCGTCTATAACTTGCCGCAGATGTTCCCGATCACCCGTGGCGTACTGTCCAACCCGTTCTATTCCGGCCTGTTCGCGCTGGTGGTGACCGAGGCGGCGTACATGGCGGAAATTCATCGTGGCGGCTTGATATCCGTTGCCAAAGGCCAGAAAGAAGCCGGCCGTGCACTGGGCATCGGCCTGATCGGCCTGCAGCGCCTGATCGTGATCCCACAGGCGTTCCGCATTTCCCTGCCGACACTGATCAACGAATACATCACCGTGGTGAAACTGACCTCGCTGGTCTCGGTGATTTCCTTGACCGAACTGTTGACCGTGGGCCAGCGCCTTTACGCGCAAAACTTCCTGGTCATGGAAACCCTGTCGGCCGTGGCGGTGTATTACGTGCTGATCGTGACCGTGCTCGGCTGGCTATTTCATTGGCTGGAGCAACACCTGGAGCTCAACAACCGCAAACCACAAACGCTGGATGACATCAGCCTGCGGCGTCTGCGCGCGTCACCGGCGGCGCCCTCTCCGGCGGACGCTCGTACAGCGCCGGGGCCTGGCTCGGCACCCGCCCTGCGACTGGTCAACATTCACAAGCGCTACGGCCAGCACGCCGTGCTCAAGGGCATCGACCTTGATGTCAACGTGGGTCAGGTGATCTCCATTATCGGTCCGTCGGGATCGGGAAAAACCTCGCTGATTCGGACCGTCAACGCCTTGGAAAGCATCGACCAGGGCGAGATCATTCTGTTCGGCGAAAGCTATATCCACGCCGGTGACAACACCAACACGCAACAAGTACGCCACGGGGTACAGCGCATCGGCATGGTGTTTCAGAGCTTCAACCTGTTTCCCCATCGCACCATTCTCGACAACGTCACCCTCGCGCCGCGCTATCACGGCCGCGACAAGTCCATCAGCGAGCAGCGCGCCTACGCCCTGCTGGACAAGGTCGGGCTGCTGGCTCACGCGCAAAAGTATCCGCATCAGTTGTCGGGCGGCCAGCAACAACGCGTGGCAATCGCCCGCGCATTGGCGATGGATCCCCACATCATGCTGTTCGATGAGCCTACTTCAGCCCTTGACCCGGAACTGGTCGGCGATGTGCTCAAGGTGATCAGCGACCTGGCAAAAGAAGGCATGACCATGTTGATCGTGACCCATGAAATGGACTTCGCCATGTCAATTTCCGACAGGGTGGTTTTCATGGAGGACGGCCTGGTCAAACTGGATGCGAAGCCTGGGATGATCCGAGCTGATCAGTGCGGCGAGAGAATCAAGAAATTCATGCGGGTCTGAACTGGGTGTGATTGGATCCTCACACCCGAGATGGGGTGTATCGCTCAAGCAAGCTGGCGAGTCATTCTGATGGGGATTCATCAAGATCGTCGTCAAGGCTCGCAATGCATGCGTCGAGCAATTCGTGCAATACAGCCACGCGCTCCACGCCGAGTAGACCATTGAGCGCGCGCTGTGCCTCCTTCCAGGCCCGCTGGCCTTCGGCTTGCTTTACGCGTCCTGCCTCGGTCGCTTCGACAAGGCGACTGCGGGCATCGCCTCCTGCACCAATCTCCAACCACCCCTGAGTGGTCAGGGACTGCATGTTTCGAGTCAAGGTCGAATTATCCATCTGCATTTGCCTGGCCAGGTCACTCGGCCGAATAGGCCCCAGCCTGACGACATGCGACAACAGTGCGTACTGCGTGTTCTTGAGGCCGGACTCGGCGACGTAGCGGTCGTAGTGACGCGTCACCATGCGATTGAGCTGGCGCAGCTTCAGATTGGTGCAGCCCTGTGGCTTGATAGTATTTTTCATGGGGTATATTGTACCTGCAATATTTGTATATGCAATTGTCTGGAGAGAAGGAAATGCCGATGGAAGTCGATCAGGTCGTTGCTCACTGGAACGCGGAGGAAAAATCGGTTCGTGCGCGCTTGCTGGTCGCCGATACCGCGCCGCAGGATCAGATCGCCGGTCGAACAGGCATGGAAGTGTTCGAAGCGATCTTTGCTGGAGAACTGCCTCCCCCACCCATCGGCGACACGCTCGATTTCGTGCCGATTCACATGGAGCCCGGCATTGCCGTCTTTCAAGGTCGCCCACAGCGCAGGCACTACAACCCACTGGGCACCGTCCACGGTGGATGGTTCGCTACGCTGCTCGACTCGGCCGTAGGTTGCGCGGTGCACTCGACCTTGCCCGCAGGCAAGGGCTACACCACGCTGGAGCTGAAGGTCAACATGGTGCGCCCCCTGAACGACCAGGTCCCGTTGGTGCGTGCCGAGGGCAAGGTCATCCATGCGGGGCGTACAGTGGCGACGGCCGAGGGCCGGATCATTGGCCCCGACGGCAAACTGTACGCGCACGCGACGACCACCTGCCTGATCTTCGATCATCCCGCAGCCACACAGGGGATCTCTCATGGCCAAGGTTGAGACCGATCCTGGCGCACCCGTTACCCGCGAAACACGCGACGCCCAGGCCTTTGCGCCGGCACTGTCTGAAAATACCATCCCGACTTGATCAATGGTGAAAACATGAAATATGCATCCTTCGGCAAAACAGGACTGAGTGTGTCCCAGGTCGTGCTCGGGACAGGCAACTTTGGCACGGGCTGGGGCTACGGCGCGGATCCCGATGTCAGCACGGCAATCTTTAATGCCTACGCGGAGGCCGGCGGCAACTTCATCGATGGGGCCGATATCTACCAGTTCGGACAATCCGAGGAGCTGCTCGGGACCCTTCTGAAGGGCCGGCGCGAGAATTTCGTCCTGGCGACCAAGTACACCCGAGGCGCACAGCCCAATGCTGATCGCCTCGTCACCGGCAATAGTCGTAAAGCCATGGTGGCCTCGGTAGAGGCAAGCCTGAAGCGACTCGGAAGCGATCGCATCGATCTCTACTGGGCGCATTGGCCGGATGATGTCACGCCCACCGAAGAAATTGTCCGTGGGTTCGAGGATCTTGCCCGTGCGGGCAAGATCCTTTATGCCGGCCTCTCCAACTTCCCTGCTTGGCGGCTATCGCGTGCGGTCACCCTTGCCGAGCTCACCCACTCGGTGCCGATCGCCGCGGCGCAATTCGAGCATAGCCTGGTCCACCGCGAGCCCGAGGCTGATCTGTTCCCGGCTTCGCAGGCGTTGGGATTGGGTATCGTCACTTGGTCGCCACTCGGCGGAGGCATGCTGACCGGTAAGTACCGCAAGGGCGAGAAAGGACGCGCCGAGGGCCTCGGTGGCAAGGTGTTCCAGGCAGAGAATAGCGAGCAGCGTACACAGGTCCTAGATACGGTGATCGCCATCGCCAACGAACTGGGCGTCAGCCCCGGTCAGGTCGCCATCGCCTGGTCCGGCACGCACGGGTCGTTGCCCATCATCGGCCCGCGCTCGGTCGAGCAATTGGCCGACAACCTCGCCGCCCTGTCGGTTGAACTGTCAGCCGAACAGATTCATCGGCTCGACACCGTTAGCAGCTTGTCACCTTCGATGCCTGCAAGGACAGCGACCCCTTGGGCTCGCGCAGCAGCGCAGATCGTGGCTTGAACGTGGGCGGGTGATGCAAGCCGACGACAAGAAGGCCAGACTCAACTGTATGCATCACCTGCCCGGCCCCCTTTATTGCCTGACATGTTCCTGTCAGCCTCCCGTCACCCTGACGTCAGATCGTTGCGCCTAAAGTAATGCCAGGATTGCTCCTGCGGCGCCAGCGTGAACCTGCGGGAGCGAGCCTGCCCGCTCCCGCAGGAACCTGGCTTAACCAGAGATTCCGCACCCTTGGTTGCTTTTTGCCGGAGCTCTTGTCATCAGGCGGAAGGAGAAACGCAAATGAACCACCCTGACGGGCACGACAGCGCGCTTGATCAATTCATCTGGCCATCGCCAGGCGGTATCCTGAACCGCAAAGACCTGTTGCTTCGCCTGCGCGCCGAACAGCGATTCATGGCCGCACAGGACCCTGCATGCAGGCTCGATCAACAAGACTACCTGCTTTCCCTGATCGATTCGGTATCAACACGGGCCGACGGCGCCGCGCAACGCTCAGGTTTCGATGCCCGGCGAATGCGTAGCGTCATCACTGAAGCGGCCACGAGAAGCCATTGGGGCAAGCCCTCAGGCGGTTGCCGAACCCAGGGCATCGCCGCACACTACGATGCGCAGACTTGCATGGCCGCGGTAGTTGATGTCGAGCTGAGCGACGAGGGGCGCTTGATTGTGCATGACACGGTATTTGTCGCTGACCTGGGCGCTGTAGAAAACCCCGGTCGCCTACGCGCCCAGCTTGAAGGCGCGTGCCTGATGGGGGTCGCATTCGTGGCATCTTCTGAATTTGATATGACGGCGGCGGATCTGTGCCCGACGATCGCCCAACGCCCCCGCTGGCCACTCGTCTCATGGCTGCCAGGCCACATCGCGGTACATTTGATCAACCCTACGGGTGCGCTCCAGGCCTGCCAGCCCAGCCAGCTGAGCTACGTACCCATCGTCCGGGCCTTGTGCAATGCGATTCGCAAAACCTCGGACAAGCGTACCAGCGATTTGCCACTCAAAAGCCAATCCCTCGAAAGAATGGGCGGACGTTAAGTCACTGCCGGCTTCAAATAACCCCAGCGTCAGGGCTTTCAGCGGCGCCGCACGGGTGGTTCATTACCATTTGGCAATCCGATGGCCACAAAAGCTGGGTAAAGTATTTCTTCCAACTGAGTGAGATTTCGCGCCATGCCTTCGACTCCCGGTGTCCCGTCCAGCATCCGTGGGCAACGCGGCGCGGACCTGCTCGTGAAAGTACTGCACAGCGAAAGCGTCCGCCATGTGTTCGGCAATCCGGGAACAACGGAGTTGCCTTTGCTCGATGCGCTCTCGGGCGTCTCCGATATTCACTACGTGCTCGGCCTTCAGGAGGCCTCCGTCGTGGCGATGGCCGACGGTTATGCCCAGGCCTCCGGCCGCCCCGGTTTCGTCAACCTCCATACAGCAGGAGGCCTTGGCAATGCGATGGGCGCCATCCTGAACGCGAAGATGGCGAACACGCCGCTGGTGATCACTGCGGGCCAACAGGATACCCGCCATGGCGTGACCGACCCGCTGCTTCATGGTGATCTGGTCAGCCTGGCCCGACCGAGCGTCAAATGGGCGGAGGAAATCCAGCACCCCCAACATATCCCGATGCTGTTGCGTCGCGCTCTTCAAGATTGCCGCACAGGGCCGACCGGCCCGGTTTTCCTTTCGCTACCGATCAACGTGATGGAGCAGCACACCGATGCCGATGCTGGCCAGCCGTCGCGAATCGAACGAGGTGCGGTGACTGCGGCGATTGACCCGTTGGCTGACGCCTTATCGACGGTTACCCCCGGCCGTCTGGCGATTATCGTCGGGGAAGAGGTATTCCAGTCGAATGCCCAAGTGGAAGCGGTGAGCCTCGCCGAAGCACTTGGCGCGCCGGTCTTCGGGCCATCCTGGCCCGGGCATATCCCCTTCCCCACCGCTCATCCTCAATGGCGCGGAGCCTTGCCACCCAAAGCTGCCGATATCCGCGAAACGTTCGCTGACTTCGATGCGGTCTTGCTTCTCGGCGGCCATTCGCTGATCAGTTACCAATACTCGCAAGGCCCGGCGATCCCCCCTCATTGCCGTCTCATTCAATTGACCGGCGATGGCCACCAACTGGGCAGAGTGCATGGAACGGCGCTGGGATTGATAGGCGACATCAAGCTGTCCTTGCAATTGTTGCTGCCATTACTGGATCAGGCACTGGCCCCGCACAGCCAGGCAATCGCGACGCTGCGAAATGTCGCTGCACGCGAGCGCGGTACCCGCCGAATCGAAGTGGCCGAGCGCGCGAAGCGCGAATTCAATGGGCCCGTGACAACGCCTTTCGT
Organism: Pseudomonas sp. NFACC46-3; assembly: GCF_900114515.1. NCBI lineage: Bacteria > Pseudomonadati > Pseudomonadota > Gammaproteobacteria > Pseudomonadales > Pseudomonadaceae > Pseudomonas > Pseudomonas sp. NFACC46-3. The sequence continues at coordinate 421,918 of NZ_FOTH01000001.1, forward strand.
TGCGGCCCATGAAGCTGTCCGGGCAATCGGCCCTGATGTGTGGATCGTCGACGAAGCACCGGTCACCATCGCTCATGTGCGTGCTTGCCTGGATTCGCATTCGGCCCGCCAGTACCTGTTTACGCGCAGCGCCATCCTCGGCTGGGGCATGCCGGCGGCTGTCGGTACTTCCCTTGGCCTGGACCGCACCCCGGTGGTCTGCCTGGTCGGCGATGGCTCGGCGATGTATTCACCCCAAGCGCTTTGGACAGCGGCACACGAGCGTTTGCCCGTCACCTTTGTGGTCATGAACAATGGCGAATACAACATCCTGAAAAACTACGCGCGTAACCAGGCGCACTACCGAAGTGCCGGTACGAACCAGTTCATCGGCATGGACATCCGGGACCCGGCCATCGACTTCCAGGCCCTCGCCTCCTCCCTGGGGGTTACTTCGCGCAGGGTCGAGCGCGCCAGGGATATTGCTGAAGCGGTCGAGGATGGCATTCGCTCAGGTCGCCCCAACCTTATCGAATTACCGATTATGGCTTGAAGCTAACGGGCGTTCACCTTATTGCGGCCCTGCGTCAGGCGACCGTGATCGGCATCATGGGTGATGAGTTTGATTATCCGACGCCTTCATGCCGCCATGGAAATGCACGTGCACTTGCTTGCCTAGCCCTTGGCGGGCTCAGGTATGAGGCGGCTGTATTTGTTCAGTGAGCCACTGCAGGACTAGACTGGCGCCAGCCCAGTCTCTACGCCGGTCAACCAATGCCTCTCCCTCCGCCAGATACCGCCGAACAGACAACGTTGACCCGCGAAGTGGTGCTGCGTTACCACATGGCGTGGAAACGCCGCGATTTGGAGGCGATTCTGGCGATGTATCACCCGCAAGTGCAGTACAACGATTTCTTCCAGAACCGCAGCATGGGCCTGGCCGAGTTGCGCGCTTACATCACCAGCACGTTGCCGCGTCATCCCGATGAGTATCTTGAACACAACGACCGCATCCGTGCAGATGGCTGTACCGCATTCATCCAGTACCAGACAGCGCTGAAAGGCAGTGGCGAGCGGGTGGTTTTTCGCACCAGTGAAGCCATCACGGTATGTGATGGCCTGATCCTTCGTATAAACGAATATGCCTCACTGGTGCGCGACAGCGAGCCCCAGACTGGGCGCCACGCGCCCGCCATCAGTAAACTGGGTCTCTCGGCGCGTCAGCTGACGTTCATGGCGCGAGACTTGGCCGACTATTTTACGCGCCAGCAGCCCTTCCTCGACCCGGATCTGGACCTCGCACGGATTGCCAGCGCCACCGGGTACAGTCGCAATCAGCTGTCTTACCTGCTGAATCAAGTGCTGGGGCAAAGCTTCTATCGCTACGTGACCCAAGCCCGGTTGGCCTACCTGCTTGAGCGCCTCGTCAATCACGGTGAAAACGCGCCCATCGATGCCCTTGCGGCGAGTGCCGGATTCAACTCCACCTCGGCGTTCTACAAGGCCTTCCGCAGTCACACCGGTTGCACACCCAAGGCGTGGTTGAAAGCCAATTGCGCGCGTGCCCGCAGATAACACAGCCCCCGTCACAGCGCATTAATCTCTGTCGGCAATCAACCGATGGAGCATGGGATGTCTGGCTGGGGTGGTGTGAGTTTGTGGATGGAGCAACTCGGCGAGGCGCTGACGCCGCGCCCGGCGTTGCATCAGGATCTGCAAGCAGACGTTGTGATTATCGGCGCCGGTTACAGTGGCCTCTGGGCGGCCTATTACCTTAAACAGCAAGCACCGCACCTGAACATCGTCATCGTTGAAGCACAGATTGCCGGCTTCGGCGCCTCCGGTCGCAATGGCGGCTGGTTGATGGGCAACCTGCTGGGCGAAGACCGGCTCCTGGGCCCACTACCTGCCGCGCAACGTCACGCAGGCTACCAACTGCTGCATGCAATCCCCGACGAGGTGGCGCGCGTGTGCCACCTCGAAGGCATCGATTGCGAACTGCGCAAAGGCGGCGTGCTGTACTGCGCGGCGCGTTATCCCGAGCAAGAACGGCGCCTGCGCGAACAGCTCGATGCAGTCCGCGGGCAAGGCCTGGGTGAAGACGACTACCGCTGGTTGAGCCCCCGGGCCTTGCGTGAACAGTTAAATGTGGCCCAGGCGTACGGCGCCCTGTACTCACCTCACTGCGCGACCATCCAGCCTGCACGGTTGGTACGGGGTCTGGCCGAAGCCGTCGAACGGATGGGTGTACGCATTTACGAGCAAAGCCCAGTGCTCGACTGGAAGCCAGGCCTGGTCCGAACCGAGCACGGTCGGGTGAGCGCCGATTGGGTGGTGCCGGCGGTAGAAGGTTATGCCAGTACCCTGCCCCCGTTGAACAAGCATCAACTGGCCGCGCAAAGCCTGATCGTTGCGACTGAGCCGCTCCCGGCCGATGTATGGGCCGAAATCGGCCTGACCCGTGGCCAGGCGTTCAGCGAAAACAGCCGACAAGTCACCTACGGTCAGCGCAGCCGAGACGATCGCCTGGTGTTTGGCGCCCGCGGTGGTTATCGCTTTGGCGGTCGCCTGCGCAGTGACTTCAACCTCACTCAGGCCGAACGAGCATTGCGGCAACACCTGTTTAGTGAACTCTTTCCGATCTTGCGCAATGTGCGCCTGACCCATGCCTGGGGCGGCAATCTGGGGGTTGCCCGGTCCTTTCACCCGCACATGCTCGCCGACCGTCGCCAGCGGATCGCCCTGGCGGGTGGCTACGGAGGTGAAGGTGTAGGCGCCAGCAATCTGGGCGGCCGAACCGTGGCAGCGTTGATTCTTGGCCAGGACAACGAACTGACTCGCCAGCCCTGGGTGCTGGATGACCGTCCCCTGGCCTCGTTGCCACGATGGGAGCCCGAGCCTCTGCGCTGGCTGGGTTACAACGCCATTATCCAGAGCTTCGTTCACGAGGATCAGGTATTGGCCAACCTCCATGCGCCACGCTGGCGTCGCCGAATGGCTGAAGGGCTGGCCGGTTGCATGGAACGTCTGATGAAGTCCAAGGAGCCGTTTGCATGAAGATCGATCATTTTCGCGACACCGCCCGTTTGCCGCTCGGTGAGCCTGGCGCTGTTGGTGTACCGCTGGGCGAGCCGCTTTCACAGGTTGCCACGGCATGCGTCGAGCGCGACGACGGCGTCGAGGCCGGCGTGTGGGAATGCACCCCCGGCCGCTGGCGGCGCCAGATTGTGCAACAGGAGTTCTGCCATTTCATTCAGGGGCGTTGCACCTTCACCCCGGACGGTGGTGAGGCCCTACATATCCAGGCCGGCGACGCGTTGATGTTCCCTGCGAACACGGCGGGAATCTGGGATGTACAAGAAACCGTTCGCAAGAGCTACGTACTGATTTTCTGAACTGCCTTCATCCATAACGCCTAGAACAAAGGTTGAGGTCTCGCATGTTGAAGTCGATCTTTCCGTTACTGTTGATCGCGTCTACCGCTCAGGCAGCAGACACCGTCAGGATCTACAACTGGAGCAGCTACATCGCTCCAGATACCCTGCAAAACTTTACCACCCAGACCGGGCACCAGACCCAATATGACCTGTACGACAGCAACGAGGTGCTCGACGCCAAACTGATGGCCGGCCATTCAGGCTATGACGTGGTGTTTCCGTCCAACCACTTCATGGCCCGGCAGATCACGGCCGGCGCACTCAAACCGCTGGACCGCAGCAAGCTCCCGAACTGGCACAACCTCAACCCGACGCTGATGAAGGTTCTGGAGGCCAATGACCCTGGTAACCGCTACGGTTTTCCCTACCTGTGGGGCAGCACCGGCATCGGCTACAACGTGGCCAAGGTCAAGGCGGTCCTGGGCGATGTACCGATAGACTCGTGGGACATTGTGTTCAAGCCGGAAAACATGAAGAAACTCGCCCGATGCGGCGTGGCGATGCTCGACAATGGTCCCGAGATCCTTCCCATCGCCTTGAACTACCTTGGCCTGCCGCATCACAGCAAGGACAAGGCCGACTACGAGAAGGCGCAGGCCTTGCTACTCAAGGTGCGCCCCTATGTGAGTTACTTCCACAACTCCAAGTACACCAGTGACCTTGCGACGGGTGACGTGTGTCTGGTCGTAGGATTTTCCGGCGATGTGATGCAGGCCGCAGCGCGAGCCAATGAGGCCGGGAATGGCCAGCAGATCGCCTACGCCATCCCCAAGGAAGGCTCACCGATGTGGTTCGACATGGTCGCCATGCCCGCCGATGCGCCGAATGAAGGCGCCGGCTACGAATTTCTCAACTACCTGCTGGACCCCAGGGTCATGGCTGGCATCAGCAATCATGTGCACTATGCCAACGGCAACACTGCCGCCGAGGGGCTGGTCGACAAGGCCATCCGCAACGACCCGATGGTGTACCCGCCTGACAGCGTGATGAAAAAACTCTTTGTACTGGAGGCAATGCCATTAGAGAACGACCGGCTGCGCACACGGGTCTGGAGCCGGATTAAAAGCGGGCAATGAAACCTGTCGCCGATGAAGCAGACACCCGGATCATCGGCGACATCTCCCGGGTCTCATCAGCCCTCTCGCGCATCGGGCAGGCGCAAGCGATCTATTTCGTCAAAGAGATTACAAAAGACGTCCACCAGGAAAGGATCGAACTGGGTACCGGCTTGATCAGTGATGAAACGCCTTGAGCACTCGACATCCCAAGCCTGCTTATAGGCTCGAGGCATTCTTATGGCGTCATACACATCGCATATCGACACAATCCTTGCCGATAACGGGATTTCCTTGCCCCGCAATCCCTTTGGATAGCCGGTGCCATCCCAACGCTCATGATGCGACAGGGCAATTTCCGCTGCCAGGTCCGTCAACGGCGAACCCTCTGGGTCATGCAGGATTTCATAACCAATGCGGGCATGCTCCTGCATGATCACCCGCTCCTGCGGCGTCAATGCTCCAGGCTTTTGCAGAATGGCATCTACAATGCCAATTTTTCCAACGTCGTGCATCGGTGCAGCCATCCTCATGAGGTCACACCATTGAGCGGGCATGCCGATAGCCTTGGCCAACAAAGCCGCGGACTCGCCAATACGGATAATATGCTGCCCCGTGTCGTCATCACGATAGCTGGCTGCTCGACTCAAGCTGCTGCTGATCGCCTTGTAGCTGGAAGCCAGCTGGGCCGTGCGCAGCTCCACTTTGCGCTCGAGTTCAGCATTGACGTCGCGCAGCAGCTTGGCCGCCTGCGCCAGCTCCAGGCAATTACGCACCCTGAGCAACACTTCAGGAAGATCAATGGGTTTGGAGATGAAGTCGTTGGCGCCCCTTTCCAATCCTTTGCGCCTGTTCTGCTGATCACTCAAGGCCGTCACGATGATGACCGGTGACTCCGTGCGGTCACGTGTATTGAGGCGATCAAGGATCTCGAAGCCGTCGGGTGCGGGCATGTCCAGGTCCAACAACAGCAGGTCCCAGGCGTTCGCAAGCAACCAGTCCAGTCCTTTGGCAGAGTCGCTGAATGTGGTGATGTTCTGCAGGCCCACGGCTCGCAAGCATGAATCCAGAAGCCGGAGATTGGTGGCCACATCGTCGATAATGACGATCCTGCTTTGCGAATTTACTTTGGCAAACATACATCCGCCCTCCCCGTGGCGAGCGTCAAGACCAGACTACGAATACTCTGCCTCTCCAATGGAGAAGCGACGATGGCCTGGCATTCAAGGTGGCCAACCGAAGCGTGATCGACGGCCGCACGGACCACGATGATCGACATTGCAGTCGTTGGGATACTCGTGCGCAAGCCGCTGAAAAAAGTGTTCAGCACGGGTACAGGGTCGGTAGTGGCGACGATCAATACGCTGACCGCCGTGGCATCAAGCACGAGACTGGCATCGGCCAAGGTATTGACCCGATCCAACTCAAAATCGCCGATCAACGCCTCTCGAACCACGTCACCATCCTGAGGGTCGTTACTCACCAACAGGACGCGTGGCAAGGCTATCGTCGACACTTTGGACGCGTTCCCCGGCACAGGAAGCGCCGCCGAGCACATGTCGATCCAGAAAGTCGTCCCCCCTTCGACGTCGCTTTCGAAGCCCATGGTGCCGTGCATCAGGAGCGCCAGGTCTCGGCACAACACCAAGCCAATGCCAGTTCCCGGGATGGACGAGTTCTCTTTTCCCAAACGCTGGAAGGGCCTGAAAAGCTCGCCCTGCAAAGCCGGGGAAATGCCCATCCCGGTATCTGTCACATAAAGACGAAGCCTGGCTCCGTCCTCGACAACCGAAGCCCCCAGAGTGACGTCTCCACCGGGCCGGTTGTACTTGATTGCATTGGATAACAGATTGATCAGGACCTGCTTGAGGCGGCGCTTATCCGCCCAGACATGCCATGTATCCAGAGGAGCATTGATGTGCAAGGTCTGGCCATGCGCTGCGACTTGCTGCTGGACCAGGTCAGCGCAGCTGGATAACAGGCTTGCCACGTGTACGGGCTTGAGATCGAGCAGGGGTTTCTCGGCCTGCAAGCTGGAGAGATCAAGCAGATCGTCCACCAACTGCATGAGGTGCTCACTGGCTTTGATGATCTCCTGCAGGTTGGCCGTCTCTTCCAATGCCGGGGCAGGCGACTGCATGAGCCCCAACTGGGCAAACCCGTAGATCGCATTCAATGGCGTCCGCAGCTCATGGCTCATGCTGGAGATGAATTTGGACTTGGCGGTACTGGCGGCCTCTGCCTCCAGGGTTTTCTCCCGCAGATCCAACTGGGTCTGCTTGAGTGTCGTGATGTCGACACACGCCACGACCACGACACTGGAATCCTCCAGCCGGGAGGATTCCAGCGTACGGCCCCGGCAAAGGATCCAGATCAGCTTTCCATGCACGTCCCTGATCCGGAACTCCACTTCCGGCGCCACGCTTGCACTGCCCCTGGCCTCTTCCAGGAACTGGGTGAAGGTTTGCCGATCCTCAATGGGAATGCTCTGCAGCAATGTCGCCATGGGCACTTCATTGGCGGCAAAACCGAAGCGCTGGCACAGGGCACCCTTGAGAATAAAACGCTGCCGTTTCGGGTAGTACTCCCAGAGCCCTTCGGCAAAACTCTCCATGACCAACTCCAGACGTTGCTGTGTGGAGCTGCGAATGAACTCGGCCTGGGCCAGCTGCCTGCCCATCCCCAGTGCCTGGTTGGACATTGACCACAGTTCGGTGATATCGGAAGGACTTGCCGCTGGTTGCCAGTTACCCCGGCCGATCTCTCGCATCATGCGTGAGACCCCTTGCACCGGTGTGCTCAACTGGCGACTGAGGTCACGCGTACGCCACCACATGAAGGCAAAGAACAAGGCATAGAACACCACCAGCCCCGCGATCAACAAGTACCCCACATCGCGGTAATGACTGGCCAGCAGATTGGTTTCCTGCATGGCCGCGGCTTCGTCCACTACCGCCAACAAGAGCCAGCCGGTGGTGGGGATCCCACTCCAGGCGACCAGATGAGGCCGTCCATTCAACGTCAGCGCAACGATGCCCTCTGGATGGCCCGGCAAGTTCTTATTGAGACTGGCGAGGTCCGGATAACGAGTGAGGTTCAAATCCGGCGATTGCAAGCGCTCGTGATCGACAGGCTCTCCAGCGGGCTGGTTCTCGGCGGCTCGCAGGGAAAAATCACGTTGCCCCGCCTTGGGCACGGCCATGATATCGAGCTTATTGTTGACCAGCATCAGGTAGCCACCCCAAGGCATCTTCAACTGCTCGATTTGCTTCAAGATCCCGTCGACCGTTACATCGACCCCGGCTACGCCCTCCAGGAAGTCGCCGCTGTAGACCGGCGCAATGGCAGACATCATCCACCCCTGGCCGGCGGGATCCAGGTAGACATCCGTCCAGACTACTTTTTTATCAGGATTATGTTTTGCATCGGCCAAGTAGTAGAAGTTGTATTGGGTGATGTCCATATCATGTGGGTACTGCTCAAGCGTATTAAACCAGGGATAAATCCGGTTATAGCTGTCCCACGTATTGAAATAGATGCTGGCAATCAGAGGATCCCCGTCCTTCAACTGCTTCATCATGAAGTCCTGGTTCGCCAGCAGCGATATCTTGTAGAGGTCCTGCTTTTGCAGCGGGGTGACATTCGAATAATACGAGGCGGACGCCCCGTCGTTCGCTGCGCTGTAGCGGACACCATCGGCACTTACTGCAAGCGATGCCGCCACGGGAGGCTGGTTTTCGGTGAGTTCATGCTCAGTGGACTTGGCATAAAGACTGATCGCTTTGTGAACCTGCTCCAATTGTCCTTGCACCAACAGCGCATTCTGCTGAACCGATACCTGTATGTCGCGAGTTGCACTTTGATGCAGGTGCTCGATCTGGGAATTTCGAATGGACTGGTTCGTGATGAAGTAAGTGGTGATCAGCACGCCTTCTACCAAGACGAGCGGCAACAGGCTGGTACTGGCAAATGCCCGCCAGATCCATCTGCGCAAACTGACCCTCTTCTTTGAAGCTGCTTGCATAGGCACGCTCGTTGCGCTGGCCACACGCTCGATATCACAATGACATCATTGTGGTCTCATCCTTGATATCTGTCCAAGGGAACCCTGCTCCTTTCGTCCGCGGACAAAAAACCGTGAGCAGCCTTATGACCATAGTCGAACACTGGATTTTGCTCTCAAGACTTTAAGCTATGCTCAAGAGCGGGTTACCAGAGGATGGACGAATGGATTCAGCCATTGCGGTAGCAACACCGGACACGCAGGGTGCGGATGACGTGGGTGTCTTGTTGCTGGATGCCCAGGGGGCCCTGCTCATTATGGACGACTGCGCCAGCGGATTGCTGGGGCTAAGCGAGACCGCCGCATTCCTGGTTCCCTTGCCTTCCCTGTTTTCCCTCAAGCCGCTGATGTTTGAACAGCACATCACCCATGCCCGACTCAAGGGTAGCTGGCATTTCCAGGGCATGTCGGCCGGTGGCGACACGCTGAGTGTGAAGCTCGACTACAAAGCGCAACAATCCACCTACCTGGTAAAGATCCACCGCGCCGAACACATCCATCTTGCCGAACAGGATTATCGCTTGGCGTTCGACTCCGCCGGCACGGGCCTGGCCTTGTTGCGGATGAGCGGTGAATGGATCGCGGCCAATCGAATGCTGTGCCAGATGCTTGGCTACACCGAAGAAGAACTTCGCGCCACCTCTTTCCAGCGTTTGACGCATCCGGACGACGCCGACCTCAATAAGGAAGAATTGCACAGGCTCATCCAGGGACACCGCGCAAGCCTGACACTGGAAAAACGCTACATCCGTAAGGACGGCAGCACGCTGTGGGCACGCCTGACCGTGGGCATCGCCCGTAACGCTGATGCTGAAGCACTTTACTTCGTATCGCAGCTGGAAGACATCAGTGAACATCTCGCCTTGCGCCAGGCATTGTTCAATAACGAACAGAAGTACCTCTCACTGGCCAAAAGCTCACAAAACATCATCCTTCGCTACAACCGGCTAGGACAACAGATCTATGCCAATCCAGAGCTTGAACGCGCCCGAGGTTTTCCCAACACTCATATCACCGAACGCGCCTCGACGCCCAATCAGCTCGACGAGTACTTTCGCACGCAGGTGGAACTCACGTTATCAACCGGCGTAGCGAACACGTTTCTGCTGGAAAACAAGGACTCGCATTCACGTCGTTCCATGGATTTCCTGTGCAACCTGACCCCGGAGCATGACGAAACAGGCAAGCTGTGCGGGGTGCTGGTCACCGCCCAGGATATCAGTGCGTTGCGCCGGCAGGAGCGCGCCGAGAATGCGCGCTCGGCCATTTTCCAGAAGATGGTCACCCACGACTCTCTCCTGGAGGTGCTGCCCCTGCTCGGCGCCTACCTGGATATTCTGACACCCGAGTTTCACAACGCCATGGCGTTCAAGGCTATCCCTGGCGACGACTCCCCTGGCGCGCCGCCTACGGATACGCCCTCGATTGCAACCTGCCTGGCCGAAGATCTCGATCGACATCCCGAGCTGTTCGAACACCATCGTTTCATCGCCGATTTGAGAAGCGATGCCTCGGGCTTCGCTTTCAGCCAGCCCGCCTTGCAGGCAGGCTACCGGGGTTGCTGGGTAGAACCGGTGATCAATAAGACCGGCGTCACGCTGGGCGCCATCCTGTTGTTCGTCGGTGACGACACCCCACTGAGCGAGCAGGACCGCAAGCATGCGCAAATGGCCAGTCATATCGCTGCCATCGCCTGGGAACGCTGCTCAGCCCACAGCCACCTGGCCCAAAGCGAACGTCGTTACCGCGAAGTCTTCGACCATTCACAAGACATGCTTTGCCTGCTCGCGGTGGATGCCGACCAGCAACTCAGTTGCCTGGAGGCCAATCCGAAGCTGTGCGAGATGCTCGCCAAGAGCCATTCGGACATGATCGGCCAACCGTTGGGCCAATGCTTGGAGCAAGAAGCCGCAAGTATTGTCGAGGCTATCTGTCTGCACTGCATTGCCGTGGGCGCGCCCATCGAACTGGATGCGCATCTGCCTTGCGGTCAGCGCTCACTCGTTGTGCATTTCAATCTGGTGCCCGTCGCCGATTCAAATGGGCACTTGCATCGCCTGGTATGCATTGCTCGCAACATCACCGATATCCGGGAAGCGCAGCGCAACGAACTGGCCCGGCAGCAGGAAATCGGCACACTGGTTGAGAACTCTCCAGATGGTATTGCACGCCTGAGTCGAACGGGTGAACTGTTGTTCATCAATCCGGCGCTGGAAACCTGGTTGGATCGCCCGCAAATCGACTTGCTGCACAAGGACCTGCTCGAAATTCTGCCGAAAAACCTGCAGAGCCAATTGTTCCATGCAGCCGTCATCGAAGCCGTGGAAAAGGGCCAGCCCCTGGAGCATGAGTATGTGCTCACCGAGCAGCATCGACTGCAACGCGTCTATCACATCAGCCTCGTTCCCGAGCAGGACATCCAGGGGAAAATTGCCACCGTGCTGGCGGTCGTTCGCGATATATCACAGCTGCGCCTGGCCGAACTGCGCCTGGCATCGCTCAACAAGCAACTGCGCCAATTGATGTCCAGCCGCGAAAGTGCGCGGGAAGAGGAACGCAAGCTGATCGCCCAGGAGATCCACGATGAGCTCGGGCAACATCTGACCGCAATCCGCATGGGCACTTCGCTGCTGCGCTTCCAGTACGGCGAACAACTGCCCCAGCTCAGTGAACAAGTCGCACGCCTGCTGCAACTGATCGACCAGACGGTGCAGGTGGTGAGAAATATTTCCACCAGCCTGCGCCCTTCCATCCTCAACATGGGTATCGCCGCGTCCCTGGAATGGCTGACCGACACCTTCAAGCAGCAATGGGGCATCGACTGCAACCTGCAGATTCATCCGCCGACAATTCGCCTGGACGATGCCAGCGCAACCGCCGCATTTAGAATCGCCCAGGAGTCGCTGACCAACATTGCCCGGCACGCCGAAGCCACCCGGGTCAATATCACGTTTGAGCAAGGCGACAATGGCTGGTCGCTGGAAATCGCCGACAACGGCAAAGGCTTCGAGCAACGTGAACAATCGTCCAGGACCCTCGGCTTGCTGGGCATGCGCGAACGGGGCCTGACTTTGGGAGGGACCACCACCATCTCCAGCAGCATCGGCAGCGGTACTACCGTTCAATTGCGCGTACCTGTCTCAAGGAGTCACGACTCATGATCCGTTTAATGGTGGCCGACGATCACACGATCATGCGCGAAGGCCTCAAGCAATTGTTCGCGCTGGTAAAGGATATCGCCGTAGTGGCGGAGGCGGAAAATGGTGCCCAGGTCCTGGAGTTGCTGCGCCACACAGACATCGACGTGCTACTGCTCGACATGACCATGCCCGGTTCAAGTGGCGAGGATCTGATCGGCCGTATCCACGCCCATTACCCCAAGCTGCCGATGCTCATCTTGAGCATGCACAATGAAGCCCACATCGCCCAACGTGCGCTACGCGCCGGCGCCTCGGGCTACATGACCAAGGACCGCGACCCGGAAGCGCTGCTGGCAGCGATCCGCAAGGTGAGCACCGGCGCGCGCTATCTCGATCCACAACTGGCCGAGCAGATCGCCCTTCAGAGCAGCGGCGTAACGCCCGAAAACGCTTCGCAGAGCCTGACCTCGCGTGAATTCCAGATCCTGCGCATGCTGGCTCAAGGGCTGAGCGTCAACCAAATCGCCGAACAACTGGTGATCAGCAATAAAACCGTCAGCACCCACAAGACTCGGCTGATGGAGAAGATGTGCTTTGCCACCAGCACAGACCTGGTGCGCTACGCCTTGAACGAAGGACTGGTCTGAAACGACGGCACGATCTCAGGGCTGATGTCCGCGAACGCCAAGGATGGCCGAAGCAATCTGCTCCAGTGGCAACTCGCGCTCGACCGCGCCCAGCTTGAAGGCCTCGCGTGGCATGCCATACACCACACAAGAGTCTTCATCCTGCCCCAGGGTCCTGGCGCCGGCATCGCGCATTTCCTTGAGGCCACGAGCACCATCATCGCCCATGCCCGTCATGATGATTCCAAGGGCATTGCTGCCGGCGCTGCGTGCGACCGAACGGAACAGGACATCCACCGAGGGTCGATGTCGGCTGACGGGAGGTCCCTGGACAATATCCACCTGGTACTGGGCACCGCTGCGCTTGACCAGCATATGGGTGCCACCCGGTGCGATCAGCGCCCGCCCGGGAATGATGCGATCACCCTGTACCGCCTCGCGAACCTCGATTTCGCAAACGTGATTGAGGCGCTCGGCGAATGCGGCGGTAAATTTCTCTGGCATGTGCTGCACCACGACAATGCCCGGACACACCCGCGGCAATCCTTGGAGTACCTGTTCCAGGGCCTGGGTGCCGCCGGTGGAAGTACCGATGGCAACGATACTTTCAGTCGTGCGCACCATGGCCACGGACGCAGGGGGCAGAATCGAGTCGGCACTGAGCCGGGGCGGTACGTCGACAGGCGCCCGGGCGCCCGCTACCCGCCGCAGGTTGGCCTTTGCCGCGGCCCTGACGGCCTGGATCAGATCGTCCGCACTTTCGGTCAGGAACTGTCGAAGGTTGGATTGCGGCTTGGTGACGATACTGACGGCACCAGCCGCCAGTGCCTGCAAGGTGGTCTTGGCGCCCTTCTCGGTCAGCGTCGAACAGATCACCACCGGCGTAGGCTTCTGCGCCATCAGTTTTTTCAGGAAGGTAATGCCGTCCATTCGTGGCATCTCGACGTCCAACACGATGACGTCAGGCCATTGCCTGCTCATCTTCTCCATGGCGTACACCGGATCGGCGGCGACGTCGATAACCTGGATTCCACTGGCCTGGTTCAGGGCTGCACTCAGCACCTGGCGCACCACGGCGGAATCATCCACGATCAAGACCTTGATATCCGTCATATGGCTTTACTCTTGGGCGACTCGAATACTTTGCGTACCGAGTCGGCATGATTGAGTTGAAGGCATCCAGTGCCTACATCGAACACCAGGTGGCGATACCCCTGGCCACCGACGTGATAGGCCCGGCACTGCAACCCATGGTCCTGGATCAGGCTCCTGGCGGCATTGACGTTCTGTTGGCCGATCCCGGTAGCGTCACCGCGATACACCCCGGGAAACATGTCAGCCCCGCCAAAAAGACTCACTTCAAACTGCTCGGGCCGAGCGCCCGCCTGATGAATGCACTCGAACAACAGCAACAACGCATCCGTCGCGTAACGACCGTTCAGGTGTCCCGCGCCGCGCCCGCCCCGACGAGGCAACATGAAATGACACATGCCGCCCAACAAGCGTTGCGGATGCCAAAACACCAGGGCGACACAAGACCCCAGCACGGTACATAAGCGCATTTGGCGTCCTCCGAACGCCACATCACCGGGCTGCAGGAAATATTCGGTCACCTGAACCATCTCAAGCGTCCGGTTTGCGGTAGATAGAGGGTTTGACCAACTGCAATTCATCGCTGATGCCATTCAGGCTTTCCGAATGGCTCACGATGAAGTAGCCGCCTGGCCGCAGGTGTTTGCTCAAGCGCCTCACCACTTCAGACTTGGTCTGGTTATCGAAATAGATCATCACATTGCGCAGGAAGATCACGTCGAACTGCCCTACCGAAGGCAGCGCATTGTTCAAGTTGATCGAAGTGAAGGTAATCCGTGACGCCAACGCGCGGTCGACCATGAAAATGCCGTTGTTGCTGCCCACACCCCTCAGGCAGTACCTGTTCAACAACGCCTCGGGAATGCCGCGGATACCGTCCAGTGGGTAGCGTCCGCTTTGGGCTTTTTCCAACACCCGGCTACTGATATCGGAAGCGAGGATCTCCCATGGCCGGGTGCCCAGGCTGTCGGCCAGCACCATGGCCAGGGTGTAGGGTTCTTCCCCCGTGGAACAGGCACCACTCCAGATACGTACCGGGGCATTGCCACGAAGTTCGGGAAGTACCACGTCGCGCAGAAACTCAAAATGCTTGGGTTCGCGGAAAAAGTAGGTTTCGTTGGTGGTCAGCAAGTCCACTGCCATTTGCAACTCGGTCCGGTCCTTCATCAACAAGCGGTAATAGCTGCCGTAGGTGGTCAAGTTGAAAAACTGCAAGCGCTTGGCCAGGCGGCCGCTGACCAGCTGTTTCTTGGCAACGGATAGGCTGATCCCGGCGATTTCATGAATCATTGCTCGAAACTGCTGGAACTCGTTGTCGGAGAGCACGACGTTCATGGTCTTAGCCCGTCGGCGTTGATGTTCGAAGGGAGCAGCGCCGACCAGTCCTCGCTACTGAGCATGTGCTCGATGTCCAGTAACAAGACGAAACGGTCACTGAGCTTGCCGATTCCCACCACAAATGCAGGACTAAGGCGGCCCTGGAGTGCCGGTGCCGGCTCGATCTGCTCGGCCGGTATCTCCAGCACTTCGCTGACTGCATCCACGATGATGCCCACCAGGCCTGCGCCGCCGCTGCCGTGGACCTCCAGCATGACGATGCAGGTACGTGGGTTTTCCAGGGTCTGGACGCCCCCAAAACACAGCCCGAGGTCCAGCACAGGAATGGCCGCTCCGCGCAGATTGGTGATGCCGCGAACCTTCGCTGGCGCCATCGGCAACGGCGTAATCGGTCCGTATTCGACAATTTCCCGTACGCACAGGGTGCCTACCGCGAACATCTCCTGGCCCACGCTGAAGGTCAGGTACTGTGGCGCTGCCGTCCCCGGGGCAGGCAGGCGCGAGGCAGATATGGACATGGTTCACTCCTAGGGATCCACCGTAGACGGCAGCATCCATCTCAAGACAACGTAGGCATGCCTGAGCGCTACAACTCAGTGCAACTGGCGAGCGATCTCACTGACACACAACACCTGGTCGATCTGAAGCACAGTCAGGAACGCACCTCGCACCTTGACCATCCCTCGAATGAAGTCTTCACGGATCCGGTTTCCGATCGCCGGAGCGGCCTTGATGTCGGCCAACTCGATTTCGATCACCTCGCTCACCGAGTCGACCACGATACCCAGCACTTGCGGCTCGTCTTCCTGAACCAGTTCCAGGATAACGATGCAGGTTCTGTTGCCTTGCTGCGTGGCGCCCTTGCTGAAGCGCGCCTGCAGATCGATCACCGGCACCACCGAACCGCGCAGATTGATCACTCCGCGGATAAAATCCGGCATCATCGGTACGCTCGTAACCTGGCCGTACTCGATGATTTCTCGCACGCACAAGGTATCGATCGCATAGACCTCCCTGGCGGATACAAACGTCAGGAATTGCAGGAATTCGCTGTCACACGGATTCTGCTGCGCATGCTCGAAATGGCTCAAGACTGCAGGTTCCATGTCTCAACTCCCGAAGCGAATGAAACCGCCTTCCTGGGCATGCTCACTGCTTTGCATGCCGCCCAGACTGGAGGAAGCGGCCCGTGGAACGGCGGAAACCGCAACCCGACCCTGCAAGGTGAAAAAGCCCATCAACTCTTGCAACTGCTCGGCCTGGCTACTCATTTCCTCGGCGGTAGCAGCCAGCTCTTCGGACGCAGAGGCGTTTTGTTGAGTGATCTGGCTCATCTGCGACATGGCGGTATTGATCTGCTCCGAGCCGATGGACTGCTCTTCGGATGCAGCGGCAATCTCCTGAACCAAATCAGAGGTCTTGGTAATCGAAGGCACGATTTCATCAAGCAAGTTGCCGGCCCGCTCAGCCAGGGCAACACTGTTTTTGGCCACCTGGCCGATTTCCTGTGCCGCGACCTGGCTGCGTTCGGCGAGCTTGCGCACCTCAGCGGCGACAACCGCGAAGCCCTTGCCATGCTCGCCGGCACGGGCCGCTTCGATGGCCGCGTTGAGCGCCAGCAGGTTCGTCTGGTAGGCAATCGAATCAACGATTCCTATCTTCTCGGCGATGGTTTTCATGGCCGAGACGGTGTCCTTGACGGCCTGTCCACCTTCGCTTGCCTCCTTGCTCGCCTTGCCGGCCATGCCATCGGTCACTTTGGCATTCTCGGTGTTCTGGGAAATCGACGCCGACATCTGTTCCATCGACGCCGACGTCTCTTCAACCGACGCCGCCTGTACCGAAGCCGACTGGCTGATGCTTTGGGCCGTGGCGGAAATCTCTTCCGAGGCACTGGACAGCGAATCGGCGGAACTGCGCACCTCGCCAATGATCTGCGAAAGCTTGCTCACCGTTTCATTGACCGCGTGCTTCAGGTCTTGCAGGCTGCCCTGGTAATCACCTTTGACGCTGCGGGTCAGGTCACCACCGGACAGGGCCACCATGACCTCCATCGCCTCGTTGAGAGGGGCAACGATGGAGTCCAGCGTGCTATTGATCCCCGCCACGATGCGGCGGAAATCCCCTTGATGGCGAGTACTGTCCGCACGGGTATCGAGCCGACCGACTACCGCATTCTCGCTGAGCATCTGGGTGTCTTCGATCAGCGCCTGGACGTTGCGGCGCAGTTGCTCGATGTTGTCGTTGATAAAGGCTTTTTTGCCCGGGAACTGGGCCAGGGGTGCCGACAGGTCACCTTCGCCGAAGGAACGTATGCAAGCCATGGCCTGTTTCTTCACGCTGATGTGACCATTGACCATGTCGTTGATGCCCTGGGCAATCTGACGGTACGAGCCTTGGAATCGCTGTACGTCGATCTGCACATCAATGTCGCCTTTCTCGTGCTCGTCCGACATGTGATGCATCTCTTCGATCAACGCCGTGATGGTGCTGCGAAGATGCTCGATGGTGACGTTAATAAAGGCTTTCTTGCCGGGGAACGCTTGCAGGGACGCCTGCAGGTCGCCCTCACTGATCGACTTGATGCAGGCCATGGCTTGCTTCTTGACGCTGATATGCCCACTGACCATATCGTTGATGCCTTGGGCCATCAGTCCATAGCTGCCAGCAAAGCGTGCCGCATCGATCTGCACGTCGATGTCGCCTTTGTCGTGCTCTGCGGACATGTGATTCATTTCGCTGATCAGTTGGTTCAAGGTCCCGCTCAGCCGGTCCAGGGAGCCCATCAGCCCGGTACGTTCAGGGCCATTGTTGCCGCCCTGCACATCCAGTTGCCCGGCCACCAACCGCTCGGCCACCCGCCGGAGATCATCGGGCTCGCCACCCAATGTGTGGAGCAGCCGGCGTACCAGGAAGAAACCGAGCAAGCAGATGACCAGCAAGGTGGCGCCGCCGACCAACGCGATGCTGTAGATCGCCGTCTGTTCGGTCGATGCCGCGACCGCCGCATTCTTGCGCCCCAGGTCCAGGTTGTACTGACGGATATCGTTCAAGGCGGAAGTGACCTTTTCGCGCGTCACCTCCAGGTCGAGCAGCAGACTACGGGCTTCAGGGACGGCATTCTTGAGGGCATTATCGAAACGTTCCGTGCCTCGGTTGTATTCATTGACCGTGCTGCGCAAGGCGCTGAGCAGCGTCGCATCATGATCATCGGAGACGAACTCTTTCTGGTAGCGATCCAGCGCCTGGAGCACCGTTTCCTTGTCGCTTTGCTGGGGACTTCCGGCGGTTCCGGACAGACTCTGCCATTGCCGGCTGTGGCTGTCCGCCAGGGCCAGGGCCACGTGATCCAGCAACTGCAGGCTGGGCACTGTGTTGACTTGCGCATAGCTGGCCGTGCTCCTGACCCCGCCCATCAGGTAAAGACTGAGGCTGACCAGAATCAGGATGCCCAACAGGGCTGAGGCGACCAGCAGCGAGATATTTTTTTTGACGGTCATGATGCTGTACTCCAGGGAGAACTATTGAGTCAATTCAGGGCTGAGGGTCATACCGTGTTTCTGCCGGCTGGCGACTTGCCCGAGTAGTTTGGGAATATCCAGGATCAACGCTACTGCTCCGTTCCCCAGGATGGTGAAGCCGCCCAATCCATGGGCCGTACCGAAAATCTTGCCCAGCGGCTTGATCACCGTCTGGAACTCTCCCAGCAATTGATCGACGACCAGGCCCACCCGCATCCCCGCGTAATGCACGACCACGATGTTTTCACGGCCATGGTTAGGCTCGTCGATGGCAAACATCTCGCGCAGGCGCAGGACTGGAAGAACCGAGCCTCGCAAGTCCAGGAAGTCCTGACTGCTGCCGTCGTCGGTCGACAGCTCGATGCACTCCTCGACCAGGTCCAGCGGCACGACATAAGAGGCATTGCCTACCCCGATCAGAAAGCCATCGATGATGGCCAGGGTCAGCGGCAGGCGGATACGCACCGTGGTGCCTACGCCCTCTTCGCTTTCCAGATTGACCGAGCCGCGCAGGGCAACGATGTTCCGTTTGACGACATCCATTCCCACACCGCGTCCGGACAGGTTGCTGACCTGGTCGGCAGTGGAAAAGCCGGGCTCGAAAATCAGATTGAGAACCTCGCCATCGGTCAGCGATTGCCCTTCGGCGACGAGACCGCGTTCCATCGCCTTGGCCAGGATGCGTTGCTTGTTCAGGCCACCACCGTCGTCGCTGACTTCAATGACGATGCTGTTGGCCTCGTGATAAGCGTTGAGGCGAACTGTGCCCTGCTCCGGCTTGCCACGGTCTCGGCGCAATTGGGAAGATTCGATGCCGTGGTCCATGGCGTTGCGCACCAGGTGGGTCAGGGGATCGCCAATGCGTTCGACTACCGTTTTGTCCAGCTCGGTCTCGGCGCCGAGTACTTGCAAGGCAATGTCCTTGCCCAGTTCCTTGGAGACATCGCGCACCACCCGCTGGAAGCGGTTGAATGTGCCGCCGATCTGCACCATCCGCAGGGTCAGGGCGCAGTCGCGCACCTCCTCGACAAGACGCGAGAGCGAGCTGGTCGCTTCAATCAACTCGCCAATGCCGCTTTGGATGGCCCCCAGATTGGCGCCAGCGCCGGCGATGATCAGCTCGCCCACCAGGTTGATCAATTGATCCAGTTTTCCGGCGTCGACCCGAATCAGATTACCTTCGGCCGGACGGGCCTCTTTTGCCCCCCGACTCTTGGTGACGTCCTCGCGGGCTGCCTGGTCTGGTGCCACGGGGGCAACCGCAATGGCTGTCGACTCGCCAGAAGAAGGACTGGCCAGCCAGGCCTCACGGGTGACGGAACCACAGGCGATGAAGGCCTCGACCATGGCATCGGGCTCGGCGTCGAGACGACCGATCAAAGCCCGCAAGCCGGTCAGGTCACCGTTGCACGGCAACACGCAGATCTGACTGCCCTCACGAACGAAGTCGAAGGCCCCTTCAATGGTGGCCTGGTCGGCGTCACTGACAAACCCCAGCTCAAATCCCAGGTAACACGTTTCCGGATCCATCGCCGAGATATCCGGCATGCCCTCGGTGATGCACACGACCGCGCTGATCTGGCCGAAACTGTTGAGGTAACGCAACAACGACAGCGGGTCCATACCGTTGCGCAAAACGTCGGGACACAGGCGAAGGGAGATATGCCAATGCATGACGCAAGTCGATTGCAGCGGTTCGAACGTTGCCAGGGACTGCACCGGTTCTGGACTGGGTTCCAGGTAGCGGTTGAGACGCTCGACCAATGCCGCTCCCAGCCGCTCGTGCTCTGCGGTCATGCCTTGCAGGTCACCGTGGCTGGCCAGCAATTCAATCAGCGTGCACAAGTGGTCCCGCACGTCCAGGAACAAGGCACTCAGCGATTCGTCCACCCGCAGTTCATGTCCACGGACCCGATCCAGCACGCTTTCTGCCACATGGGTAAAGGCAACGATCGGCGTGAAGCCAAACAGGCCGGCAGAACCTTTGATGGTATGGGCGACGCGAAACAGGGCGTTGATGGTGTCGACATCATCCGGCGCCTGTTCGATCTGCAGCAACGCCTCCTCCATCAGCAGCAAAAGCTCCTGGCTTTCGGCGATGAACGTTCGTAGCACGTCATCCAGATTCATGGGTGAACTCATGGCTTCAACCTCTCTGCTGAAGGGCCGGAGCCGACTGGTCGAAAAAGCTGTGCAACCCACTCATGTCCAGTGCATCAAGCACCGCCGTACTGTGGTTGCTCAGCAGCAGGTTGGAACCCTGGCGCAGCGACTCCTGTTTGATCAGCACCAACAACTGGAGCCCGGCGGTATCCATTTCGTCCACGCCGCCCAGATCCATTTCGACTTCCTGAGCCAACGGAAACAGCTCCAGCAACAGGTCTTTGCGTTCGGCTGCGGTGTAAATGGTCAGCGGCCCTTCGAGAACCAGAATCCGACGCAGACAAGCCGTGGTGTTTGTCATGACAACCTCCTTTCCAGGGACTCTGGGCGGTGCTACGGCATGATCAGTTTGGAGACGGCACCGAGCATCTGCGCCGGTTGGAAGGGCTTGACCATCCAAGCCTTGGCACCGACGGCCTGGCCCTGTTGCTTCATGGCCTCTCCGGTTTCGGTGGTCAGCATGATCACGGGCGTGAACTTGTAGGCCGGCAGTTGTTTAGCGGCCTTGATGAAGCTCAGGCCATCCATGTTCGGCATGTTCACGTCACTTACAATCAGGTGGATCTTGCGTCCGTCGAGCTTGGTCAGGGCGTCACGACCGTCAACACCTTCGATGACCTCGTATCCGGCGCCCTTCAAGGTGATGCTCACCACTTGGCGAATGGAAGCAGAGTCATCGACAATCAGGATGGTTTTGCTCATGGGGAAACTCCCTAGAAAAAAGTGATCTCGGATGAAGTACTGCTCACCACAGGCTTACCGTGATGGATCGCATGCTGTTCAGGCATGGTGTAGGTGCTTGCCAATTGCTCAAGCCAGGCATCCGCGATGATCGGGGCCGGTGTGCCGCCGGCGAGCGCGAATTGCTGGCGTTCGACGATATGCTCGTGCAGCTTGCCAAGGTCGTTGTTGACCAGGGAAAGCATCTGGCCGACTCGATCCTGGAACTGCAGGGCGACCAGTACCCCCGATATCTCGGTGGCAACGTTTTCACTCTGCTGCTGAAGACTGCTGCTGGTATCGACGATGGCCTGGGCGTTGTGCCGGAAGTGCTCGATCACCTGGGACACCAATTGCTCTGAATGAGCCAGGGTTTGCGAATCCTGCTGCGCCTGGTGCTGGGATAGCTCGACGGTGCGAGAGATGGCAGCGTTGACGGCATTGACCGTTTCGCTGATTTTCTGCCCCGTCCCCCCGGATAAACTGGACAGCTTGCGTACCTCATCCGCCACTACCGCGAAGCCGCGTCCGGCATCCCCTGCCCGCGCCGCTTCAATAGCGGCGTTGAGTGCCAACAGATTGGTCTGCTGGGCAATATCACCGACGAACTTGGCCATCTCCTGCAATTGAGAGGTGAAATCGGAAAGGAGCATTACCTCCTTGAGTTGCGACTCCTTGCGCAAAAGCGCATCGCGAAGGGCAACCATGATCGAGTCCAGGTCCCGCTGGCCGACTTCAAGAATTTCCAGCAACCGCGCGCCCGAACTCTGGTCCGCGCCGTGGGAAGCAGAAGCACTGATGTCCCCCGACAGCGTCGCGAAGCGGCTACTCAGCTTGAGGATCGACTCCTCGCTGAGGATGCGCGCTGCATCGATCTGGTGGCTCCAGATCGGCAGTACCTGCGCGCATACCTCGCCCAATCCTTCATCCGGCGAAGCGGTCAGCGCAACGTGAAGTGGCTGAGCGTCGCCTTGCTCTGCGTGCGGCCGATTGCTCAATAAACGCAGGCTCCACACCCCCATCAGCAACGCGCCGAGCAAGACCAGTGCACAACTGGCTGCATTGCGCAGACTGAAGTCCGTGCTGACCAGAATCGCGACACACCCGAGCACTCCCGTCAGTCCCGCGGGGAGCATCAAGATCAGGGGGGAAGAAATTGCCTGTCCTTTCACCTTCATCTCTCCAGTTCAGTGCGGATCCGACGGGACCCCGCGCAAGACATCCACCCTT
Source organism: Pseudomonas sp. NFACC46-3 (assembly GCF_900114515.1). Classification (NCBI taxonomy): domain Bacteria; kingdom Pseudomonadati; phylum Pseudomonadota; class Gammaproteobacteria; order Pseudomonadales; family Pseudomonadaceae; genus Pseudomonas; species Pseudomonas sp. NFACC46-3. The sequence goes on from NZ_FOTH01000001.1 coordinate 444,282, forward strand.
GGGATGCCTGGTTTTGTTGACTTGGAGAGATAATGGCCAAGTGGTGGCGGCGAAACTATCGGAGCATCCTGATTTACACCTAAGGATTGCGGTTGGTGCGGTAGGAGAATTCCTACCCGAAGGTGACAGCCCCCCAAAACGACAGCAAAAAAAACCAGCGACAGGCGCTGGTAAACAAACTGGGACTCGCACGCGTCAGCCAAATCGCGACTCGCTGCCCTGCCCCGTGGCCACCCAGAGCGCTTCAAGACTCTTGAAGCCCCAGGTCTTCTCCGACTCAATGCTGACGATGCTGTCCTGCCCACAGGCCAGATCAATACATTCGGGAGGCAGCGGCACACGACTCGACGCCGAGTAGAAAACCTTCACCCTGGGCGTGAGCAAATAATCGGCGTGTTGCTCCATTACCACCGCCAACCTGCCACTTTGAAGGCGAACCAAAGCACCAACCGGATAGATACCAATGCATTTGACGAAGGCGTGAAACACTTTCTGATCGAAATGCCCGCTCCATCCCGCCATTTTTCGAATTGATTCGGCGGGGCCCCAGCGATCCCGATAAGGACGGTCAGACGTCACGGCGTCATACACATCACAGACAGCGGCCATGCGCGCGAATAGACTGATCTGGGTGCCACATAACTTATGGGGATAGCCACTGCCGTCGACCTTCTCATGGTGATGCAAGCAAACGTCCTGCACACGGGAGGTGAAATGCCTGCTGCCCGCCAGCATCCTGGCACCCGCCTCAGGGTGCGTGCGCATCGTCATGTGTTCGGTGTCATTCAAGGGCAATGGTTTCGCCAGGATGGCCGTGGGTATCACCATCTTGCCCACGTCATGCAGCAAGCCCGCCAGCCCGGCTTCTTGTACCAGCAGCGGCGGTAAATCCAACTGACGTGCCAAACCAATCATCAACCCACAGACGGCTACCGAATGCATGTAGGTATATTCATCGACGGTCTTGAGGCGCACCAGGCTGAGCAGTGCATCAGGATGACGTAACAGCGAGTCGGAGATTTCACCCACCATGTCCGTGACTCGATCCAGTTGAACGATCCGGCCCATGCGCAAATCGCCGAACATCTCCATGACAGCCGCCTTGGAACTGGAGCAAAGGTTGACCGCCCTCAACAACTCTTCGCTCATTGCCACCCTCGGACGCGGTCCGGGTACTTCGGTGCACGATCGGGTCGGCAAGCGCGGGGACTGCTGAGCCTGCACAGTGGGTTCAGCAGGCGCAGAGGCTTGTATGTCCACCCCCTTGGACAGGTCGATCCATGCACCATCAATGTCCGAGGCAATGACTTTCTCCAGCCCCTCCTCATTCTGAATCAGGAAGCCTTTGCTCCAGAACGGACGCTCTACGCAGGAACCGGACAGCTCCTGGACATACATTCCTACGCAAAGATCGGTCACACCGATATATTTCAACACGATGCAGATCCTCCTCTGTCCGCAACCGCTCACCCTGAACTGCCCGAGGCGCGGTTGTCTTGGATAGGCACCAGGATGCCACCCGAGCCCTTGAACAATAGCCAGGTGCTATCAAACAAATAATCGGAGCAGTCTTATTTAGGACTAGGGATTACAGAGGGTCGCGTAGGGATTTTCCTACAATGCGTCACCCACTAAGAACGGAACGCATCAACCTTGAGCCCAAACCGACTCATCTTGTTGTACAACCCGCCACGCGACACATTCAGCCGTTGAGCAGCCAGGCGGATGTTTCCGCGCGTGTCTTTAAGGGCGGCGATAATGGCATTCATCTCATGGGTGCCCAGGTCCGGCGCCATCCGCGGCCCAGGGGCACTTCCCCATGTCGATGGGCGCCCTCGCTGCCTGATTTCCAGGGCAAGATCGCTCGGCTCGATCAGTTCAGTCATCGCCAGGTTGGTCGCCCGCTCAATGACATTTTCCAGCTCACGGACATTGCCTGGCCAGTGATAGGCGCCAAGCATGTCCAGCGCCGCGGGCGAAAGGTCCTGCATCGACTTGCGTAGCGACCGCGCGCACCGCGCGAGAAAATGCCGCGCGAGCAACGGTACATCTTCGCGGCGCATCCGCAGTGGCGGCACCGTCAGGTTCAGCACGTTGAGCCGGTAGTAAAGGTCCTCACGAAAGGCGCCTTCGGCCACGGCCTGGCTCAGGTTGCGATGGGTGGCGGCGATGATGCGCACGTTGACCCGCAGCGATTTTTTCGCCCCCACCCGTGTCACCTCGCCTTCCTGCAGGACACGCAATAGGCTGACCTGCGCATCAAAGGACATGTCACCGATTTCATCCAGGAAGATCGTCCCACCATCGGCCAATTCGAACTTGCCTGCCGACCCACCACGCGCCGCGCCGGTGAAAGCACCTTCGACATGTCCAAACAGTTCGCTCTGCACCAGTTCACGGGGAATGGCGCCGCAATTAACCGCCACAAAAGGCCCGCCACAACGGTCACTGGCATTATGGATGGCCTGGGCGAACAGCTCCTTGCCAGTGCCGCTCTCACCGAGGATCAGCGTGGTCGAATCACTGCGACTGGCAACCCGCGCCAGGTGCAGTGCATCCTCAATCGCCTGTGAACGGCCGAGGATGGTTTCGAAGGTGTAGCTGGCCTGGGTGCCAATGATCCGCCGGGTGATTTCCCGGATGCGTCGGTTCTCGCGCAACGACACAATCCGCCCGCCTTGCTCCAGCGGGCAGACCGACACCAGGCAGGCCAGATGGCTGCGGTCAGGCAATTCAAAGGTGCAGTCCAGGTCGCGCACGCCGTCCCCGCCCGCGAGCAGGACTGCATCGGTCAATTCGCTCTGGCCCAGGCTCTTGAACGGACTGCCGAGCAGGTCATGGCCGACGCGGAACAGTTGTCGAGCGTAATGGTTGAGGGCCTTGATGCGGCCCTGCTCATCCAAAACCACCAAGCCCTCGTTGAGCACCTCAAGGACTGTCTGTTGTTCTTCCAGCAAGGCTTGCAGCGCCATCTGCCTGGAGACCGCCTCGGCCGCAGCCTGGACGGTGCCCAACGTATGGAAATGAAACCAGCCGGGCTCTGCCGTCAAGGTCAACATACCCAGCGTCCGGCCTTGGGCATCGCGGATTGGCGCGGCGGCGCAATGCATCCGGCGCTGGCGCAGGCCAAGCCCGAAGTTCTCCTCGGCCAGCACATACACCAAACGGTCTTCGACAATCGCCAGCCCGGTGCAGTTGGTGCCCTGTACCGACTCCAGCAATCGACTGCCGATGGGTGTGAGGTCCAGGCCACAGAAATACAACGTCGTGCCTTCGGCATCGGTCAGGTTGATATGGCCCCTGGGGTTATAGGCGAGCAAACCGCGCATGACTTGCGCCGCAGCGGCGATCAGCACCCGGTTGGCGGCCAGTGTCGCGGTCAGGTCGGCAGGCGCGACAAAACGGTACTCGCCGTCTTCTGGGTCGAGGCCGGCATGGACGCTGCGCAACCAGGATTCCCAAATCACCCGACGGATCCCCGCAGGCCGTTCGATAGCCCCCTGCAAACACGCGCGCCAAGCCTCATCCAGCGCAGTGCCTGGCCCTTGGTTCAACGACGCGGGGCCCAGCGTGGTGAGGTAGTCACGGTCTTCGGCGCTCAATGCTGCAGGTTGCTGGTTCATTATTCGGCCCCATGTCCATATTTTCGACATGTCAGTATAGACATGTCATTTAAATGAACATGATTTTGAATAAAACCAAATAAATCCCCTTTAATATCAATAAGTTAATTATTGGCACAGCGCTTGCTCCCTGCTTGCACAGACGAGGACATTCTTACCGCCGAGTCGCTAAAACAATAAAGGGAGTCATGTTCATGAGCACATCCAAGACCCTTCGCCTTGGCCTCATCGGCGCCGGCCGCATGGGCAGTTTTCACGGCCTGACCGCCGCCCGGCACATCCCCGGCGCCTGCCTCGCCGCCATCGCCGACCCTACGCCCGGCCAAGCCGCACGCTTGGCGGCAGAACTGGACGTGCAGAAGGTCTATACCGACCCACAGCAATTACTCGATGACCCGGACATCGACGCCGTGCTGATCGCCGCCCCGGCACGCAGCCATGCCGAGTTGGTGATCAGTGCGGCCCGGGCCGGCAAAGGCGTGTTCTGCGAAAAACCGATGGCCATCACCCTCGACGAGGCCGACCGCGCCATCGCCGCCGCTGGCGATGCTCGGGTGACGCTACAAGTCGGCTTCAACCGCCGCTTCGCCAGAAGCTTCCGCACCGCCCACCTGGACGTGGTCGCCGGCCGGATCGGTACACCACAACTGCTGCGCTCGTTGACCCGCGACCCAGCGCTGAACAACCCGGCTGCGTCACCACAATGGGTGATCTTCCTGGAAACCCTGATCCATGACTTCGACACCCTGCGCTACCTGAATCCGGGCGCCGAGGCGGTTGAGGTTTTTGTGATGGCCGATGCCCTGATCGCACCGGCCTACAAGGCCAAAGGGTTTCTCGACACTGCGGTGGTCACGATCCGTTTCGATAACGGCGCCATTGCCACGGCCGAGGCCAATTTCCAGGCCGTGTATGGCTACGACGTCCGCGGCGAAGTATTCGGCAGCGCTGGCATGCTGACCATGGGCAACGTCAACGACTCTGACTTGCTGCGGTACCTGGCCAATGGGGTCCAGGCCGACACCCAGCGCATGGACACCGACCTGCTGCGGGATGCCTATGTGGCCGAGCTCAACCACTTCGCCAACTGCGTGCGCAGTGGAGAAAAACCCTTGGCCAGCGGTGAAGACGCGCGGGCGGCACTGGCCATTGCCCGTGCCTGTATCGAATCCTTCCAACAGGGCAAAGCGGTGCGCGTGCAAGGAGCCCGGTCATGAGTTTCATCCCGTTCAAACTGGCGATCAGCGCCGAAATGGTCTTCCTCGACCTGCCCTTCATCGAGCGTGTCAAACGCATTCATGCCCTGGGCTTCAGCGTCGAGATATGGAACTGGACGACCAAGGACATCCAAGCCCTCGTAGCGAGTGGCGCGGACTTCACCTCCATGACCGGCTACATCTCAGGCAACCTGACCGATCCCGAGGGCATCCAGCAACTGCTCGACAGCGCCCAGGAATCCTTGGCGGTCGCCGCTCAATTGGGCTGCCCCAGCCTGAACCTGCATGGCACCGGCCTGGGTGACCAGGGCCTGCCGGTCAAACCCGTGGCCCAGACCACCGGGCGCATGTGGTTGAACGCCTGCAAGACGCTGGAAAAAATTGCCCGCCTGAGCGAAGACGCGGGTCGGGTGTTCCTGCTGGAAAATCTCAACACCGCAGTCGACCACCCGGGTACGCCGTTCGCCCGCGCTGACGATACCCTGGCGCTGATCGAAGCCGTGGGCAGCCCGCACCTGAAGATGAACCTGGACCTCTATCACGCACAGATCGGCGAAGGAAACCTGATCGAACTGATCCAGCGCGCCGGCAGCGCCATCGGCGAAATCCAGGTCGCCGATGTGCCGGGACGCATGGAGCCCGGCACCGGTGAAATCCACTATCCCGCCATTGCCAGGGCCTTGTTCGGAATGGGATACAGCGGTGTCGTCGGCCTCGAAGGCTGGGCCAGCGGTGACAGCGAGGTCGCGCTGGAGCGTTTCCGGCAGGCTTTCACGCTTGATGGATAAAGCCGCGCCGTGTTCAAGACGTGCGGCAGATTTTCATCTCTTGGTGACGTACAACTCATAACAACAAAAGGACAATCATCATGCGTCGTTGCACACTGCTTTTCGCCACCCTGCTATTGCTGTTCAGCCAATGGGCCGCCGCCGACTACCGCATCGGCGTCAGCATCGCCAGGGTCGACGACAACTTCATGACCTACGTGCGTAACGGCCTGGACGAGGCCGCGAAAAAGGAAAACGTGCAGATCCAGTTCGAGGACGCCCAAGGCGATGTGGTGCGCCAACTCAACCAGGTCCAGGGCTTTATCAACCAGAAAGTGGACGCGGTCATTGTCCTGCCGGTGGACACCTCCGCCACGGCCAATATCACCCGCGCCGCGGTCGAAGCGAAGACGCCGCTGGTCTACGTCAACCGTCACCCGGACGAGCGCACCTTGCCCAAGGGCGTCGTCACGGTCGCGTCCAATGACATCGAGGCCGGACAGCTGCAGATGCGCTACCTGGCCGAAAAGCTCGGCGGCAAGGGCAACCTCGCGATCATCATGGGCGACCTGGCGCAAAATGCCACCCACGACCGCACCGAAGGCGTCAAACAGGTGCTCAAGGACTATCCCGGCATCAAGATCGTCGAACAGCAAAGTGCCGAGTGGCAGCGCAACAAAGGGATGGACCTGACCAGCAACTGGCTGCTGGCGGGCAGTCGGTTCGACGCCATCGTCGCCAACAACGACGAGATGGCCATCGGTGCAGCCATGGCCTTGCAGCAGGCCGGCAAAGCCAAGGGCGAAGTCGCCATCGTCGGGATCGACGGCTTGCCCGACGGCCTCGCGGCGATCAAGCGCGGGATGCTGGTCGCCTCGGTCTTCCAGGACCCCAAGGCCCAGGCGAGCAGCGCGGTACAAGCAGCGCTCAAGATGATCAAAGGAGAGCCGGTGGAAACGGACGTCTGGGTGCCCTTTCAGTTGATCAAGCCTGAGCAATTGGCGGTGTTTGAGCAACATTACAAGTAGCGACAGGCCCCTCATTTCGCCGCGATCCCGACAAGGGATTAGCGGCGACTTGCAAGCCCAAATCCTATTCTCTGCAGGACGACCTCGCTAGCCGGTCTACTTCCCTCCGGTCACATCCAGAAAGGTGCCCGTCACAAACGAAGCCTCCGGCCCCGCCAACCAGAGAATGGCCCGCCACCTCCTCCGGCCGGCCGCCACGCCCCATCGGGATCGTCTCCTTCACCCGGTCGACTCTGCCCGGCTCTCCGCCACTGGCATGCATCTGGGTATAGATATGCCCGGGGCGAACGCAGTTGACACGAATACCCTCCCGGGCCACTTCCTTGGCATAACCGGTCGTGAAGGTTTCAACCGCCCCCTTGGACGCTGCGTAGTCCACGTATTCATTCGGGCTACCGAGGCGGGCTGACGCCGAAGAGATATTGATGACGGCACCGCCACGCCCGCCATAACGGTAGGCCATGCGCCGGGTCGCGTGTTGCGCGCAGAGCATCGGGCCCAAGGTGTTGACCGCAAAGATTCGCTGCATGCGCTCGAAGCCAAGATCTTCCAAGCGAGATTGGCGTGCCAATATCGAAGCGTTGTTGACCAGCACATCGATTCGTCCGAAGCGCAGGTCAAGGGTGGCGAAGAGTTCGGCGACCTGGGCTGGGTCGGCGTTATCGGCACGTACCGCCAAGGCACGGCTCCCCTTGGCCTCGACTTGCGCTGCCACCGCCAACGCCGACGCCTCATCGGCGATGTAGGTCAGCACGACGTTGTAACCTTGCTCAGCGGCCAGCAGGGCCGTCGCCGCCCCGATCCCGCGCCCGCCTCCGGTGATCAGGATCACGGGTTTTTGCGAACGGTCATTCATGGTCAATCCTCACAGCCCAATGAAAAAAGTGGCGTCAACCGATAACCAGCGTACCGAGCGCGATGACGGCGCAAGCCAACAGCTTGCGCAAGGTCAATGCTTCGCCAAGAAAGGCGTACCCGATCAAAGCGGCGAACATGACGCTGGTTTCCCGCAGGGCGGACACCGCCCCCATCGGGGCATGGGCCATGGCATAGATCACGACGCCGTAGGCCAGCAATGAAACCAACCCGCCAGCGAAGGCTGCGGCGATACCTGGCCGCCAGGCAAAGAGACTGCTGGCATCTCGCAGTCCGATATAAACCAGGGGCATCATCACGCCCCACAACAGGCACATCCAGGCGGTGTAGGCCATTGGCGCCCCGGAGAGGCGAACACCCATGCCATCGACGACGCTGTAAGCGGCAATGAAAAAACCGGTTCCCAGTGCGTAGCGCAAGTCAGGTAACGCCCGCCGGCGCCCGGTATAAGCCAGCGAGAGGATTCCGGTCGACACCAACGCAATACCTAGCAGTCCACTCGGCGCCACCCGCTCGCCCGCGAACAGCGAAGCGGCCAGGACGATCAGGATCGGGGATACACCGCGGGCGATTGGATAGGTCTGGCCCAGGTCGCCGGACTTGTAACTGCGCACTAGGAACAGGTTGTAACCCACGTGCAATACAGCGGAGAGTCCGACGCAGAACCAGCTGGCACGGGCGGGCGGCGCCAGCAGCGCCGCCACGATGACGCTCGCCAAGGCTATCGCCACGCACATGATGGTCATGGACCACAAACGGTCGGTGCCCCCACGCAGCATGGCATTCCAGCTGGCGTGCAGCAGCGCGGCGAACAAGACGAGGCAGATGATGTGTAAAGGCATGCATCATCCTAGACCGATCGAGTAGCGCCAAAAAAGCAAAGTCTCTTCATCCCGACATGAAGAAAACCTCATGCATAAGCGTGCTGCGCGTCCAGGGCCTGGGTAACCAGCCAACGACGAAAGTGGGTGATATGAGGCTGGGTCTCGATCCCCTTGGGGCATACGAAGTAATACGCCAGGGGCGATGCACACGGCAGTTCGAAAAGCCTTTCAAGACGGCCGTCATTGAGTTCGGCTTCGACATGCCCGCTGCGTGCCAGCGCGATCCCTTGTCCCAGGAGTGCCGCCTCGATGGTCATATTGGTATCTGCGTAGCGAATGCTTTCCTTCAAGCTCGTGACCTCGACGCCCACCTGGGCAAACCACTGCTCCCATTTCGGCACCAACGCTGCACCATCGCGCGTAAGCAGCGGATAGCGCAGCAATTCGGCGGCCGTTTGAGGCGTACCAAAGCGTGCAAGCAACGTCGGGCTGGCAACCGGGAAAATCTGCTCGCGGAACAGAAACTCTGAAAACAGCGGAGGAAAATGCCCGTTGCCCAGGCGGATAGCCACGTCCGGGTCTGTCGTCGAGAAATTAATGGGGCTATCGGTACTGTCCAAGGTAAGCAGAATTTCCGGATGCGCTTGCGCCAGATCAGGCAGCCTGGGCAGCAACCACTTCAAGGCGAAAGAATAGGTCGTGCTCACGCTCAGCCGCTGCCGCCCGTTCTGCTCGCGCAGATCGGCCAAGGTGGCCTCGAGCTTCATGAAGAACTCCCGCACGATGGGCGCAAGCGCTGCGCCTGCCGAGGTCAGATGCTGCGAGTTACCGCGATGAAACAGTTGCAATCCCCAGAGCTGTTCCAAATGCTTGAGCTGGTGGCTCACTGCGCTCTGTGTGACATGCAACTCCTCTGCTGCCGCGGTGAACGTGGCGTGCCGCGTAGCGGCTTCAAAGGCGCGCAGGCTCGAAGAAGGAGGGAGGTTTCGCATGATGGTCCCTTCTATGAGTAAACGCTCATGCTAGCGCCTTTGCGTCTGTCGTTGTAGGCAAGCTGAGCAGCGACGGGCTTGCTCGCGCTGGCGGCCAGCGTGCGAACTACCGCATTCATTTGGGTAGCGCGGCCATCCACATCGAACCTGGCAACTATCTGTGCATCGTGCCCGCAGGCAGCAGCGTCACGGAGTTCTACCTGCCGTTCGCCGACACCGACAGGAAAATGGCCGAGGTGCTGAGCAAGATGTTTCTGTTGCTGGATGACATGAACATCACCGATAGCCTGATCCTGGAGCAAATACAGCGCGGCGGCTGATGGTCAAGAAAATCGAATGACGTCATTCAAGCATTGAAAACACACTCACCCGGCTCAGAGCTTGGCTTTCGCCAGATCCGCAATCAGAAAATCCCTGAATGCACAAACCGCTGCCGGTAAATTGCGTCCAGCCATGCTTTGCAGTTCGATGCGCCGCGCATGCATGCCTTCATCGAGGATCGGCAAACATTGCAGTGCCTTGTCCGCCACCTGCTTGTGCAAGGTCATTTCGCTGGCCAGGCTGATCCCCCCCTCTTCGCGGACGAAGCTATAGAGCGAGGCAACGTAATTAGTGGTCAACACCGGGTCGAACAACAGCCCCTGTACACCGCAACAGATGTCGAACAGTTGCCGTATCGTGGTGTCGGCCTTGGGTAACGCAATGGGCCAGGGTTGCAGCTCAGCGAGGCTGACCGCTTCACGCCCGGCCAAAGGATGAGCGTTGGAGACCACGGCAAAAATCGCCCCGCTCAGGACATGTTCGACCTTGATTTCCTTTTGCGGCGTCAGGCTGAAGGTCATCGCCAGATCGGCTTCACCGGAACGCACCTTCTCGGTCGCTTCGGCAGGCGCACAGACCTCCAAGGTGAAATGAATACCCTGATACTCACGCCGGAACGCGCTGATGGTCCTGGGCATGTATTCCAGTGCAAAGCCTTCCGAGCAGGCCACATGCACATGACCTCGTTGCAAGCCATGCAGCTCGGTAATTTCCAGCACCACCTGCTCGGCCTCAAGCTGCGACTTGCGCGCATAAGCCGCCAGTCGTGCCCCCGCCTCGCTCAGCACCATGCCCCGGGCACGACGCTCGAACAGGCTGGCATCCAGGGCCAATTCAAGCTTGGCAATCTGCCGGCTCACCGCTGACGCCGCGACATTCAGCCGTACCGAGGCTTCGCTGATCGATCCGCATCGCGCCACTTCAAGAAAATAGCGCAGTGCCGTGGACTGCACACCATACAGCTGCATCGGCGCCCCCAAGGTTTGCCTTTTCGGCAAAGGAAGTATCGAAATATTATTCTTGTGGCATTGATAGCCTTTCCCTACATTCGTGTCCAGATCAAAAAAAATACAGCCTGATCTTTTTACCCCCTTTCCGCTTTTGCGATTCGCTGCCCTTTGATTCAACCACTCTCGCCAACGGAGACGACGGCATGGGCATCAAAGGTTTCGCCTGCACTATTGCGCTGATGGGCTTCATCAGCAGTTTTCCGGCTCATGCCGGTAAAGCCAACGACACCCTGGTTTACGCTTCCGACAGTGAGCCTGAAAACATCAGCCCCTATCACAACGATCTACGCGAAGGCGTGATTCTCGGGCGGCTGATCTGGGACAACCTGATCTACCGCGACCCCAAAAGCGGCCAATACCAACCCATGTTGGCCACTGGCTGGAAACAGGTCGACGACACCACCATCGATTTTGAGCTGCGTAAAGGCGTCAAATTTCACAACGGCGACGCCTTCACCGCCGACGACGTGGTGTTCACCCTCAACTACGTGGTGTCGCCCGAAGCGAAAGTCGTGACCGTGCAAAACGTCGACTGGATCAAGAGCGCCGAAAAAACCGGTGACTACAGCGTCCGCCTGTATTTGAAGAAGCCTTTCCCTCCGGCCCTGGAATACCTGTCCAACGCCGTTCCGATGTTCCCCAAGCAGTATTTCGAGAAGGTCGGCCTGGCCGAATTCAGTCGCAAGCCAATCGGTACCGGGCCGTACAAAGCCGTGTCGGTGGTGGCTGGCGAAGGCGTGACGATGGAGATCAACAAGGACTACTTTCCGGACAGCCCACAAGGCAAGCCCCATATCGGCCACCTCAAGTTCCGGGTGATCCCGGATGCGGAAACCCGCCTGGCCGAGTTGATGACCGACGGTGTCGACTGGACTTGGCGCGTGACCCCGGATCAGGCAGTCGACCTTAAAGGTATGCAGAGCCTGACCGTGACCAGCGGCGAAACCATGCGCATCGGTTTCCTGATTCTGGATGCCCGGGGCACCTCCACTGAAAACTCGCCCATGAAAAACCTCAAGGTGCGTCAGGCCATCAACCATGCGATCAACCGCAATGCGCTGGCCACGCAATTGGTCGGTGGCGAAGCCAAGCCCTTGCAGGTGGCCTGTTATCCAGGCCAGTTCGGCTGCGATACCACCGCGGCCACGGTCTACGACTATGACCCGGCCAAGGCCAAGGCGCTGCTTGCCGAAGCCGGTTACCCCAATGGCTTCGAGACCGAAATCTTCGCTTATCGCGACCGTGATTACGTCGAAGCCATCATCGGCAACCTGCGCGCCGTGGGCATCAACGCCAAGCTGCGCTTCTTGAAGTACGCCGCCCTGCGCGATCAGCAGCGTGGCGGCAAGGTGCCCATGTCGTTTCAGGCCTGGGGCTCGTTCTCGATCCTCGACACCTCGGCGTCGGCCGGCACCTGGTTCAAGGGCAATCCGGACGACAACATCAAGGATCCGCAAGTCCAGGGCTGGCTGCAGACCGCCGATAACGCCCTCGACCCGCAAGTGCGCAAGGAGAACTACCGCAAGGCGCTGCAGCGCATCAGCGAACAGGCGTACTGGGCGCCGATGTTCAACTACTCGATGAACTACGCCTACACCGCCGACCTCGCGTTCACGCCGTACCCGGACGAGCTGCCGCGTTTCGTTCAGTCCAGTTGGAAATAATCCGCACCCAGCGGATTGATCGAGAGGTGCCGTGGCTTGCGGACCAACCCGCACCACGGACACCACCTGACATGTCATCCATTGGATACGAGGAAACTTGCCATGCTTGGATTCCTTCTGCGCCGGCTGGGCATTGCTATTTGCGTGGCCATTACCGTGTCGGTGATCAGCTTTTCTCTGTTGCACCTGTCCGGCGACCTGGCCACGGCCATTGGCGGACCGGAAGCCACCAGCGAACAGATCGAACAGATCCGCGTGCAATACGGCTTGAACAAACCGCTACCGACCCAGTACTTCAACTGGCTGGGCGATTTGCTGCGGCTGGACCTGGGTAACTCTTTTTTCTTTCAGGAATCGGTCTACAACCTCGTCGTCAGCCGCTTGCCGATTACCCTCGGGTTAGGTGCCCTTGCGCTGGGCATCGCCTTGCTGGTGGCAATCCCACTGGGGGTGCTGGCCGCGGTCAAGCGCGACACCTGGATCGACCGACTGGCCTTGAGCATCGCGGTGCTGGGCCAGGCGATGCCAAGTTTCTGGTTCGCGCTGATGTTGATCGTGGTGTTCGCGGTGACGCTCAAGTGGCTGCCGGTGTCCGGCAATTCGACCCTGCTGCACTTCGTCATGCCGGCCATTGCCTTGGGCTACTACGCGACGCCGGCCATCATGCGCCTGACCCGCGCCGGCATGCTTGATGTGCTCAATTCCGATTACATCCGCACCGCCCGCGCCAAGGGCCTGCGCCCTGCCCGCGTGTTGTTCAAGCACGCACTGCGCAACGCCTTGATTCCGGTCGTCGCCCTGGCGGCGGTGGAGTTCGGTTTCATGCTCGGCGGTTCAGTGGTGATCGAAACCGTGTTCTCCCTGCAAGGCATCGGACAACTCGCCTGGGACGCCATCGCCCGTGACGACTTTCCGGTGGTACAGGCCGTGGTCCTGCTGATTGCGGTGATCTACATCATCCTCACCCTGCTGGCCGATGTGCTCAACGCACTGCTCGACCCGCGCATCCGCGAGCGCTAGGAGGCTTACATGAGCACCCCCACGACCCTCGCGATCAATGACTACCTGCCACCCCCGAGCAGCCTGAGCCGAGTCCTTGGCAAGAGCTTTCGTCATCGTGGTTTCGCCATCGGCGCGGTGTTGTTGCTGATCATCTTCGCCGGTGCACTCTTCGCCCCGTGGCTGGCACCTTACGACCCTTATGCGCAAGACGTGATGCTGCGCATGAAACCGCCGGTGTGGATGGCCAACGGCACCTGGGAATACATCCTCGGCACCGACAAGCTGGGCCGTGATTACCTGTCGCGCTTGCTCTACGGCGCACGGATTTCGCTGTTCATCGGCATCGCGGCGGCGCTGATTTCCGGCTTTATCGGCACCGTCATGGGGCTGTTGGCGGGTTACTACGGCGGCAAGGTCGATGCATTTATCAGCTACCTGATCACCACCCGGCTGGCGATGCCGGTGGTGATGGTCGCGCTGGCCTCGGCCTCCTTGATGGGCGGCTCGCTGAAAGTGGTCATCGTGCTGCTCGGCTGCCTGTTATGGGATCGCTTCGCGGTGGTGGTCAGGGCTTCGGTGCAACAGATTCGCGATGCTGAATATGTGGCCTCGGCCCAGGCGCTTGGCTGCTCGACCCTGCGCATTCTGGTCAGTGAAATCCTGCCCAATCTGGTCGGCGCGCTGATCGTCGTCGCGACGCTGGAAATGGCCCACGCGATCCTGCTGGAGTCGGCCCTGTCGTTCCTCGGGGTTGGCGTGCAACCGCCGACGCCGTCCTGGGGTTTGATGATCGCTGAAGGCAAACCCTACATGTTCTTTTCCCCGTGGGTCATCGCCATTCCCGGCGTCGCCCTGATGATACTGGTGCTGGGCATCAATCTGGTCGGCGATGGCCTGCGCGATCTGATCCTGCCCGACGGCCGCAACTGATAGACGGCCTTACTAATAGAGGGTACCGGACATGGCACTACTCCATGTTGAAAACCTGCGCGTGGACATCCCCATGGGCAACAGCCCGACGCCGGATGACATGCTGCATGCCGTGCGCGGTCTGGATTTTGAAGTCGAGCGCGGTGAAATGCTGTGTATCGTCGGCGAATCCGGCTGCGGTAAATCCCTGACCTCGCTGGCGCTGATGGACCTGTTGCCACGCAAGGCCAGACGCACCGCGTCCCGGCTGACGCTGGACGGCATCGACATGCTCGGCCAGAGCGAGCGGCGCATGTGCGACCTGCGCGGCAACCGTCTGGCGATGATCTTCCAGGAACCGATGACCTCGCTGAACCCGGCCTACAGCATTGGCGATCAGCTCAGCGAAGTACTGACCCAGCATCGCAAGGTGTCGCGCAAGGATGCCCTGGCGCGCGCCGCGCAGATGCTGGAGAAAGTCGGTATCAGCAATGCCACCGAACGCTTGCGCCAGTACCCGCATCAACTGTCTGGCGGTTTGCGCCAGCGGGTGATCATCGCCATGGCGTTGATGTGCGAGCCGGACCTGATCATCGCTGATGAACCCACCACGGCCCTAGACGTGACCATCCAGGCGCAGATCCTGCGCTTGATCCGCGACATTCAGAAAGAGTTCGGCCTGGCGGTGATTTTCATCACCCACGACCTTGGGCTGGTGGCACGGATCGCCGATCGGGTCGCAGTGATGTATGCCGGGGAAATCGTCGAAACCGCCCCGGCCCTGCAACTGTTCGAGAATCCGCAGCATCCGTACACCCGTGGTCTGCTGGCCAGTATCCCAATCCCTGGCCGGACCAAACCGGGTGAGGCCCTGGGTTCGATTCCAGGGCTGGTACCGAGCCTGGTGGGCGAACAGCAAGGTTGTGCGTTCCGCAATCGTTGCGCCCAGGCGATAACGGCCTGCGCGCAAGACATCCCCGAAATCGAACAGGACGGCCACATGGCGCGCTGCCTGTTCGCCGCACCGGCCCCGGCGCCGATTCGCCTTCAAGAGAGGGCTCGGTCATGAAAAAAGACATTGCCTTGGAGCTGTGCGACATCCGTCGCGAGTTTCGGATCAACAAGGGCTTTTTCAAACCCGCCGCTACCCTGAAAGCCGTGGATGGCGTTTCCCTGCGCCTGATGCGTGGCGAGACCCTCGGCCTGGTAGGCGAGTCCGGTTGCGGGAAAAGTACCCTGGCAAAGCTATTGCTCGGTCTGTTGGCGCCAACCAGCGGCGATGTGCTGATCAATGGCAAACATCTGGCAGCGACGGATCGCAAGGCAATGTCCCGGCACATCCAGCCGATATTCCAGGACCCGTATTCCTCGCTGAACCCACGCAAGACACTGCGCGAAATCATTACCCTGCCGCTGATCGTGCATGACATCGGCAGCCCGGCCGAACGGCGCAAGAAGACTGAAGAGATGCTTGATGTGGTCGGCCTGCCCAAACGGGTCATCGACAGCTATCCGAGCCAACTGTCCGGCGGCCAGCGGCAACGGGTGGCCATTGCCCGAGCGTTGATCATGCGCCCTGACGTGTTGATCTGCGACGAACCCACCTCGGCACTGGACGTTTCGGTGCAGGCGCAGATTCTCAACCTGCTGCAAGACCTCAAGCGCGAATTCGGCCTGACTTATCTACTGATCAGCCATAACCTGGCGGTCATCGAACACCTCGCCGACCGGGTAGCGGTGATGTACCTGGGGCGCATCGTCGAAGAACGTACGCGCGAATCGTTGTTCGCCAAACCCGGCCATCCCTACACCCGCGCCTTGCTGGATTCGGTGCTCACGCCCGATCCGCGCCTGGGCATTCCCGAAATCGGCCTGCACGGCACCTTTCCCAATCCGATGTCACCGCCCTCCGGTTGCGCCTTCCATCCACGCTGCCCGAGCTGCTTGGCTCCCTGCAAAACGGCCTACCCGGCCAATGATCCGATTATCGGCGGCAACGTGCGTTGCCACCTCCACGACAGTCCCGCCCAAACACTGGAGCTTGTCCACTCATGAGTCGTTCACTGGCCATCAGCAACACCACCGAGCAATTCGATAACGGCGCATTTTTCAACCTGCTCGAACGCAGCGTCGCCTTGCACACCGAAAGCCAGGCAACGGACAGCCGGCCCGAGTTGTATCGCTACCTCCATGACTTCATTACCCCGCATGTCGAGGCGATGGGCTTCAGCGTCAAGATCTATGACAACCCAGTGGCAGAGCGCGGCCCCTTCATGATCGCCACGCGCATTGAACATCCGGAACTGCCGACCGTGCTCAGCTATGGTCACGGTGATGTGGTACGCGGCTATGACGCGCAATGGCGTGAAGGCCTGTCGCCGTGGCAAGTCATTGCCGAAGGCGATCGCTGGTACGGCCGCGGCACGGCGGATAACAAAGGCCAGCACCTGATCAACCTGACCGCGCTGGAGCAAACGCTCAAGGCTCGCGACGGCAAGCTGGGTTTCAACGTCAAACTGCTGCTGGAAATGGGCGAAGAAGAAGGCTCGCCGGGCTTGAATGCATTCTGTGCCGCCCATAGTAAAGAGCTCGCCGCGGATGTTTTCATCGCCTCGGACGGCCCGCGCCTGGCGGCCTCACGACCGACGATTTTTCTCGGTTCACGCGGAGTGTTCAACTTCGAGCTGGTGGTCAATCTGCGCGAAGGCGCTCATCACTCCGGCAACTGGGGCGGATTGCTGGCCAACCCAGGCATCATCCTGGCCAATGCCATCGCGAGCATGGTCGATGAACACGGTCGGGTGAAAGTGGCGGGCCTGATGCCTGAATCACTGCCTGAGCCGGTTCGCCAGGCACTGGCCGATATTGACGTCGGTGGCGGACCGGGCGATCCGGACATCGACGCCAACTGGGGTAACCCGGAGCTATCCCTGAGCGAAAAAGTGTTCGGCTGGAACACCCTCGATGTCATCGCCTTCAAGACCGGCAACCCGGACGCCCCCGTGCATGCGATCCCCGGCAAGGCCAATGCCCACTGCCATATCCGTTTCGTGGTGAACAGCGACTACACGACCTTTATCCCGGCGGTGCGTGCCCACCTGGATGCCCATGGTTTCAGCAATGTCGAGGTCAAGCAAAGCCGCATCGACGTGATGCATGCCACTCGGCTGGACCCGCAAAGCCCATGGGTCAATTGGGCGCTCAGCTCCTTGGCACAGACCACCGGCAAAAAACCTGCACTGCTGCCAAACCTCGGTGGCTCGCTGCCCAACGATGTGTTCGCCGACGTGCTCGGCCTGCCAACCTTGTGGGTGCCACACTCGTACCCGGCCTGCTCGCAACATGCGCCGAACGAGCACTTGCTGGCACCGGTGGTCAAGGAAAGCCTGCAAATCATGGCCGGGCTGTTCTGGGACTTGGGCAACGACGCAGCACGCCTGACCCAGGAACATCAGTTGCGGGAGCAGGCGCAATGAGTGCCACTGCACAACAGGCGCTGGACTGGCTGGCTGACCAGCGCCCAGCCATGGAAGCGCTGCTGCAGCGCATCGTCGATACCGACTCCAACAGCTACGACAAGGCCGGCGTCGACGCCGTGGGCGCGCTGCTCGCGGCTGAACTGGAAGCCGACGGCATCCTGCTCAAGCGCATGCCGGTCGAGGGTTTTGGCGACGTGCTACTCGCCGAAGTGCCAGGCGAACCTGGCAAGCCAGTGCTGTTGCTGGGCCATCGCGACACGGTGTTCCCCAAAGGCACCACCACGACGCGCGGCTACAGCCGCGACGCCAACCTCGCCTATGGCCCCGGTGTCGCCGACATGAAAGGCGGCCTGGTGCTCAATTGCTTCGCCCTCAAGGCACTCAAGCGCGCCGGTTCGTTGCCCTATCCGGTGCAGGTCCTGTACACCGGTGACGAAGAAATCGGCTCCGGCAGCGCCAGAACCCATATCGAAAACGCCGCCCGTGCCGCCCGCGCCGTGCTCAATACCGAACCCGGTCGGGCCAGCGGCAACGTGGTCAGCGCCCGCAAAGGCGGCGCCACGCTGATCATCGAAGTCAGCGGGCGCGCGGCGCATGCCGGGGTCAATCATGCCGACGGCGCCAGCGCCATCGAGGCCCTGGCACGCAAGATCGTCAAGCTCCATGCCTTGACCGATTACTCGGCAGGCATCACCACTAACGTTGGCCTGATATCCGGAGGCACGTCCAGCAACACCGTCGCGCCTAGCGCCTGCGCGCGGCTGGACGTGCGCTTCATCGAACTCAAGCACTGGGATCAAATCCTTACCGCAATCCTGGCCATCGTCGCCGAA
Organism: Pseudomonas sp. NFACC46-3; assembly: GCF_900114515.1. NCBI lineage: Bacteria > Pseudomonadati > Pseudomonadota > Gammaproteobacteria > Pseudomonadales > Pseudomonadaceae > Pseudomonas > Pseudomonas sp. NFACC46-3. The sequence goes on from NZ_FOTH01000001.1 coordinate 462,827, forward strand.
GAAGAACTGATCGGCACCCACGCCATCCTCAAGGAAGCGACCACCTTTCTGCCGATGGAGGCCCGTTACAGCGAACGATTGCTGCACATCTACCAACAAAAAGCCCTGGCGCTGGGTTTCAGCGTCGAAGGCGAGTTCACCGGCGGTTGTGCCGACTCCGGATTCACCGCCAGCCTGGGCATCCCAACCCTGTGTGGCCTCGGGCCGGTGGGGGGCAAGGTCCACACCGATCGTGAATACCTGGAGCTGGACACGCTGGTGCCTCGCGCCCAAGCATTGGTGGCGACCATCCTGGCTGTTGGCGAGAGCAGTTGAGATAAGGTGGCGTCGAGATCAAAGTCCAAAGCAAGAACAAGAGCAGGACACACGTCCAACCTCTATGTAGCTGAACCATCGCCATCGCGAGCAAGCTCGCTCCCACATGAATTCGCGGGTGTTCACAGCATCCGCACACGACACAAAAACCTGTGGGAGCGAGCTTGCTCGCGATGAGGCCAGCAAGCCCGACATCCCTGTGACTGAACCACCGCTATCGCGAGCAAGCTCGCTCCCACATGGATTCGCGGGTGTTCACAGCATCCGCACACGACACAAAAACCTGTGGGAGCGAGCTCGCTCGCGATGAGGCCAGCAAGCCCGACATCCCTGTGACTGAACCACCTTCTTCGTTCCAACAGGATGAAGCCGGCCTCAAGCGTCCCAAGGGGCCACGGCGTCAACGTCAATGGCGTAGCGTTCAATGGCCTCGGCACAAACACAGGCGTCCAGACGCCCCTCATGCACCAGGGAGGTCAGCGCACTCAGGACGATCTGGTGGCGGTCCACTTCGAAGAACCTGCGCAGTTGGCTGCGGGTATCGCTGCGGCCAAACCCGTCGGTGCCGAGTACGGTGTAATGGCCATCGAGATAACTGGCGATCAACTGGGGCAAGGCGCGCACGTAGTCGGTACAGGCAATGATGGGCGTCGAGTCGTGGAGGCATTCCTGAACATGACTGCATCTGGCGGGTTGCCCGGGATGCAGTCGATTCCAGCGCTCCACTTCACGCGCATCCCGGGCCAACTCGGTGAAGCTGGTCACGCTCCAGACCTGGCTGGCGATCCCCCAATCGCTCGCCAGCAACTCGGCGGCGGCCATCACTTCGCGCAGGATGGCGCCGGAACCCAACAACCGGACACGTCCACGCGCATCCTCGACTTCATGCCGGGCAAACAGGTACATGCCCTGGATAATGGCCTGTTCGACACCTTCAGGAAGGTTGGGCTGCGGGTAGTTCTCGTTCATCAGGGTAACGTAGTAAAACTCGTCCACCTGGCGTTCCAGCATCTGGCGCATGCCGTGATCCAGGATCACCGCGAATTCACCCGCGAACGCGGGATCATAGGCGCGACAGTTGGGCACCATCGACGCCATCACGTGACTGTTACCGTCCTGGTGCTGCAAGCCTTCGCCCCCCAGGGTTGTCCGCCCCGCGGTAGCGCCCAGCAGAAAACCACGAGCCCGTTGATCCGCCGCCGCCCAGATCAGGTCGCCGATGCGCTGGAAGCCGAACATCGAGTAGTAGATGTAGAACGGCAGCATCGGCAAGCCATGCACCGAATAGCTGGTCGCCGCTGCCACCCAGGAACTGATCGCCCCCGCCTCGCTGATGCCCTCTTCGAGAATCTGCCCGTCCAAGGCTTCCCGATAACTGAGGATCGAACCGATGTCTTCCGGCTCATAACGCTGCCCCACGCTGGAGTAGATGCCGATCTGCTTGAACAGGCTGGCCATGCCGAACGTACGCGCTTCATCCGCCACGATCGGTACGATGCGCGGCCCCAGTTGCTTGTCCCGGAGCAAGCCGCTGAGCATCCGCACGAAGGCCATGGTGGTGGACATTTCCTTGCCTTGGGCGGCGATGGCAAACCCGGCGTAGCTGTTTACGTCAGGCACGGCCAATGACTCGCAGGTCGAAGATCGCGCAGGCAGGTAACCGCCCAATGCCCGGCGCCGTGCATGCAAGTAGCGCATTTCCGCGCTGTCGTCGCTCGGCTTGAAGAAGCTCAGCGAGGTGGCCTGCTCATCGGTCAATGGCAGGTTGAAACGGTTGCGGAACGCGATCAACGCCTCGCTGTTGAGTTTCTTCTGCTGGTGCACGGTCATCTTGCCCTGCCCGGCGTCACCCATGCCGAAGCCCTTCTTGGTCTGGGCCAGGATGACCGTCGGTTTCTTGCCCTCGAGCATTGCGCTTTGATACGCGGCAAAGATCTTCACCAGGTCATGACCACCGCGCTTGAGGCGGTCGATCTGTTCGTCGGTCAGGCCTTCGGCCAAATGCGCCAGGGCTTCGTCCTGGCCGAAGAAATGCTCACGGTTGAAGCGCCCATCCTTGGCCGCGAACGTCTGGAACTGGCCATCGACCGTGGCCGACAAGGCCCGGACCAACACGCCGTCCTTATCTCGGGCAAACAATCTGTCCCAGTCGGAACCCCAGACCAGCTTGATCACGTTCCAGCCCGCACCGCCGAACAACGCCTCGAGCTCGTCGATGATGCGGCCGTTGCCACGCACCGGGCCGTCCAGGCGCTGCAGGTTGCAATTGACCACCCAGACCAGGTTATCCAGCCCTTCGCGCGCCGCCAGGGTCAGCGCCGACATGCTTTCCGGCTCATCCATTTCACCGTCCCCAAACACGCCCCAGACGGTGCGCCCCGAGGTCTTTTGCAGGCCGCGGTGCTCCAGGTACCGCATGAAACGCGCCTGGTAGATCGAGCTGATCGGACCGATCCCCATGGAGCCCGTCGGGAACTGCCAGAAGTCCGGCATCAACCAGGGATGCGGATAACTCGACAACCCCCGGGCGCCATTGGCGCGTGCGCCGATCTCTTGTCGATAGTACTGCAGATCCTTTTCTTCCAGGCGTCCCTCGAGGAAAGCCCGGGCATAGACGCCTGGCGCCGAGTGAGGTTGGTAGAACACCAGATCACCGCCGCCGGTTGGGGTGCGCGCCTTGAAGAAGTGATTGAAGCCCACTTCAAACAAATCCGCCGCACTGGCATAACTGGCGATGTGTCCGCCCAATTCGCCATAGGCGTGATTGGCCCGGGCAACCATCGCCAGGGCATTCCAGCGCATGATCGATGCCAGACGCTCCTCCATGGCCAGATCCCCGGGAAACGCCGGTTGCTGCTCAACGCTGATGGTATTGATGTAAGGGGTACCATGGCTGGGTCGCCAGCCGATGTCCGAAGTGCTTGCCACGGCCAGCAGCATGTCGAGGATCTGTTTGGCCCGGCCCGTGCCGCCGTGGGCGGCGACCGACAGCAAGGCCTCACGCCACTCGGCCATTTCTTCATCCTCGACAGCCCGGGCCGGCCACTGGGCATGGGGATTGGACAGGTTCATAGGCAACTCCTGCTGGTGTCGGGTATCGCTTCAAGGTGGCGCGAGTGGCTCACTCGGGCGAGGCGTTTTACCTGTTCTACCGCCGCAATGACGGAGCGTTCGCCCGCCTCGTCCGGTGCGACCGGATAGAGGCATGGCTGATCAATGGAAAGGTCGTGCAAGAAGCGCTCATCCAGTTCACCGAGCACCACAAAACAGTAGTCACTCTTGGCCACTTGCACGCCAACCAGCTTGCCATTCACGGTATTCACCGTATCGACATGGATCAGCGCAACATTGTCAAAACAGCTGAACCCCTGATGGATCAAAGCGATATGGTCGCTATCGAGTCCGCTCACGATGACCACGATACGCGTACAACTGGAAGGCTCGCGCATCCACTTCATTGCATGGATACGACCCTCGGCGGTTCGGCTCATAAGCGTTGCCTTTCTGGTTTCAACTGGCGAATTGACGAGGACTGGGTTAAATGACGCCACGCGCCTGCAGCACGCTTTTGGCCAGGCTCCGGGTCGCCGATAACACTTCTTCCACCTGTCGATCCATCGCCGCAGTGGATGAGGCTATCGTTCCCAGTTCGAGGACGCGCAGCGGATGGCCGCAGACGGATCCCAGCCAGGTCAGGCCAGGCACCGTGCCGACTTCCAGTAAAAAGCTGCCGTGTGGGACGCAGCGCAACAGTTGGCGGGCATAACACGCGTCGCCCCCGGTAGACGGCTCCGGACTGGACCCGACCCGCAACCAGTCGACCAACAACGCCTCGGATTGCGTGACGGCCAGATAAGCCACCTGGTCCCAGTCATCTATCGTCACGTGCAGCTTGTCGATCATGTATTTGGGTAACGCGGCGCTGGTCACGATGACCACTCCGGCATCCGCCGAAGGCTCCTTGATCCAGACTGCGGATTGCGATATCCCATGCATGGCGGTACTCCCGGCGGTTGGGTTGCAGCGGCTTGCTCCGAGCGGCGATCCTGACATTCAACATTGATGCCGACTAAGCCACCGCCTCGTGAGCAAGCGCTCGCCTACAGGTCAATGGCGTGAATCAGCCGTTGCGGAACAGGAAGCTGTAGGCATTCAGCGCCGGCGCCCCGCCCAAGTGCGCGTAAAGCACTTTCGAGCCTTCGGGGAACTCGCCACGGCGGACCATTTCAATCATCCCGTGCATGGATTTTCCTTCGTACACCGGATCGGTCAGCACACCTTCCAGGCTGCCGCACAGGCGAATCGCCTCCAGCGTGCCGTCGTTAGGCAAACCGTATTCCGGATAGGCAAACCGCGTATCGAGCACCACGTCCTCTTCGGTAATTTCGCGGCCCAACTCCACCAGTTCTGCGGTATGCCGGGCGATACGCAGAATCTGGGCCTTGGTTTTCTCTGGCTTGGCCGAAGCGTCGATGCCGATCACCTTCTTCGAACGGCCGTCCGCGGCGAAACCGACGACCATGCCGGCCTGGGTACTGCCGGTCACGGAACAGACCACGATGTAGTCGAACTTGAACCCCAGTTGTTTTTCCTGCTCGCGCACTTCCTCGGCAAAGCCGACGAACCCGAGGCCGCCATAGGGATGCTCGGAACAACCCGCCGGGATCGGGAACGGCTTGCCACCCTGCTCCACGACATCGCTCATGGCCTTTTCCCAACTTGGCCGGATACCAATATCGAAACCTGCCGCGTCCAGTCGAACGTCAGCCCCCATGATGCGCGACATCTCGATGTTGCCCACCCGGTCATACACCGCGTCGGAATAGTTCACCCAGTTTTCCTGCACCAGCACGCACTTCATGCCCAAGTGGGCAGCGACGGCAGCGACCTGGCGGGTCTGGTTCGACTGGATGCCGCCGATGGAGACCAGCGTATCGCAGCCTTGCTCGATCGCTTCGGGAATCAGGTACTCGAGCTTGCGGGTCTTGTTCCCTCCGAAAGCCAGGCCACTGTTGCAATCTTCACGCTTGGCATACAGCTCGACCTTGCCACCCAGGTGTTCACTGAGACGCTTCAAGGGCGTGATGGGAGAAGGACCGAAGGTCAACGGATAACGTTTAAAACGATTCAGGTTCATGACTCTGCTCCTCGATTATTGAATATCCAAGCGCCAGGCCGAGAAGCAAAGGGCTGCATTCCAGGCTCTTCCACGGGGGCTTCGATGAGTTCAATACTAAGAAGAAATCGAAAAATATGTATTGCAAATTATTAGCAACTAAAGAAACATAATTTTCAGAAAAAACCATCAAACATACTTTTACTGCGTAGAAATACATATGAGCGCAATAAACACTCGCAAGAAGCCGACCGAAACAGCCTCGACGCCGCAGCCGCTGGATCGAACCGACCGCGCCATTCTCAAGGCCCTGCAGCGAGATGCCTCCATCTCCAATGTGGCGCTGGCAGAGAAGGTCAAACTGAGCGCGCCAGCCTGCCTGCGACGCGTCGAACGCCTCAAGCAAGCCGGCCTGATCAAGCACATCGTCGCACTGCTGGACAATGAAGCGCTGGATGCGGGGATGGTGGTCTTGATCGGCGTGGTGCTGGACCGTTCCACACCGGAGTCCTTCGCCGCATTCGAGGCGGCCGCGCAAAAAGTGTCCGGCTGCATGGAATGCCATGTGGTGACCGGGGAGTTCGACTACTTCATGTTGATACGAACCAAGGACAGCAACAGCTTCAACCGGCTCCACGCGGAGCAACTACTTTACCTGCCCGGGGTTCGCCAGATTCGCTCGTTCATGGGGTTGCGCCAGGTCTTGTCGACCACCCACATTCCCCTTTGAGGCGCCAGTCAGTCCGGGCAGGTCTTCATTGCTTACTCAGCGAAGCATCAAGAGGAATATCGAGGGTAAAGGTTGCGCCCTGTCCAACCCCGTCGCTGTGCACGGTCAAGCTGCCACCCATTTCCTGCGCGGCCAGCGCGCAGCTGTGCAGGCCAAAACCGTGACCGTCTTTGCGCGTCGTGAAGCCATGGGTAAAAATACGCTTCAGGTGCTCAGGCGCAATCCCATTGCCGTTGTCGGCCACCGTGATACGCAATACTGACCCTTCAACGAGGGACACGCTGAACGTGACGCATGGGCTGCGATCGATCACGCCGTCCAACGCCTGCTTGGCATTGCCGATCAGGTTCACCAGAATCAGCAGCACCCGGTGCCGATCCAGCGCCAGCAGGGGCAAGTCGGCAATGTTCTTGACCATCGTCACCTCCTGGCGCGCCAGTAATCCAGCACTCATGCGCAAGGCATCGTCGATTAACTCTGCGACCGGCACTGTCTCGACAATACTGACGGCGACGGCATAGGACTGCTGGGCAGCGACAATGGTTTTGATGTGGTCAATGCCCTTGGTGAGTTGCCCAAGTTCTTCGATGATGCCCTGTTGCTCCTCCGTCACCACTTTCGCCAACCTGAGCAGGTAGTCGGGCAGCATCTTCCCTTTGTGGTCCCTGGTGAGAAAATCGCTCAGGTCATGGACGTGTTCGCTCAGCAGTTGAGCCACCTTGCCCAGCCCCTGGGCTTTGGAGGTGCGCATCTGGCTGCTGACCAGTTCTGCCGATACGTTCACGCTGTTGAGGACGTTGCCGACGTTGTGCAGCACAGTCGTGGCGATTTCGGCCATGCCCGCCTGACGAGATTTAGCATTCAGTTCGGTTTGCACCTGGCCCATTCGTAGCGCCGCGCGTACGCGAGCCTTGAGCTCCAGCGGCGAGAAGGGTTTGGCGATATAGTCATCGGCGCCACTCTCCAGCCCGGAGACGCAAGCCTCGCTACCGCCGCGGGCGGTCACCAGGATCACGGGCAAATGGGCGAAACCGGCGCTGGCCTTGATTCTGGCCGTCAAGCCAAAGCCGTCGAGCTTTGGCATCATCACATCCGAGACCACGACATCGATGGGCCGACGCTGCAGGAGTGCCCAGGCCTGCTCCCCATCAGTTGCGGTGGCGACGCTGTAGTCGTCGCACAACAGCTCGCGCAGATAGCTAAGCATTTCCGGGCTGTCGTCTACCACGAGCACTTTGGATCGCAAGGCGTGTTCCGAGTGCTGCTCGACCGCGTCTTCCATCGGCGCCCGGTCATTGCGACTGCCATGGCGGCCGTCGTCGAAATGCAGGTGGCGCTGCTCGGTTGTGCTTGCTGTGCTCAGTGACGATCGCTCGTGCATATGGCTGGTTTCGCCCGGTACAGTGTCTTGCTCGGCCCCCAGCGGGAGTCGAACAAAGAAGCACGAACCCCGTCCGGGCTCGCTATTGACGCCGACTTCGCCCCCCATCAATTTGACCAGATCCTTGACCAGGGCGAGACCGATGCCGGTGCCGCTGTAATGGCGCGTGGCGGAATTGTCGATCTGGGAAAAACGCTGGAACAGCAACGGCAGTTTGTCAGGCGCAATGCCAATCCCCGAGTCTTGCACCGCGAGCTCGAATCGCTCGCCATCAATCGCGGTCACTGCCACGTGCACGGTGCCGCCAGCGGGCGTGAACTTGATGGCATTGCTCACCAGGTTGAGGAGAATCTTCTCGAAGTGCCGGGGGTCCAGGAACACCGTGCCGAGCGCGGGATCGATACTGCAGGTCAAGGTGCAGCCTTTGCCCTCAGCCACCATGGCGGCATCCTCGGCCAGCACACCCACTGTCTTGTTCAAGTCCACGGGCATCGGACACAACTCGAACTTGCCCGCTTCGGCCTTGGAGAAATCGAGGATGTCGTTCACTCGGTTCATCAAGCGCAGCGCGTTGCGTTGGGCGCGGTCGACTTGCACATGCCAGTCCGCCGGCGGGGTGGTCGCCGCCCTGAGTTGCTCCAACGGAGCGAGAATGAGGGTCAGGGGGGTGCGCAGTTCGTGGCTGACCGTGGCCACGAAATCGCTCTTTGCCTGGTTAGCCGTCTCGGCCTGGTTGCGCGCCTGAATGAGTTCGATGGCCTGCGCCTCCAGCACCTCGGTCTGGTGGTGCAGCGCGTCGGTCCGTTCAGCGACCATTCTCTCCAAAGAGGCCTGGACTTGCTGTCGTTCGGCTTCGGCCTCGGCCTCCAACACCCGGATGCGCAGGGCATTCTCCTGGAACACCCGTACGGCGCGGGTCATGATGCCAATCTCGTCGCCGCGTTCGGCGCTGGCGATCTCGGCGTTCAGGTCGCCAGCCGCCAGCCGGCGCATGACCGAGGCCAGGGCCACGATGGGCTGCGCGACAAATCGCGATGTGCTCCAGGCGATGGCGCCGGCCAGCAGGATGGCGACGGTACCCGCAACGATCGTCGCAAGCATGCCGCGATCATTGTGGACCAAGGCGTCGGAGCGCGCTTGACCAGCGAAGCGCGCTACTAACAGTCCGGCGCTGCGTGCCTCGTTGCGAACCTGGTCGCGCGCGTCGCCCAAGGCATTGCTCGCCTGATGGAACCTGGCGAACGCCGCCCGGTAGCCGGCGATCTGTTCGCTGACTGTCAAGGGCGCCGTCTTGGCTTGCAACCCCACAGACGCAGGGAGAACCCGAGCGAGCCGGGAGAGCTCGTCCAGGATGTGGCCGACAGAGCCAGCGACCTCGGCCGACGGTGACAGGCGAAACGACAAGGTCTGCGCCTCCAGGGTGGCCACACGCTCGGCGAAACGCTTGGACAACGCGGCGGCATTTCGCAGTAAACCGGTTGCTGCCTGAATGTCGCTGGCGTCATGGTCAACATGCCCTTCCACTTCCTCCAACATTGTCTCGAGGCGCTCGGCCGCATCCCCGGCGGCGGCGAGATGCCGCAAAGCCTCGCCTCCCCGGAGCTTGGGCGCCTCGCCAAGATGCTCGACAGCCACGCTGGCAGCGTCGAGCGCCGTGGCCAACTGGTCCAGGGCCTCTCTCTCCTGCGGTGCCCCCATCAACTCGCGCAATTGTTCGACCACGGGGCGGAGTGCCGCGCTGGCGTTCCGTGCCGCGGTGGCAGCCGTCCCGTCACCAGTCACCAGCATCCTGGCCACGTTGGCGGTGATGATCCGTTCGCCGTTGCGCAGGATATCCAGGATGCGATGGGCGCTTTCGATGTTGCTCACCCGCGCCTCGTGCGCAGCGGTGCGGGACTCAAGCCCCTTCATCCCATCAGCGATGCCCTGTTCGACGAGGATCGTCGCCTCTCGCATCCGCCCGTAGTGGGCTGTCATGTTCTCCGTTTCGCCATCCATGGTCAGGGTCGCCGCCCGCAAGGCGGCGATTGCCGCGGCGAGTCTTTCCAGACTGCCTTTGAGCGATTGCGCCTCGGCCACCGGAATGGCGGTGAGGCCGGCGATAGCCGTCGCCACCATACCTTCGGCCTGGGACAGGCTTTCCTGGTCGCGGGTGGCGATGAAGTTTTCCACCCGCCCGGTGGCCCCGTTGACCGAGGCCAGAATTTCCGCGGAATGGCTGGCGGAATCCACCGCACGCACCATGCCTCGCAGGCCATAGAGGTTCACCAGCGATACCACCAGCATCAGGAACACCAGCGCGGCGACCGCCAGGCCAATCCTGACGGCGATGGGCCTGTCTGTGGAGGATTTGAATGTCAACATGGCGCCTCGCCTCCCCGCTCCACGCCTGCCACTACTGCTTCGTCACCTCCGGCAAAGGCGTCGGCGGCGCCGTATTGCTGATGGCCGCGTCAATCATCGCCGCAACGGAAGCCTGGTCATAGGAAGGATTGGCGGCGCCGCCCACCGGCATCGTGGCGAGCCAGGCGTCCAGGTCTTTCCCATCGATACGCACCAGCGGCACTTCGACGAACTTCGGCACCTGCTTGCCCGCCAGAATCTGCTGGGCCACCCAGAAACCCACCTGGGAGACGCTCGGGGAAGCGGAGACAGAGACGGTCTCGTAGCCATTGGCATCGCGCTCCTGTTTCCACAGGGCGAGTTCGTCCTGACGGTTCCCCATCACGATGATTGGCAAAGGGCGTCCCGCCGCCTTGAACGCCATGGCCGCGCCATAACCGTCGCCCCCCTGAGTCGCGACGGCATCAATACTGGGCAGCGACGGCAGCGCCAACGCCACCTCCTTGCGTGCGACAGAAGCCGTCCAGTTCCCGTATACCGTCTTGGCGAACTTCAGGCCCGGATAGTCGCTAGCGGCCTTGCGGATGCCGTCGCTGATGTTTTTATCGGTGGCATCGCCGGCAATGCCGCGAATCTCCAGCAGCGTTCCGTTCCCCTTGAGGCGCCCGGCGATATAGTCCATTTCCACGCGCCCCATGGCGGACCAGTTGTAGTCCACGGTATAGACGCAGGGTTCGGTGACCAGGCTGGCCATGACGACCACCACGATGCCAGCGTTGCAAGCATCGCGGATCACGCCGTTGAGAGCCGTGTCGGACGCGGCCAGGATGACGATGGCGTTGGCACCCTTGACGATCATGTCCTGGATATGGGCCGCTTGTTCCGAGGCCGAGTTATTGGCACTGACCACCGGAGCCTCGCGGATCAAGCCATCCTTTTGCGCCTGGACCGCAATCTCCTGCCAGTTGCGCACCATCACCTTGCGGAAATCGCTGCCCGCGTAGGAGTTGCTGAAGGCAATGCTATAGCTCGCGGTAGGGCCGCCGGCGATGCCACCGTCGGCAGCGTGGGCTGGATTGACAGCAACCAGCGCCAGCCCAGTCACGAAGCCGGCCAAGCGCCAGAAGATTTGGTGAGTGTTCGAAATACGCCGATGGACACGCGTTACCAGACTGCGCATTCGACCATTCAGGTAATAGAACCAGGCATGAAGAACCAGACACATACAGACTCCTTTCCTTAGTGGGCGACAAGTGAAACCAGCACATTGCCTGCAGTGGCAATGAGCATAGTCTCAACGTGCCCGCTTCGCGCGCGGCCATGGAAGGATTTCAGTCAACTGAATGCCTCACAACGCACCCGAGCCCTTTCCGAGAAGCGCAGAACACGCCGTCATAACGCAATTCACGTTTAGCAGGATTGAATGGCCTATGGCAGAAGGGTGATGCCAACCTGCCTGTACATTTTTTGAGCGCCCGTTAAAACGCCCTGCCTATCGGGCATCTGCTCGGTTATCCACAGACATACTCACGGATTTCTTGGATAACTGGATGGCATCGTGAAGCACGCCTGCCGTAGCGAACCTATGGATTCGATGCCCTGTATTTCGCGAGCTGCAAACCCACCTCTAATGCCCCGACACTTTCAACGGATCAAATTCGGTGTATGACAACATCCAGCCCTTCCGCCTGGTCGGGTGCACGAAAGTAGCTCGTGATCAGGTCGAATTCAGCATCAGTGGCTGCGAAGTCATGCTCGCCACGGGCATTCCTGTGGTGCAGCCTGCGACGGCAGGTGTCATCGTCCACCTCGACGTAGTGAACACGGTGAGGGACTTTCGCAGCGTCAGCCAGGCTGCGTAGCCAATGACGATCTGCCGGAGTGTTGGCAGGAAAATCGAGAACCACGGGAGCCCCCGTCGAGAGCATGTCGATGACCAGCGGCCCCAGGACATCCCGGATCCGCTGCGCATGCAGGATGTAGTCCGCTACCGATTTGATCTGATCAGGGTAGAGCCTTGAAAGCCAGTGATCTTCGCTCAACAAAATGGCTGAATGCTCAGCCTTTAACGATCGGGCCAGCGTGGATTTTCCCGAAGCGATTTTACCGCACAAGAGGTGGAGTACAGGTGTGGGCATGGGACGTGTCCTTATGTCGAGGTCCGATAATGGCCCATCGAATATCATGGGCACAATGCGGTGAATGGCGAATGGGCAACGGACTCGCAGTGTTCACACCCATCAGGAAACATAATGAAGGGCCTGGACACATCAACCCAAGTCAAAGCATCCAGCCGGGAGATGACCGACCTCGGGCCTTGCATACAAGTATCCCTGCATCAGCTCGATCCCCATGCCTAGAAGCGTCGAGCTTTCTTCACGCGTCTCGACACCTTCGGCGATGACCAGGATATCCAAGCGCCTGGCGACCAGGACGATGCCTTCGACGATCGCTTGTTTGACCGAATCTTGATCGATACCTCGGGTCAGTGCCATGTCAATCTTCAGCACCTGCGGCTGGAACATGGCCAGCAGGTTAAGGCCCGAATAGCCCGCGCCAAAATCGTCGACGGCGGTCATGAAACCTTGGCGCTCGTACTCCACGAAAATCGATTTGAGGTGCTCGGGGTCTACCACCTTCTCGCCTTCGGTCACTTCGAACATGAGCCTTTCTGGCGGAAAATGGGTCAGGCGCGCCGCTTCCAGGGTGGCCCGGATACATGTCTCCGGCCGGTATACGGCGTTGGGCAGGAAATTGATGCTCAGCAAGCAATCGGGAATCTCCAACAGGCCCAGCCTTGCGGCTTCCTCGATGGCTTTCACCCGGCAGGCCTGGTCGAATCGGTAGCGGTTGCTGTCGTTCACCAGCCCCAGGATGTGGCCAGCCGATTCGCCATCGACGCCTCTGACCAATGCCTCATAAGCAAACGCAGCGTGTGTCCGGACGTTGAAAATAGGCTGGAAGGCCATAGTGAAATCAAACCCCAACGCCTCGTGGTTGCGGCATTCGGCGCAGCCAAGCGATTGGAACGGAGGGCGTTTCGTCATGATCAATATTCCGTGGCGGTCGTGATACATTCCTGTGGTTACAAGGAACTGTAGCCGACACCACCAGAGTCGGCGCAGGCCGAAGTTTCTGAAACACTATCGGCCGGCCCCACCGCTCACCTTGATCGGTGCGACCTGTATCAGGCACTGCTGATCTCGAATGCTCAATGCAGCTTAACGGTAAGATCAATCAAGCTGCCTTGAGGCCTGCGAAGGAATCGACACTGGATGCAGAGCTGACGGGATAATCTCAACACTCGCTGTCATGCCTGCGGCCAATTCAACGCCTGCTGGCACTCTATCGATATGGATGCGAACCGGGATCCGCTGCGCAAGACGCACCCAGCTAAATGTCGCCGCCACATTTGGCAGGCCGAGATGACCAGGCGAATCGTTACTGTTCTCGATACCCCGTCCGATGCTTTCGACATGCCCCGACACAGGCAGATCAAAGCCCATCAGCATGATCCGCGCCGGCTTGCCAACGCGGATCTGCCGGATCTTCGTCTCCTCGAAATAACCAGTAACCCAGAAACTCGCCGCGTCGAGGACAGCAACCGTTGCCGAACCAGCCGTCGCATAGTCACCCGGGCGCAACCTCAGATTAGTGACATAGCCATCGACCGGCGAGCGGATCGTAGAGCGGGCGAGATTGAGTTTGGCGAGGTCCAGAGCCGCTAGCGCTGCTTGATAGGTGGCGCCCGCCACTGCGGCCGCGCCTCCTGTTTGCTGAACATCTTCTTGGGACACGATATCGCGGAGTTGGCCGCGCCGCCGCGCCGCCGCTTGGCGAACGAGCCTATCCTGACGCTTGGCTTCGACGTCGGCTTCGGCCGCCGCCAAGGCGAGCCGGTACCGCTGCGGGTCGATCACATACAGAACGTCACCCCGATGAACATACTGGTTATCAACAATCGGGACGGCACTGACAGTGCCGGAGACTTCCGGTGCGATTTGCACGACATCCGCGCTCACTCGCCCGTCGCGAGTCCAGGGCGTTCGCTCGTGATGGTTCCACGCCCCCAGCGCAATGAGCGTGGCGCCAGCAACGAGGCAAAGAGTCAGGGCATAGCGGCTGAGCAAGGATAGAACTGGCTTCAAGATTAGCGTCCGATTGATGGCAGGTGCTGCACGAGCAGACCGTAGATGAGCGCGAAAATGGCGAGTTCGACGAGCGGCCGGCGAGCGAATAGGCGGTAGATGCCCACCACGCAGAGAACGCGGATCATCGAGACGGTGGCAAAAATGGCGACGAATACCAGCGCCAGTAAACCGGGGATGAAGACGCCACCGACGTCGAGATCAACGATCATGAGGCGCGCTCGCCGTATGACGGGGACCTAGTGCAAATCCAAGGTCCATGAGCAGCTCGGCGATCCGCGAGCGGTCGTTGATCGAGCTGTCAGCGATCATCACCTGCAAGGTCTCGATACGCTGGTCAAAACCGATCGAGTCAACATGATCCGTAAGGTCCCTGGCGCTGAAGTGTGCCGCGATCGCGAAAAGCATTTCACCCAGTTTTTCGGCAATGTCGCCGTCGACCTGCGGGATCATCTTGCGCAGCGATCCAACAGCGTGGCCGACACGCAGATGGTGCAGGGTATCGTCGAGAACATCCGGATAGCCTTTGTTGGACACCCGTAGCCTTGGTAGCAGCAGCGCCGTGCGATCGATCATAAGGTTCGTCCAATACCGGTCATCGGGCACATCACCCAGCGCTCGACGGCTGACGCCCCTGCGACTCAATCGAAGCAGCCGACTGATCGCCGCGTCGACCGGGACGCTCTGGAACAAGGTCATGCTAACCGCCCCGAATCCGACCGCCGCAAAGAGCGCAACAACGGTATTGAGGGATGCCGCGAAGTCGCCGGCGTAGGTGGCGCGCAGCCCCGAAAGGATCGGAATGGTCAGGGTGATACCGAGCGCCATGAGCGTCGTCGGCGGACGCGCTTGCAGGGACCCCGCGAACAGGAACGCCGGTGCTAGCACCATAACAAGGAGAACAAAGTCCGTGACCTGAGGAAGAATGACGAAGCTGTAGGCAAAGCTGATGACCGCCCCATAGATCGAGCCGAGCATATATTTGATGACGTTAGGGACTGGCTCATCGACATTCCCGAACAGCGTGCAACATACGCCGAAAATGGATACGGCCGTCCCGCCCTCGGGCCAGGCCGACCAGATCCAGAAAGCGCAACTGATCAGGATGCCGACGATGGCACCCAACGCGGCCCGGCCCGCCATCCAGCGATCGCGGTGATAGATGTAGCCCTTCGCGGGCTTGGGCCAATGAAGCACTGTCGCCTCGTGTGATTGCTCGGCAGTCACGATGTGGCGCCCCAGGTTGTCGCAGTCTTGGAGCAGGCCGATCATTTCGCCAAGATAACCGGCGAGATTAGCGGCGAGCCTGGCGCCAGACGTTGCGGCGCCTACACCGCAACGTTTGTTGATCGCCTGCGCGCGGGCGATTAAACACATTGCAACGTCCTCCCGGTCGGCCGCCTCGACAGCTGGAATCCACGTCGCGATATCATCGAGCAAAGCGACCAGTTCATCGGGCGAGTTGTAGCCGCCCATACCCAGGGAATGGATCCGGTCCTCAATCTCCGCAGCGAGCGCAAGCAATCGCGCCAGCCGGTCATGGATCAGTTGTACCGACTCGTGCCGCGGCGCAGGGGCCGGTTCATAGGGCAGGTGCGATGCAAGCCCCTGAAGGGCAAGAAGATCCGCCGCGAGCTGGGTCCAGTCGCAACGATTCTCGCTCGGCGTTCCCTTCAAGGCGTCAGCTGCCAGCCGACGGGCGTCCCGCAGCGCTGCCAACAGCTTGCTGATGAACTGACCCGTCATACGTTTGGGCAGGATGTAGCGATGCACTAGAACGGCACACAGTATTCCGATGGAGATTTCCTGGACCCGCACGGAGGCTGTATCAAACACCGCGCCTGGATCGAGGACGCTGGGAAATCCGATCAGGCTCGCGGTATAACCAGCAAGGACGAAAGCATAGGCCCTTGGCGTGCGATCAAGCAGCGAGAAATAAAGACACAGGCCGATCCAGCAGGCGAGCACCACGCTGCATACGATAGGGTCATTCACGAAATTCGGAATGATTGCCACCGTTGCCGCCGCCCCGACGAGGGTTCCCACGAAGCGATAGACACCGCGACTGAGCGACGCCCCAGCAGAGGTTTGCGAGACAATGTAGACGGTCACTATTGCCCAGTAAGGATTGGCAAGTCCTATACGCAGCGAAACATAGTAGGCCAACATCGCTGCGGCAAAGCTCTTCGCCGAAAACAGCAACGCATCCACGTCGGCCCTCATTGCAGGGGTTTGCAGGAGGGACACCATCACGTGCGCTATGCCGACGCCGGCGCTCCCTGGTGGTTTGTTCACAGCGGATAGTATGTTCATGCGAACTATTATTGCGGCGTTGCAAACGCAAATAAATTCAGTATTCTTCCAAAATATCCCTAAAAACTGCCAATTGTATGCCGCTCACGCGATCAGCCGTTTCCGTCTTCGACCCTGACCTCACGGACCGGCCGGCGGTGGCCCGGCAGCTCGACTTTGCAGATCACCAAGCGGAAGTGCCGACACATGTGCATCGCAAGGGCCAACTGATCCTCGCGCTGCACGGGGCGGTCACTTGTACTGCGGACAACGAGATCTGGATCGTACCGCCCTACTGCGGCGTCTGGATTCCGGGCGGCGTGCCGCATAGCGCACGGGCGACAGCGAATGCTCGGCTCAATTATCTTTTCGTGAACCCCGGAGCGGCGAAGCTACCCGAGGGTTGCTGCACGCTGTCCATCTCCCCAATGATCCGGGAAATGATTGACCGGCTAGCACAGGAGCCTGCCGATTATCCTTCAGTTGGCCATACCGCCAGGCTTGCGAGAGTGGTCCTCGACGAATTGGTCGAAATGCCGCGTGAGCGCTTCAACCTACCCATCTCCAGCCATCCAAAGATTCATGCGATAGCAGATGCACTGACGCTCGACCCTTCCGACCGCAGTACGTCAGCCGAATGGGCCAAACGCGTGGCGATGAGCGACAGGTCGCTGTCTCGATTGATGATTCGTGAGACGGGCCTTACGTTTGGACGCTGGCGGCAACAGTTGCACCTTGTTGTTGCACTGCGAGAATTGGCCAGTGGTGCGAAGGTGCAGAACGTTGCAACCGAGCTGGGCTACAACTCGGTCAACGCCTTTATCACAATGTTCAAAAAGGCCCTGGGGAGCACGCCCGCACAGTATTTTGCTCAACGTGGGGCGCAATTGCCGTCGGCTCCAAAACGAATACCGAATAACTGAAATTCATGACTTCGAAATCGCCTGGAGACCACAGTTGGGGGGCAGTTGCGAGGCATGGAGGTGAAACACGAGGTAATTTACGCCAATTACCTACTCAGCCGCGAACGCTGTGCTTGCCATCAATGGCTCGCCTCTAACGGGTTCATTGGGCCCTAGCTGACTGCAACTAAGATTGCGAACCCTGGCATTAATTAAGTCAACTAAACCATTCAACAAATCACGTTCAGGTCTTCAAGGAAGGCTCACCGTGCGAAAGCCAATATGGTTAGTTCCCATGGTTCGATCCTGAGCATGTCGCGCACTCGGACGGTAGCGTTTGCAGTACGAGGGTGAACAAAGAAAGGATCCCCCTTTGATTGTACCCAGCAGAAGCGTTCGCGCTTGGACGCTGAGTGAATCCTCAAGATCAATTTCTGGATGAGGCTCTTCCTCGATGGAGTGATAAGGCGTCCAGTCATCCATTACCCACTCCCAAACATTACCCACCATATCAAAAAGATGGTAGGCATTCTGAGGAAAACAGCCAACAGGCGCTGTCGCGATGAAACCATCAGTGGCGGTATTCTGAAATGGAAACACGCCGGTCCAGGTATTGGCCATCTCCTTCCCGTCCAAATGAAGACTCTTGCCCCAGGGGTAGGTTGTACTGCTTGCACCTTTAGCCGCGTACTCAAATTGAGCTTCGGTCGGTAATGCACGGTTCATCCACTTCGCGTAAGCCTGAGCATCTTCAAAGGCTATTTGTACAACGGGATGATTATCCATGTTGTCGATGGAGCTGCCTGGACCGCTAGGATGTTGCCAATCCGCTCCTTCTATAAAGTGCCACCACTGAAGGTTGATGACCTGCAGATCGCGAGGGGGTTCGAACACTGTTGATCCAGGACGGTACATCTGATCGGGCAAACCGGGAAATACTTTAGGGTCTAACCCCCGCTCAGCCAGTGTCTTGTATCCCGTCGCCTCAACGAACGCTCGGAATTGCGCATTCGTCACTTCATGCCGATCAATCCAAAACCCATCCACCGTAACGTTCCGCTCTTGCGCTTCTTCGGGATAGTGCGTATTGGAACCCATAGTAAAGGTGCCCCCCGGCACCCATACCTGTTCTATAGGCACATCCTTGGGCGGTAAGCCTGAATACTGCTTGCAAGATGATACGTCTCCCAAAGATGAATAAACAGGTTCGGCACTGACATCATCAATGGTCACCATCACGCTCAATAATACCCCGGCTATCAGAGCACGCCTGTAGTCATTCATTTTCATAACTCATCAATGGGGCCTCTCCACGTGGGAGGCCCTCTGTATCAATAGTCACGACGTGGGTAGGTTGTATCACGCCCCGTACTGATGACATTGTTCTGCCGCACATACTGCGCCCACTCAGTCAGCAGCTCATTCAACTTGTCTGGGTGCTTACTGGAAAGATCGTGTAACTCACCGCGGTCGGTCGCCAGGTCGTACAGCGCCCAAGTACCCTTGCCATCATCAAAGGAGTAAACGATTTTCCAGTTGCCCTTGCGGATAGCATTACGCCCCATCAATTCAATGCCGACGGTATAGGTGGAATCATGCACTGCGTGGCTTTTACCTTGGAGCATGGATAAAGCACTCGCCCCCTTCATCGGCTCAACGGTTTTGCCTTGGTATTGCGTACCGGGATGTTTGATACCTGCCACATCAAGTATCGTTGGCATGACGTCCATGGCAGTCACCACGGCGTCGGTGCGTTGAGGGTTGTCATTGAATGGAAGACGCATGAACGATGCAGAACGAACACCCCCTTCATTGGTATAGGCCTTGAACATTCTGAATGGTTGGGCGCTGACTTGCCCCCAGGCGGGTCCCTCATAAGCGAAAGAGTTTGGACGTCCAATATTGTTTAACGAGACGTCAAAGTGTTTGGGGATCCATTGATCATTTTCAACATCTTTGCTCCAATCATTACCTTCTGGTCCATTATCGGACAAGAACACGATCAAGGTGTTGTCATAAAGCCCTTTGTCCTTGAGGTGATTGATAAGTCTGCCGATCTCATGGTCAAAAGCATCAACCATTGCCGCGTAGGCTTCCATTGTCCGTGCCGAGTATTCTTTCTCTTCGACACTGAGTGCAGACCATGGCTTTACCCCCTTGGGCATCGGAACTGGTGTAGCTTTTGCGTCGACCAGGCCAAGAGATTTGAGTTTTTCGATTCTGCGTGCCGCGGTCACTTCGTAACCTTGGTCATAACGTCCCCGATATTTCTGCAGATAGGCGTCGGGAGCCTGGGAAGGTAAATGCGCGGCGGTGTAGGCGGCATAGGCAAAGAAGGGCTTTTTTTCTCCCAGGCCAGCATCGACGTATTCAATCAACTTGTTCGTAAAGTTGGTCGATGAGTAAAAATCCACTGGCAACTCTACCTTGATGTCATTCTCCCTGTAGACGGGTTCCGGGGCGTCTGACGCTATTTGCATAGGTGCCGTTTGCTTAAAATGAGCGGCCCCACCACCCATAAGGACATATGACTTATCGAACCCACGCTGCTGTGGACGCAGTCCATCAGCGCCACCCAAGTGCCATTTTCCGACCATGAAGGTCTGGTAACCAGCATCCTTCATCAACTCTGGCAGGGCCGCTACGCGCTGGTTTAGATAACCCTCGTAGCCAGGCTTGCCCATCTGCTCAGGTGTGAGGTGAGGCGTCATCATTTCCGCCATATTACCGACACCTGCGAGATGATTGTCGGTCCCCGACATCAACATGGAGCGGGTCGGCGAACAGGTGGGGGCAACGTAAAGCGATTGAAGCAAGGTACCGTGCTTACTCAGTTCATCCAGATTCGGGGTGTCAATTTCCCCGCCAAATGCTCCTAGATCTGAATACCCCAAGTCATCGGCAACAATTAACAAAATATTGGGTTTCGCTGAGGCTGCGAAGGCCTGGGGGACAAGACACGCCACAACGAGCAAGGCACTAGAGGCGAGCCAGTTCAAGTTTTTTTTCATTTCTTCAGAACCTTTTCTGTCATTTTTTAGAAGTGAAAAGCCACGACTAACTGGCTGTAGACGTTAAGATTATCGTTCCCCAGTTGGGAGCCGCCTTGTTCTGCACTTTTCTTAGGTTTATAGAGCCCCACCAAGGGACTGATAACCCAGTTCTCTCCCACCGACCAATCCAGGTATGCATCCACTTCACTGGCGTCCAGGTCGCCTTGTCTTTTGTCCAGACTTCTAAACGAGTAAGCCAATGCGCCCAAGGTCAGATTGGCGGTCGGATGCAATTGGAGCTCCGCCATATGAATGCCAGCATTTCGCTGAAATGGCCCTGAGTAGTTAGAGGCGACTTCGCCTTGAAACCAAGTGCCGTAACCACGACTGTAACCACTGAAGAGGGGGTCGTAGTCTTCGGAGTAACGACTGTAGCGATAGCCCAAGCGAGGCGTCCATGGTAACTGGGAGAAGGTCCACGCGCCTTCCGCGTACCAGGCATGTTCCTGCCCCTGTGACTTGTCCTCATGGGCATATTCGAACGATAAAAACAGGTCCTTGATACCGAAGTCACCTTGCCCACGAAGGCTGACAACTTCAAGACCATCCCTCTGGGCGCTGAAACTGTTCGCCAAGCTTTCGTCAACCCCCAAACCCTTTATATAAGTGAGGCCGAACGTAGCATGCTCATCTCCCCTTTCCAGTACCGCAATCCCGAGTTCTGGTTTGGCTTTGATCTCATTATCCGATTTCAGCCAAATCAAATCGCCACGCCATAGATCCTGCGCCCCAAGGTGCAGCTTCACCGTATTATGAAAAGCATTGCGCGGGGTGAGGTAATAGGCGCCACCTCTATCCAATTGACCATCGGCAATATTGTTGCCGACACTTAAGCCATCCCCGTTGATGATGAATCCATCACCTATCTGAATTTTCTGGCTGCCCACAGATAGATCGACAAAGTCTTTTCCCCAGTCATGCATCAGATTACCCGAGCGCCAGCCGATATAAGCCCGATCGATTGATGCCCGTCGCTCGGAGCCGTCCGTGTATCCCGCAGCATCGCCACCATCCCAGGTACCGCTAGCCACCCAAGTGGTTTCTCCGTAGAGCGAACTGTCATATAACCCAGGCAATAGCGTCTGGCCTTTAAACCCAGCCCTGAGTACCCCTTCTTGCCAACCGGCGGCACCAGACTTGATAGGACCGCCCTGATTATAGGATTCACTGCTGTGAAACGCCCCG
The DNA here is from genome assembly GCF_900114515.1 of Pseudomonas sp. NFACC46-3. Taxonomy (NCBI): domain Bacteria; kingdom Pseudomonadati; phylum Pseudomonadota; class Gammaproteobacteria; order Pseudomonadales; family Pseudomonadaceae; genus Pseudomonas; species Pseudomonas sp. NFACC46-3. Next base: position 484,292 of record NZ_FOTH01000001.1, read on the forward strand.
TAGATCGCCTGTACCGTGAAGTCAAGCTTCGTGTTGTCGTCTTTATAAATCGTTGCAGCCGAAGCACTGTGATCCACTACAGCCAGCGCTAATCCGAGGAAAATATTAACAGCGCCGAACTGAACCTTGAAGGAGCGAACCTTCTGTTCATCCGGCTTCTTGTAAGTCAAGGTGATCCGGCTTTTCGAAGACATACTTCACCATTTTAATTATTGGAGGCAGGAAGGTAAGTTCACGACGCCGAGCGTTTTTTTAAGTGTGCTCGCTTGGAGGTGATCGTATGCCCGGATCGGGAGGCATGGCTTGTCTCTGCGTGACAGCAGAATTAGCTGTCGCTGCCATAAATCACTCGGAAAACAGCCTGAAACCAGCACTACTGTCTGTGCTGGATTTGTGCCGATTGGAGGTGGGTCAGTGTTGCGTTAGCACATGAATCAATCGGTGCCGGCATCAACAATCCCTATCAAAAGCCCGGTGGTCACCTCAAGCCATTGCTTGATCAGCCGCCATACCTACGGCAATTCGGCGCATCGTCTGCATGCGACGCGCGCGAAATAAGACAGACGATGACTGGCGGGGCTCTCTTACGACTGCACGACCTGACAACCATGAGCAAGATGGTCGTTTGGATCTCCTGCAGTTATCCTCGCCCGACGTTGACGCGGGCACATCCCTACCGATGTGCGATACGCACCAATCCCTGGTCATGCAACGCGCCGAATTCGCTACTGCTCAACCCCAGCACGTCCATCAACACCGCCTCGGTATCAGCCCCCAATTGCGGTGCCGGCTGTGGCGTGCGGTAGTGGCCGTTGAAACGCAGGGGCATGCCGGGGGTGAGTATTTGGCCGATGCCGGGCTGCTCCAGCAATTTGAACAAGGGGTTTTGCTCGGAGCAGGAAGGGTCTTCTTCAAGCAGGGTGCTGATGCTCTGATAGTGGCTCCAGCACACGCCGCGGTCTTCAAAGAGGGCGGTTATCTCTTCCAGGGTGCGCTCCGCCACCCAGGGGCTGACCAATGAGGCCAAGGCCTCACGGGCGTGAAAACGCTCACCTTCGCGATTTAGATCGACCTGTAGGTGTCGACCCAAGGCCTCCACCTGTTCGGTGATAGCTGTGACCTCGCAGAGGCTGCGCCACTGTTTGAGGGTCAGACCAACCACCATAATGCGCTGCCCGTCACGGGTCACGAAGTCGCGGCCAAAAGCGCCGAACAAGTCATTGCCGTGGCGTTGCCGTTGTACGCCGCGCTGGGCTTCGGCAAGAAAGCCCAAATGCCCCATCACTGCCAGCGCCACATCTTCCAGAGCCAGCTTCACCTGCTGACCAATGCCCTGCCGGCTGCGCTGACGCTCAGCGGCAAGTAGCCCAACGGCCGCCATTTGCCCAGTGATCAGATCCCAGGCTGGCAGCACATGGTTGACCGCGCCATCGACGTCCTGCGGGCCGGTGAGATAGGGCAAACCAATGCGCGGATTAATCGTGTAATCAACCGCCGAGCCGCCATGGCGATCGCCCTGAATGGTCAACTGAATCAGGTCCGCACGCTGGGCACGCAGGGTGTCGTAGTCCAGCCAGCCTCGGGGCGGAAAGTTGGTCAGCAGCATGCCGGCATCCGTGCCCGGCGCAGTGATCAGAGCCTGGGCCAGCTCACGGCCCTCGGGGCGATTGATATCAATAGCCACCGATCGTTTGCCTTTATTGAGACCGGCCCAGAACAAGCTGGTGTTGTCGTCAGTGACCGGCCAGCGGTGATAGTCCAGACCGCCGTCGAGGCCGTCTATGCGGATCACATCGGCCCCCATCTGCGCCAGGGTCATGCCACCTAGCGGAGCGGCGACAAAGGCCGATACCTCAATTACGCGCATGCCCTTGAGAATTGCCTCGCTCATCAGGCGACCTCGGCTTTCAGTGCGGCTTCCAGCAGGCTGCGGCCAATGACTTTCAACGCCAGGGTTTCTTCGGCGCCCTCAAAAATTGACAGCACCCGCGCGTCGACAAAGTAGCGGCTCACCGCCACTTCCTCGGCATAGCCCATGCCGCCGTGAATCTGCAGAGATTCGCGTGTCACCAGTTCTGCGCTACGGCAGGCGAACAATTTCACCAGGCTGGCCTCCATACGGCCCGCACCCTGAGCCAGCATGCAGCCCACCGAATAGGTGAGATAGCGGCTAGCAACATAACGTGCAGCCATTTTTGCCAGCTTGGCGCCAGTCAGTGGATAGTCCAACAGCGGGGCACCGAATACCTTGCGCTCCGTAGCATATCGCAGCCCTGCCAACAGTGCCGCGCGCATCACACCGCTGGCCCGTCCGGCGGTCTGCATGCGCCCACCAGTCATTCCCGCCATGGTGTGGTAAAAGCCTTTGCCCAGGCCTTGGGCTTCGCCGATCACATTGCCGTCGGGAACAAAAAAATCCTCGAACGACAGATCAAACGAGTGCATGCCGCGGTAGCCGATGGTGGAGATTGCCCGCCCGGTAAGGCGCCCTCCCCCAGGCTGGCGGAAATCGAAGTCGTGGCCGTCGTAGCTGGGCTTCTCCGCCAGCAGCAAACTCAGGCCGCGATGACCCAGACTTTTGTCCGGATTAGTACGGGTGACCACCATTAACACCTCTGCCTTACCGGCAAAGGTGCACCAGGTTTTAGCTCCATTCAGGCGCCAACCGCCCTCACAAGGTGTACCGCGCAAGGTCAGGCTCGCCACGTCGGAACCATAGTCAGGTTCGGTAATGGCAATCGCGCACAACGGCGCCCCCACCGCCAAGCGCGGCAGCCAGTGCTGCTTCTGCGCCTCGGTACCACCGCTCAGCAATGCCCGTGAGAGAATTTCCGGGCGAGTGATCAGGCTACCCGCTGCGGCCAGGGACGCCTGCGACAGGGCTTCGGTGACCACAATCATGGTTAACGGATCTTCTTGATCGTCTGGCGCGCTGCCGCCGTACCGCTCAGGTATCGACAGCCCGAAGACGCCCATATCGCGCAACGCCGCCAGCAAACTGTCGGGGATAATGAGGTCCTCGCGATGAATGTGTTCGGCAAGTGGTGCCACGGTATCGGCAGCGAAGCGGCGGAACTGGTCCTGAATCATCGACAGTTCATCCCCCATCGCCACCTGAGCGATCTGCTCCGGGCGTTCGACCATTAACCGCGCACTGTCATGCAGGGCAACACCGGATAAAACACTACGACGTAATGCACGCAGTTTCGGGTCGGCAGCGATGGCATGCAGGGCACCATCGGCCAGATCCAGCTCGACACAAATAGCCTCCAAACGACCGTGCACCAGGGTGATGGCCTCCACAGCAAACACCAAAATCAGGCGTCGATCCACCGCGCTAGTACCGGCATCAATGGCCTGCAATGAACGCTCGGCGGCCAACAATTCGGCACTGGCCCAAGCGAGTTCGAAAGTCGGTACTTGCATCAGGTCCAGCAGGTCAGCATCCAATTGCTGGCCCTTGGTGCAGCGTGAAGCCAAGGCACGGGTGGACTGCTCCAGTACGCCGCGCAACTGTAACAGCAGGCCCAGCAAATCGTTGGTAGCGGTAATTGGCAGCATAGGTCGAACTCCAAACATTATTTAGCTGGCAGTCGTTGGCAGTGAATGGCAGACATGTGGCGGGTCAGCAGCTCTCGGGCACGGGCGACGATCGGCGCATCGATCATCTTGCCGCGGAAGGCAAAGGCGCCTCGCCCCTCGGCTTCGGCACAGGCATACTCAGCCAGCAGAGCGACGGAGTATTCAACCTCGGCATCGCCAGGAGAAAACACTTCGTTAAGCACCGCCACTTGCTCAGGGTGAATGCAGAAGGCGCCGATCATTCCCAGTTGTCGCCCCAGTACGAGGGCCTGACGAAAACGTGGGATGTCACTGAAGTCGGCAATCGAGCCTGGAAAACCAAAGGGCAGAATTCCTGCGCGGCGGCAGGCAAAGGCCACTTGCTGGTTGGGCCACAGTAACGTTTCCGGCACAGGTTCCATTCCCGCGGACACGGAAAAATCTTCCGGGCCCAGGCTCATGCCCATCAGCCGTGGCGAGGCCGTGGCAATTTCATCCAGTAAGGGCAACGCCGCTACGTCTTCGATCTGCGCGAGGATCAGCGTTTGTCCCACGACCATACCGCGCTCGGTTTCCAAATGGTCCAGTTGCAAGGCCACGTGGCGCACCACCTCGGCAGAGGCCACTTTGGGCAGCACCACGGCACAAACGGCTGGGCTGACAATTGCCTGCAAATCCAACACCCCGCCGCTATCGAGCGTATTGATACGCACCAATACATCCAGGCCATGGTTGGAGATGTTCTGTGCGGCGCTGCTGGCAGCGTCGCGAGCTTGTGTCTTTTGCCCGGGAGCAACACTGTCTTCGAGGTCTAGGATGCAGGCATCAGCGTTTCGCTCATGGGCTTTTTCAGTGAACTTGCCAATATGTGCGGGAACAAACAGCAGCGAGCGCCACATTGGGAACGCACGACTCATTGCGGCACCTCCACGTTGGCGGTGGCGATCATGGTGACAAAGCCATCCTGGTTCTGCGTCCACAGATCAACACGATCGCCACTGCGTTTGCTGCACAGCAATAAGTGGTCAGTGTCGAACACCGGGCGCACAGCACGAAAACCAAAACTGCTTACCCGTACCTCGGGCATTTGTATCGTCACCTGCTCGGCCAGTAAGGTCGCCAACAATGGGCCATGCACCACCAGCGCCGGATAATGCTCCTGCCGCGTGGCGTAGTCGCGATCGTAGTGAATGCGGTGACCGTTGAAGGTCAGCGCGCTGTAGCGAAAGAGCAGTACCGGATCAGGTTGAAACGGCTGCTTAACATCCGCTTCATCTGGCGCGGGCTCGCCGGGCAGCGACGGGCTGGGGCCGTTGGCCATTTCCCGGTAGACCAAGTGTTGTTTCTCCACGAGACAGCGTCGTCCCTGCTGGCTGATCTGATGTTCCAGGCTGACAAACACCAGGGCCCCGGTTTTTCCCTGCTTCAGCTCAACAGAAGTGACCACCGAGCGCTGTTCGGCCAGTTCGCCGATGCGCAATGGTCGCTCACACATGAACTCACCCGACGCCCACATACGTCGAGGCAAGGGCACCGGTGGCAGGAAGCCTCCGGTTCTGCCATGGCCGTCAGCACCCAGGTTGGTACGCTGGGCGCAGTCATTGAAGTACAGCCATTGCCAGGTAGGTGGCAGCGTCTCGCCTTGCATAGGCACCTGTTCGCGATCCAGCGTAGCGCTCAGCGCCTGGACGGCGAACGGCGCCAACAGTTCTTCACGCACACGCTCGCGGCCTACCCAGCCACGCAAGTAGTCGATATCAATTTCAGTCATCGCGCGCTGTCTCTGCGGTGAGTAACGAGAGCCCCAATGCCGCGCGCCGGGCCAACCAGGGGCTAGGGCGGTAACGCGGGTCACCGCTGAGCTCATGCATGCGAGTAAGAATGTTCATCACCCGCTTGCCACCAATGGCATCGCCAAGGCTTAGCGGTCCTTGCGGGTAACCCAGACCAAGGCGCACCGCATCTTCGATGTCAGCGACACTGGCGATACCCCGTTGAACAATATCGGCAGCGATATTGACGATAGTCGCCAACACTCGCTGGACAACGAACCCGCAGCTGTCGTTGATCACCGTCACTGGTGTGTCTTGTGCGGCCAGCATCGCCCAGGCGGCATCGCGCACCTCTGGACGGGTGACGCTGCTGAGCATCAGGGTACGGTGGTTTTCCAGGCCTGGCAGCGGGTCCACGGCCACCGTTCGGGTGGGGTCGAGACCGTGCACGGCGCAGTAACGCGAGACGTCATCGCCCCAGAACTGCACCAGCGATATATCCGCCTCATCAGGTAGATGATGCAGCATCATGCCGACCTCCAACACCAGACCTTGCAGGCGTTCGTAGTCGTCGGCAGCCGGGTCCACCCAGACCAACAACTCGTGGTTGAGCGCAGGAACAGGCCGAGCAGGTGCCACCTGTTTTTTGAGGTTGTCGCAGTAGCGATACCAGCCTTCACCCGTCTTGCGTCCATAGAGGCCAGCACCCAGGCGCGGCGCGACCAGAGGCGATGGACGAAAACGCGGCTCTTGGTAAAACTGCTGGTAGATGGACTCCATCACCTTGCCGGAAACATCCAGCCCGGTAAGGTCGAGCAGCTCAAATGGGCCCATGCGAAAGCCACCGGCTTCGCGCATCAAAGTGTCGATGTCCTGTACCGAGGCCACCTGCTCCTCGAGGATGCGCAAGCCTTCGGTGTATAGCCCACGGCCGGCATGGTTAACCAGAAATCCCGGCTGGTCTTCGGCCACCACCGCGCGGTGACCCGCCCCCACTACCACTGACTGCAAGGCAGCGACTGTGGCGGGCGCAGTACGCACAGCGGCGATGACTTCGGCAACCTTCATCAAGGGTACCGGGTTGAAAAAGTGCAGTCCGGCCACGCGTTCGGGACGGCGGCAACCGGCAGCGATATCAGCGATCATTAGCGAAGACGTATTGCTGGCCAGAATCGCCGTATCACCCAGCACCGCTTCCAGGGCACGGAACAACTCACGCTTGATACCGAGGTCCTCCACCACCGCTTCAATAGCCAAGTCGCAACCGGCCAAGTCTTCGATGTGTGTGCAGGCGGACATGCGCGCGATAATCGCGTCGCCTTGCTCGCGGCTGTAACGTTCTTTGCTAACAGCCCTGTCGATCAGGTCACGGACAAACTCGATGGCGCTCTGCGCGGCGCCCTCGACAGCGTCATAACAACGCACCGAATGGCCGGCTTGGGCGAATAACTGAACGATTCCGCGGCCCATGGTGCCGGCGCCGATCACGGCGATACTGTGGATACTCATATTTAGTTTCCCGTGTAACGCGGCGGGCGTTTATCAAGGAATGCACGCATGCCTTCGGTTTTGTCCTGCGTGTCGAACAGCAGTAGGAATTCGCGGTTTTCCAAGGCCAGTGCAAGGTCCAGCGATTGATCGGCGCCCAGTGCCAACACCCGTTTGATTGCTCGCAAGGCCTTGGGCGGCATGGTTGCCGTGGCTTGGGCGAGGACGATGGCGCGCGCCAAGGCGCTGCCCTCCGTCACCAACTCGCTGACCAAACCCAACTGGCTAGCGCGCTCGGCGCTGAGCAGTTCACCGGCCAACAGCATCAGGCTGGCCACTGGTTTACCCACGGCACGCAGCAAACGCTGAGTACCGCCAGCGCCGGGCATAATGCCCACCCTCGCTTCGGGCTGACCGAAGCGCGCCGAGTTGTCGGCGACCAGGATGTCGCACATCATCGCCAACTCGCAGCCCGCCCCCAGGGCAAAGCCGCTGACCGCCGCAATCAGCGGCTTCTGGCTTTTCGCCACAGGCGCCCAGTACTGGCCCAGGTCCAGCTCCGCCACTTGTTGGGCGTCTTTATCCACCAGCAGATTGAGATCGGCGCCAGCGGCGAACACGCTATCACCGCCGGTAATCACGATCACCGCCACACCGTTGTCACGCTCCAGTTCCTGCATGGCGCTGGCGATGGCGACACGCATGCTGAGGTCCAGTGCATTGCGCTTTTCAACACGGTTCAGCCGCAAGATAGCCACCGCGCCATTGCGCTCTACCACCACCGGTGTGCTCATACGAGGTAGTCCACGGTGCTGGTGAACTGCGGCTCGCGCTTCTCTGCAAAAGCGGCAAAACCTTCGCGAAAATCGGCACCGAGCAACAGCACCGCCTGGTCGTCTTCCTCGCGCTGCAGCTCTTCGGCCAAGCTCGCCGACGGGTGATCCAGGCGATTTTTCATTCGAGAAAACGCGTCGCGCGGTAAACGACTCATCCTGCTCGCCAGGCTGACTGCTGAATCCATCACATTTAGACCAACACATTCATCCGCCAAACCCGCGACGACGGCTTCCTCGGCGGATATGTATTGGCCGTGGGTCAGCATGCGCTTTGCTTCGGCGACACCCACTCGGGCAGGTAGTGTTCGCAGCAATCCCCAATCGGGAGAGAGACCCAGCTTCAGAAAAGGGAACAGAAACCGAGTCTTGGTGCCGGCGAGCACAACGTCTCCCAGCAATGCCAGTCCAACCCCCGCTCCTGCACAGATGCCTTCTACTGCCGATATGACAGGCATCGGGAATTGCCCCAACAAACGGCAGAGCTGATGGATGTGCTGCATTCGCTCACGCGCACCGGACTCGTCCAGATCGGCCATGGTCGCGATGTCGCCACCAGCGGAAAACATTCCTCCAACGCCTCCCAAGATAATGGCTCGACAAGCCGCCTGCTCACGCGCCTCAGTCAACGCATCGATGAGTGACTGGCGTACGTCATGGTTTATCGCATTGCGCTTCTCGGGGCGATTAATCAGCAACCGCCGGACGCCGGGGGCGGGATCATCAATCAGGATGGCCATCAGTCTTCTTCTCTACCAATGATGGAAATCGAGCAAACGTTCTGTGATGGCTGCCCGCCAAGGTTGTGAATCAACCCAGTACGCGGGTCTGGCAACTGTCGCGGACCGGCGCGCCCTTGTAGCTGCAAGTAGATTTCGTAGAGCATGCGGATCCCGCTGGCGCCAACCGGGTGACCGAAGCACTTGAGACCGCCGTCAATCTGGCAAGGCGCTCGGCCTTCAGCGTCGAAGTCGCCATCCAGTACGTCGCGCACCGCCATACCTGGCTCAGAGAGAAACAGATCCTCCATGGTCACCAACTCGGTGATGGAGAAGCAGTCGTGTACCTCAGTCAGACTGATCTGTTCGCGTGGCCGGGTGATGCCGGCTTCGGCGTAGGCTTTCCTGGCAGCAATGCGGGTGGTATGCACATAGCTGCCATCCCAGCCATTGCCCTGCATTTCCCAACCGTTGGAGACCGCCACTTGCAGGGCCTTGAAGGTCACCAGATCGGTCTTGCCCATGGCCCTGGCAATGTCCGGGCGGGTGACGATCACTGCCGCTGCCCCATCGGAAACCCCACAGCAATCAAACAAGCCCAGGGGCTCAGCGATGATCGGCGCCTTCAGGCACTGCTCTTCAGTGATGATTTTGCGCAGGTGCGCCTTGGGGTTTTTGGCACCGTTGGCGTGGCTTTTGACCGACACATGGGCGATGGCCCGTTTGAGTAGCTGCGGGTCAACGTTAAAACGCGCCTGGTAAGCCGAGGCCAGTTGAGCGAAATTGGCCGGGGCCACGGCGCTGGGGTACCACTGCGGAATATAGGTACCGACTGTTGCGACCGGCAGGCCACCGTAGCCGGTGTCTTTCAGCTTTTCCACGCCCAGGGCCAAGGCGATATCGCAGGCGCCAGAGGCCACCGCATACACCGCCGCGCGAATGGCTTCCGAACCGCCGGCACAGAAGTTCTCTACTCGGGTTACGCCAATGTTCGGCAACCGCAGGGCAATGCTCATCGGTGTACCGCCACGGCCGGTGCCCACATCTTCCATGTGGGTGGAGAACCAGGCGGCGTCGATTTGCTCCGGGGAGATGCCTGCATCAGCCATGGCCTCACTGTAAGCCTCGACCATCAAATCTTCCGGGCTGGCGTCCCAGCGTTCGCCGAAGCGGCAGCAGCCCATGCCGAGAATCGCAACTTTGTCTTTGATACCAATGGGCATGACGAATTACTCCAACGGCGCTTGCGGCGCGGGGGTGTGAACGGGGGTGGCTTTCCAGAAGTAGCGCTTGAAACCGCGCAGGTCGTCGATGTCTTTGATGCGAAAGACCATCTCCACCTCGAGCGCGGTCTGCACTTCGCCCTTGGCGACGTCGGTGAATTCCATCAGGATGCGACCGCCCCCCTCGAAGTCGATTTGCCCGTAGTGATGGGGCGGCGCCATATAGGACGACAGTGACTCGGCGGACCAGCTCAGCACCCGGCCAAGGCGGTCAGCCAGGGGATGGGCGTCCTGCGTATCCAGGGCGGCGGCATCGGGGGTGTAGGTCAGCCGTGAGGGTGGGAAATGCACGTCACCACTCACACGGCAACGCCCGGCCACCAGGCCGAGAATGGCGCGACGATGGCGATAGGCTGTGCTCAGCGCGGTCTTTTTGTCTTGCTCACCGCGCACACCGCGCTCCAGTTGCAACTGGCCCTTGTAGGTGAGAAAGCGCGTATAACTGAGCTCTTCACGGCCACGGGCCAGCCAGCCGGACACGCCACGGCGAGCGGTGAAGTGTTTGATTTCATCGGTCACCCGCAGTACCACGGCGCGAGCACCGCTGCCAAATTGGGCGAGCACGATCACCTGCCCCGGCTCGGCACTTTCCAGGACATTGGCCAGCAGCAACAGGCCATGGCCGACGCCAGTGTTACCCACTTCTGCCGCCAGGCCATCGACCACCGCTTCGGCAGGGATGCCACAGGCCTGGGCCAGTTGCGCATCCATCTTCGCCAGCGAGGTGGGGAAGATGAAATGTGCCACCGCTTCGGCGTCCACGCCGCTGTCGCTCAGGGCGCGTTTGATCACCTGGGGCATGCAGCGACTAACGCCTTCATCACGCACCCAACGCTCTTCGCCGAAATAATCGATCTCGCGGCCAGTGAGGCGGAAGTGGTCGATAAAGTCGACGCTCGACGCCGCCTGGCCGAGCACTTCTGCGATCACCTGTTCACGACCGAACAACAGCGCGGCAGCGCCATCACCGTAATCCAGCTCCTGCGCGCTGGCGGCGCGGGTGCGGCGGTTGTCGGCGGCTGTCAGCAACACAGTGCCTGGGGCGCTAGCGGCACTGGCCAAGGCTTGGGAAAAACCGGCCAGGGCCGCGCACTGCGAGCCGGTGACGTCACTGGCGCCAGTGTACTCACCCAGGTTTAGCGCTTCGGCAACCACTGCCGCGTTGAGGCGCTCGGCAAACGGCAGGGTGCACGAAGCGAGAATCACCTCGCGCACTCGGCCCTGCAGGTCCTGTCCGCCCAAGGCATCGCGTGCAGCCGCGACCGCCATGGTAATGCTGTCCTCATCCCAGTTGGCCATGGCGCGATGGCCACGGGCTTTGCCTTTCAGCTCGGGGGCGTACCAGGCATTGGCCGCTACCACGGCTTGCCGGCTCAAACGCAGGCGCGGGATATAGGCGCCGAATCCGGTGATACCGATGCTCACAATGCAGTCCTCATTTTAGGTTCCAGTGCTTGCGTAAAAACGTACCGATGCAAACGATGGCCTCGCGTGCTTCCGCCAGCTCGGCGGCGAACTGTTGGAAAACGTGGAACATTTGCGGCCATACCTGCAGCTCAACCGCAACCCCTGCTGCGCGGGCCTTGGCGGCAAACAGCGTGCTGTCGTCCAGACCGGTTTCGCGGTCGCCGACTTGGAGCAGCAACGGCGGCAAACCGGTCAGATCGCCATGCAGCGGCGAAGCCAAAGGGTCAAACGGATCGCCGTCCTTCCCCAGATACTGCGCGGCCAGGGCAACAATCATTGGGCGTTGGTGAATGGGGTCAGACTCGGCACGGGTCAGGTAGCTTTCGCCACTGGCGCTGAGGTCGGTCCAGGCCGACAGCAACACAGCGGCGGCCGGCAACGGGCGGCCTTTGTCGCGTAGGGCCAGCAAGGCCGCGGCGGCCAACCCACCACCTGCGGAATCCCCCGCGATGGCCAGTTGATCGGGTTCAAAACCCTGGGCCACCAACCAGTCGTAGACCGCAAGTACATCAAGCAGGGGTTCGGGAAAACCATGCTCAGGCAGCAGGCGATAATCGACACCCAGGATCCTGCAACCCGCGGCCACAGAAAGGCGCACCATCAGGTCATGGTGAGAGGTGAGCGAGCCCATTTTGAATCCGCCGCCATGCAGATAAATCAACACCTGCTGCTCGGCGACACCGGGCGTTTTGATCCAGCGCACCGGCACACCGTTGGCGCTGGCGTCTTGGGTTTCACACGTCAGCTTATCGGCCCAAAACAAGTCATCCCAATCGCGGCGCAGGGTTTCAATCGGCGTGTGCCGACGCCAGCGGCCGTACACGGTCTGGATGCGGGCAATTACCCGTTCCACCGCCTCGCTTTGAGCGCCCATCAGCAACCCATCCCGCCAGAGACACCAAGGGTTTCGCCGGTAATAAAACTGGCGTCACGACTGGCGAGAAACACCACGGCAGCCGCCACTTCATTCGGCTCGCCCAAGCGCCCCACCAGGGTGGAGGCCTCCATGGCCGCCAACAATTTTTCACCGCCACGGTCGAGGGCTTTGCGCAGCAAAGGCGTATCCACTGGTCCTGGCGCGACCACATTGACAGTGATGCCATAACGGGCATTTTCCCGGGCAATGGATTTACTGAAGGCGATCACACCGCCCTTGGCAGCGGCATACACGGCGCCACCTTTGGAGCCCTGACGGCCAGCCTCTGACCCGACATTAATGATTCGCCCGTAACCGGCCGCCTGCATCGCCGGTAGCGCGGCGTGAGTTGAGGCAAATACGCCTTCGAGGTTGACCGCCAACAAGTAGCGCCACTGCTCCACCGTGGTTTTGGTGAAGAAGTCATGCTGGTCGTAGCCAGCGTTGTTAACCAAAATTTCGAACGGACCTAGCATGGTCACCACACGCTCTACTTCGAGCAGGTCGGTGACATCCAGACGAACGGCCAGGCCGCCCACTTCATCGGCCAGCCGCTCGGCGCTGATCATGTCCTGCGCGGCAATCACTACCTTGGCGCCCTCGGCTGCCAGACGCCGAACGATGGCTTCGCCAATACCTTTGGAACCGCCAGTGACAAAGGCCCGTTGACCGGTCAATGCACGCATGGTCATTGGCCCTCGAACTGCGCGGTGCGCTTTTCAATCACCGCCGCCAGCCCCTCACGCACATCACGGGTGCGGCACAGCTCGGCAACGGTACGGCTTTCTTCCGGCATCGCGGCATCGACGCCAAGACCAATGCCCGCCCACAGCAAACGTTTAGTCGCGGCCAAAGCCAGGGGAGCGGCCTCGGTCATCTGCTGGGCGTAGGCCATGGCGGTAGTCTGCAACTCAGCATCTGCGACGACTTGGTTGATCAAGCCCATTGCGAGCGCTTCCGGGGCTTTCACCACCGGGTTCATGAGCAACATTTCAGTGGCTTTGCGTGGTCCTACCAGGCGCGGCAAGGTCACCGACAAACCAGCGTCCGGCGCCATGGCCACGCGAGTGGCTCCGGCAAGGAACTTGGCTGACTCACCCGCGATCACCACATCTGCCGCACACACCAGCCCCATGCCGCCGCCACCCGCGGCAAAGCCCTGCACAGCGGCAATTACCGGTGCATCCAAATGGATCATGGCGCTGATGGCAGCCTGCAAATACACCGTGGCTTGGCGGATGTACTCCGGTAAATCGTCACCCTTGCCGACAAAGGTATGCACATCGCCACCAGCGCAGAAGTTAGCGCCGGCCCCGGTGAGCAACACCACGCGCACACGCCGTTCGCCATGGCAGCGCATCAGCGCGGCGATAAGGTCTTGCAGCGTGGGAATATCCAGACCATTGGCGGCGTCCGGGCGATTCAGGTGCAAGTGGGCAACGCCGCCATGCAAGCTCAGCAGCACGAAGCCGGAGGTGATCAACAGTTCAGGCTGGCTCATCAAAGGGCACTCAAATCAGGAATGAAAGGGTGTAGAGGGCTTTTTCGGTGTTGACCAACACCACCTTTTTTGCGGGCCATGCGCAGGCCAACTGATTCGCGGCGCGCCAGACTGTTTCGGCCCGCAGGTTGGGCTCGAAGACCCTGGCGTTGGCCGTCACGCGAATTTCGTCGCCACCGGTTTCAACGCTTCGTACTTTAGGGATGGAGGGCGCGCGTCCAATCGTCGTTTTGGACGAATTTCGTTCGAACCGTTGGTCAATCGACCTTTGCAGGTCGAGGCGGAATCGGAATACCGCCCATCCCTCCCACGACAAAGCGCATTCCCTGTACGGAGACTTCAGCCTCGATGCTTTTGATCCTGGGAGATGGAGGCCTTAAGCGCGGTGGCAACTCGGCCCGTGACATACAGTTCGCCATGCAGACGGGATTGAGGTGGCGCAGGGATGCCGGCAAGCCGCGAAATGCTGGATAGACACACCTCCAGGGCACGCGCTTCGGGCAATGCCTCACCAGCGCAAACACCCTGCAACACGCAGAACATTGCCAAGCACGTGTTACGCAGGTCCTCAAACTGAAAAAAACCTCGCTGTTCACCTGTCTGCAAGATCGTTTCCAGCTCAGCGTCATACTGCGATCTCAGTTCGCTGACCTGCGCCCTACCCGCTTCATCAAGGCTACGAAAATCCAGCTGAACGATGCGGCTTTCAGCCCGCCTTGCGTAATGAAAGCTGACGTAGACACTCACAAAGCGTTGCAGCATCCGCACACTGTCCAAGCGCTTTGGGCGTTGTTCCAACCAGGTAGAAAGCAGGTCTTCCAAGAACTCGCAGTGCACATCCAAGAGCAGTTGACCTTTACTTTCGTAGTGGGTGTACACCGAACCGGAGCGCACCCCGAGCGCCGCCGCGAGCTGGCGCAACGACATGGCCTCGAAACCCTTATCCGCCATCAGGCGCACAGCCTGCCTTTTGACTTCTTCCACCCTGCTCATATTTTTCACGCCCTCTGCTGATTTCTGAGGGCGCTCAGAGTCTGCGCGAGGTGTCTGGGTCAACTCGTCGGTTTCGACGGTTTTGCAGCGGGTAAAGAAAATTCTCCGACCAGGGGCATAATCGCTCGAGGACGGTGCTTACAAGCAATCCCCCAGGAGCTTTCCAACGTGGATCGGCACGATGAAAAATTGCTAACTGATTCATTGAGTTAGCTCGTCGCTGCGCCAGCTCGCCGGCGGCGATGCAGGCCGGTGCCAGCGGGCGTCCGGAAGCCTCGAAAGTGATGACGATAAAAGCGATGGGCTGGCCGAGGCCCTATCTCGTCGGAAACGACGACAGGTAACCCGCCGTGAAGATTGAAAATAACCCAAACAAAACCCGGCGGCGGATAACCGGGAACAACAAACTGGAGTGCTCCATGAATCAGAATGTTCTGTTCATTACCGGTGCCGGTAGTGGCCTCGGGCAACTCAGCGCCAAGCGCGCGCTGTCCGATGGTTGGGCTGTCGCGGCCATGGACGTCAACGAAGCCGGCCTCAACCAATTGGGCTCCTCACCCAGGCTGCTGAAACTGGTAGTTGACATCACCGACCCCACCGCTGTGGAAGCAGCGGTCGAGCGCTGCGAAACCGAGCTGGGCCCCATCACCCGACTGACCAACGCCGCCGCAATCATGCCGCTGGGACTGCTGATGGAACAGCCGCGCGAGGTCATTCAGAACATCATGGCGATCAACTTCGGCGGCATGGTCAATCTGTCGAAGGCCGCACTGCCGAAGATGATCGCCCGTGGCCGCGGGGAGTTCGTCAGCTACGCCTCCATGGCGGGTCATTGGCCGATCATCTACATGGGTGCCTACAACGCCGCCAAACATGCAGTCACCGCCTACACCGAAGTGCTGTTCCACGAGACCCGCAACAGCGGAGTGCGCATCGTCTGCGTGTGCCCACCCATCGTTGCCACGCCGCTACTGGATCAAGCCAAATCGACGGTATGGCCAAGGATCTTCGACGTGTTTCCGCCTATTACCGCCGAAGTGGTACTGAACAAGATTGAGCGTGTGCTCAAGGGCAACAAATTGTGGGTGTTTCCCGGACCGATGACTGCCATGTCCTGGAGACTGCGGCGCTGGATACCCAACATCCTGTGGTGGACTGTGCATCAGGTCGAAAAAATCTAAAGCTGTTGGGTGCGCTTCGCGCATCCGTCGGTCTGCGCTTGATAGCCTTGGTGCATACAGCCCCATGCATGGAGCGCGACCACCCTCACAGATTCGTCGGATGCGACGATACCGCCGCTCCCCGCTGTTTCCACAATAGCTGCCAGGCCGCTACGCATGGGCGTTGCGGACCTTTATTGAAACAGCGAAGGAGCACCATCGATGTCCGAAACCAATGCAGCAGAGTTTCCCACCCATAAGTTTGTCACCCATCGGCGCACCATCACCGAGACCGACATCGTCAATTTCGTCAACCTCACGGGCTTTCATGAGCCCTATTTCATCGACATGGAATACCTGAAGGCCAACATGTCCGGCGCCCACCAGAACCGCTTTGCCCCGGGGCCAATGATCATCTCCTACTCGATGGGTTTAGTCTCACCGATTCTAATGAAGGTTGTCGCCGACGTCCTCGAAGGCCATGCCGTGGGCAACTTTGCAGGCATGACGGGGCTGCAGGCACGCATTCATTCCGCCGCATTCCCTGGTGACACCTTGCACGTAGAAGGCGAAGCCAAGATCAAAGCCATCAGCAGTAGCGGCTTTACCATTCTCGACCTGCTGCACGTTACCAAAAACCAGCGTGGCGAAAAGGTCGTGGAATTCACCGAAACCGTACTGTTTCACAAACCCGGTACGACTGAGTAAACCGCGCGACCCCGCTCGCCTCCCTACCTCGTCAGCGCATCAAGTTTTCGCGACATGGGCGGGTTGCCCGCGAGCGGCGGCAGAACCTTAGGTTACGGTCTGCTGTATCAACCTTGCCCTCCTGCCCTGACGGGCGATCTCGCTCCGCGCATGCACCAGACTAGCTCGTGTCGATGCGCGTAAACGGACTTCCGCACCCATGCTGCATCACCACAGCATAGGTGCAGGAAACGTCAGACAGATGCCCTCACACTCTCAGCACGGGTCGAATGGCCAGTCGCCCGAAGCCTTCCCATAGAATTGCCTTGCTCGGCAAAAGCCTTCGCCTGGGCTACATGAAAATGCCGGCCATTAAGCAAAAAGTGCGACAGCGCGGGAATCAGCACCAGCGCAGCCAGCATGTTCCAGAGGAACATAAACGCCAGCAGGATCCCCATATCGGCCTGGAATTTGATCGGGGACCATACCCAGGTGACTACGCCCACCGCCAAGGTGACGCCGACCAGGGCTACCATCTTGCCAGTAAATTGAATGGCCCGACGGTATGCCTGCTGCAGGGAAAGTCCCATACGCTGGCCTTCCAATTGGACGCTGAGCAGGTACAGGGCGTAGTCCACCCCGACGCCAACGCCGAGTGCAACCACTGGCAAGGTGGCCACCTTAAGGCCGATGTTCAACTGCACCATGAGCGCTTCGGCCAGCAGGGAAGTGAGCACCAGCGGTAGGAGGGCCACCACTACAGCACGCCAGCTGCGGAAGGTCATCAGGCACAGCAAGGCAACGGCGAAATAGACGGCCAGCAACATTTCCAACTGCACACTTTTCACAACGATGTTGGTCGCCGCCTCGATGCCCGCACTGCCGGCAGCCAGCAAGAACTGGCGGTCCTTCACACTGTGTTGTTCCGCGAACTCGCTTGCCACCTTCAGCACAGCCTCCAGCGTGGCGGCTTTATGGTCTGAAAGGTAGGCCAAAACAGGCATCAGTGAGCACTCGCTGTTGAGGAACTGGGAGTTCCACACCAAGGCATTATTGACCTGCGGCCAGAGAACCCCCTTATTGTCGCTGATCGTGAACCACTTCGGACTGCCTTCGAAACCACCAGAGGTGTAGGCTCGTACCGTATCGGCCAGCGAGGCGGTGGCCTGGACGCCAGGTACTTGGGACAGCTGCCGGGCAAGTCGGTCAGCCTCGATGAGAGCCTCGTACGAGCCACACTGGTCTGCGGGCGTCTTTATCATGACTGCAAACACATCGCTGGAGACGCCGAACCTCGAAGTAATGAAGGCATTGTCTCGGTTGTAACGCGAGTCGGGACGTAGCTCAGGACTGCCGGCGTGCAGATCGCCCACCTGCAGTTTGCTGCGCTCTACCAACGCCAACACCGTAAGGCCCAGCGCCACGGCAATCGCCAGGACAGCCCAGCGGCGCTCGGTGAAACGGTCGAGGCTGTTCCAAACCCGATCGATGCCCAGCTTATGGATAGTCGTATCGTGCTCGATGATGTGTCGACGCGCCGCTTCCTGGCTGATACCGGTAAACGACAGCAGCACCGGCAGCAGGATCAAGTTGGTGACCACCAGCATGGCGAAACCGAGACTAGCCGACAGTGCCAACTCGCGGATGATCGGAATATCCACCAATACCAGCACGGCAAAACCGACGCCATCGGCAATCAGCGCGATCAGCCCCGGCAGGAACAAGCGACGGAAGGTATAACGGGCAGCGACCCAGGGGTGGGTACCACGGGCGATATCCTGAGCAATGCCGTTCATTTTCTGAAGGCCGTGGGATACGCCAATGGCAAATATCAGGAAGGGAATCAGGATGGTGAAAGCGTCCAGGACACCACCGAAGGCGATCACCAGCCCCTGCTGCCAAAGCACCGCAATAACCGAACAGAGCAGCACCAGGGTGGTGCTGCGAACACAGCGGGTGTGGAAGTAGATGATCAGCGCCGCCACCAACGCGGCGACAATGAAGAACAGCATAACCTTGTAGATGCCATCGATCATGTCACCGGAGATTTTGGCGAATCCGGTGATGTAGATGCCGAGATCAGCCCCCTCGTACTTGACGCGAATGCGTTCGAGGGCCTCGGACAAGTCCTGGTAACTCAGCGGCTGGCCGTCCACGGTCGCCAGCAATGGAATCTCGATCATGCTGGAGTGATAGTCGGTGGAGATAAGACTGCCCACCACCCCCGCACGGGCGATGTTCAAACGCAGTTGTTCGATAGTCTCGGGAGAACCATCGAAGTTGCCCGGCATCACAGGACCGCCGACAAACCCCTCCTCGGTGACCTCGGTCCAGCGCACCACAGGCGTCCAGATCGACTTGACCCAGGTCCTGTCTACGCCCGGGATACGGAAGAGTTCATCGTTCATCTGGCCGAGCGTCTTCAAGTATTCGGCATCGAACACGTCGCCCTTGCGGTTCTCGACCACAAAGCGCACGGAGTCGCCGAGCCCGCGCAGCTGCTCGCGGTTGTCCAGAAAATTGCGAATGAAGGGATGACTGTGCGGCAGCATCTTGTCGAAGCTGGTGGTCACTGTCAGGTTACGTGCCTGCCAGGCTGAGAGCAGCGTGGCGATGACGCAAAAGGCAATGATGAGCAGCCGATGGTTGAAGATCATGCGCTCGAAAAAGTTGCCGGAAAGCCGGTTGAATAGCGCGGGATCACGGATGACGCTCATCAGTCCCGCGCCTTCATGCTTGCTGTCGATCATCAGGTTCTTCTCATTGTTGTAGAGGCAGCGATCAGAGGTCTTCGACCCTGATCCCCAAGGCACCGACAAGCGCCAGGCGGCTGTCGCCCAGCAGAACGGCACCGTAGTAAGGCATCGGCTGGCTCAGACGCAGCGGCTTGAAAATCTGGGCTCCGTCGTCACTCAACAGCGCCTCTCCACTCTGCGCGACTACAAGTAGACGCTGCGCGCCGAGCGGCAGTACCCGCATCAGATTGCTGCCCAGTGGCAACGTGGTGCGACTCCAGTTTTGCCCCTGATCCGCGCTGCGGAAGAAGCTACCGCGCATCCCATAGGCATAGACCTCGCCCTCGGTCGCAGTAACGCCGAACAAGGTGCCGTTGTAGGGCGTATCTATCGAGACGAAATGCTCGCTCTGTGCATCGCGACGCCAGACATGGCCCTGCTCTCCAGACAGGTACAGCTGGCCATTGCGTCCCGTGACAGCGTAGAAGTGCCACTCCTGTGGGTTATTGGTCAGATGCATCTGCGGAAGCCAGCTACGCCCACCATCCTCGGTAGCGAAGATGCGATTGAAGGTGCCGACCACATAGCCGTGAAGCTCGTCGGCAAAGTAAACGTCGAGAAATGGCTGGGTCTCATGATCGACCGCCAGCCGCTTCTCCTTCTCCAGGTAACCCGCCGCATCCGCTACTCGAGCGGCGCTCGCGGTATAGAAATCGATGGCCAGCTGGCTGGCCTGCAGGCCATCGAGCTGTTTCTGCCAGGTGGCTCCAGCATCATCGCTGTGCAGAATCACCCCACCGTGCCCTACGGCCCACCCTTGGGTCGCATTAGCAAAAGCAACAGCGACCAGATCCACACTTACCGGAACCTGCGCCTGACTCCAACTGCGCCCTTGATCGTCGGAAAACAGGATGGCTCCACGCAAGCCAACGGCGACCAGACGCTCACCGGCGCGGGTAATCGCCAGCATCGGACCGGCAGCCATGCGCTCGCTATGCACGGCAGCGACCTGTAGCGGAGGCTCGAACGCGTGCACAAAGGGCGTCGCCAGAGACAAGCAGACAAATAGCAGACGCCCGAGAATCGAGCGAGGCAGAGGGGCAGAATAAAACAGTATTCCAGCAAGCATGACAAACCTCACTTCAGGGCTTTCGAAACGCACACCCATCAGGAACGACCGTCCGCGCGCGCAGGCGATCGCTCCTGGTAGTCGACTCGACCTGTCAGAACGTGGTCTTGAAGGTCAGAGATACCCAGTCACGATCCCAGTACTTACCCAGGGAGGAGTTATTCAGGCTGCCAGCACCGAGCTCATCGTCCGAATGCTTGGAGATGAAACCGTTGTACTTCAGATCAACGCTGTACTGGGCATAGATGTCCGCAGACACGCCCATGCTCCAGATGCCCTGCCCTTCGTTGCTACCGAACATGACCGGCGAGTTACCGTGCAAACCGATATCGACAAACAACGGCATGGACAAATCGATTCCCGGCATTACCTGGTACCAGGTCGGCCGGAACATCAGAGACGCGCCTAGAGCATCGCGAGTCTGGCAGGCAATCTTGGTGGCGTTATGGTCGTCGGCGCAATTGTAGCCTTTACCATTGTACGTCTGCGCGTTCTCGGTGACTTCGTCCAGATAGGAGTAGTTCAGCTCAGCGGTCAAGGAAGCAGCATCATAGAATGGCGTCTTACTGAAGTAGGCCACACCGTTGAACACGCCGGACCACAGTTTGCCGCGTGGCACCCAAGTATCCGGGGCGGTACCTTCCGGCACAAAGTTAGAAAGCGGCGTAGTAGCCAGCACCGCATCCTCGCGGTAAGTAATGTCGGTACCCCAGGAAATACCCCAGACCTGCTTGGACAGGCTCACGCCGTATAACTTCTCCCGCTTGTTCGAGGAGTAGTCGATACCCGCTCCCGCCGGAAAGGCACCCACACCGGGAATGACCACCATCTTGGTCAGCACCAGCTGTGGGAAGCGGTTGGTGTACTCGCGGTAATAGAAACCCAGGGTGCCATCGAGCCACTGCGGCGACCAGCGGGCCGAAACGCCCCAGTCGCCGTGTTTCTTGTCCGGCTCATCGGTGACCTCAAAGGGCAAGCCGAAGACGCTGCCCCCACTGCCCAAGCTCAGGCCATCGATCGCGCCAAAATAGGTACCGCCGTTGGGGACCAGCATCGGCTTCCAGTCCAGGAGGTACTGCGCGGCAACGGTCAGATCCGGCTGCAACTGGGCGATCATGGATATCTGGTTGAGCGGTTTGAACAGTTCCTTGGCCTCGGTGCCCGGCGTGGCGAGCGCCTTGCGGATATCCACCGGGCCCTGCTGGTAAGACACGCCGTTGACGAAGGAGAACAGCGATTCGCCCCAATACACGTTATGTTGGCCGGCCTTGAGGTTGACCGGCACGCTGCCCAGGTCGAAGCCGGTAAACACGAAGGCATCCAGGATCTCGCCAGAGGGGCCGTTGTTCCAGCGATCGGTGTAGCGGCTGTAGTTGTCACCGTCACGTCCCGCACCGTTGCCAGCACCACTGGCATCGAGTGCACGGTCGCCCTCGACATCACCGTCATAGGCCTGATCGTACCAGCCGCTGGCACTCAGACGCGCACCGTGACGGTCTTTGTAAATGAAGTCCATCTCAGTGAGGATATCAACTCGATTGGTGACCACGTCGCCGGCATCAGAGAACTTGCGGTCGGACTGGTAGGCCGTCACATCGCCCGCGCCCGCGTCGTTTCCACAAATATCCTTATCGCAGTCATTCACCCGAAAACCCACGTTGTAGCGCACGGTGTTATCCCAGCGCAGCGACATATCAGGATTGCCGAGATCGACCGTAACCGCATTTGCCGGCCCAGCCACACAAAAAACCATCATTGGCGCGACCAGCAGGTTGCCGCCCACTGCCCGGTATCGACTTGCCATATTCATAGACTTGGCTCCTTCTTGTTATTTATTAGCCCACTCGCACATCCCGAACATCGCGGCGGAACACTCCTGGCAGAGGAGCATGAATGCCCCGTACGATGACTACTGGCAGACGACGTTACGCTCCACGGCCCCCACCCCTGTCGTCGGAACCGACGAATCCAGTTAGCGGGACGTGAGTCGATAGAAGTGGCCATAGGAAGCCCGGAAACAACAAGGCCCGCCGAAGCGGGCCTGTCTGCAGCCATCCATCGTCCAAATACATCGGATAGGCAGGCATCTGCACCTAGGGAGCGGCACCTCCGGCCTCCAGCGATCCTTTTTGCAGATAGCACCAGGCCGCCCCCGAAACGAATTGCGGCCTGTACCGTTACTCATTCAACGGATACCCGTCTGCCCCATGTTTTCGGGGGACCAGGTGGACTCCGGGGGTTTGCCAATCGCTGCGTAGCCGCCCCCCTTGAAACCCGTAAAGGACGGCAGAATGTAAGCACCTCGCTCCAGATCGAACGTCAGCGTATTGTCCGGAATCAGTCCATAGCCGTACACATAGTTCGGGATGGTCAGCATGCTGTCGATGCGAATCAGCTTGCCGGTGACATCGTAGCTGTCGGCAGTACCGGCCCCGCTCGCATCTTCATCGATGTAGAAGCGCCGCTTGGGTAGCAGATGACGGAAGCCCGGTTTCAGCGTGGCCTCGACCACCCGCACACGGTGCAGCTCCCAGCGGATGCACTCCGGATTCGGGAAACTCTTTGTGAACAGCTTGTCTTCCGAGCACGCCTTGTAGTCGTAGACGGCGAAGTTGTTGTAGTTGATCAGCTTCTCCTCCACTCCCAGATACTTGAAGTCGTAGCGATCCTGTTTCCCCAGGATCAAACGCTGCTGATCCATGGTGGTGATGCCGCCCGCCACTGGCGACGGTGTGTCATAAGCCAGATCCGGGGCCAATTTGACCCGACGCTGGCCAGGAAGGTACTGCCAAGCGCGCTGTTCGCCGCTAACCTGGTAGCGTGCCAGCGTCTGCTCGCCGTTACGCCGGGCCGGGTCGTACACGAAGAAGCGTACGCGCCAAAACTCGGCACCGCTGCCTTTCGGACCGTTGTCGGTGGTATCCAGAAACTCGCTGGATTCCAATACCTTCAATGCATTCAGCAAAATCCGCCGAGCACTACCATCGACCAGATAGGATCGGGCGTTAGCTTGCAAGGGCGGGGAGTACTGCAACTGGTGGTTCCAGATCACTTCGTTGCCGGTCTTCGGCAGCGGGAACGGCAGACCCGCATAGCAGCCCTCGATACTGACCCCGGCGTTGGCGGTCTTACAGGCGTCCACGTTCTTGCGCGTATTGTCCTGATAGGTTTGCGGGAAACGCACAGTACGCCGAGTCTGGTACACATTCATCTTGTACTCGGGGTAGCGCGCGAACAGCGCCTTTTGCCCCTCGGTCAGGCGCTCGGCGTACTGGGAAAGGTTCTGCGGCGTGATGGTAAATATCGGCTTATCGTTCCACGGATCACAGAAGTTGGTCGGCTCGTCCTTGTCGTAGCAGGCTGGCAGGCTGAGCGGCTCATCCGAGTACGCCGGGATGCTGCCGTCGGCATTACCGCTACGCTGCGCACCGAACGCCGTCAGCTCAGCCCCACCCAATTGCCCGGCCTCGCTGGCGAAAGCTGATTGAACGGCGCCGGCCAGGACGGCAAGCGCCAATACGCTGGCTAGGTTGCTTCGCTTCATGTTTCCCTCTCTTGTTATATTCATCGGGTGGCGCCACCGTGGCAGCACCAGACTAGGGGTCAACGGGCTTGAGGACTTTCGCCCAGTACCCGCAAGCATTTCAGGCATTGGTGCAATCCGTCCGCCCCCAAGCTACGCGCCCGGGTCGCGGGGGGTCGTTGAATTTAACTTACGCTCAGCCCCTCCCGTTTCGGTCGTCGAAAGCGACGAATTGCGCCGTCACCAGGGTTAACGCAGTTCTTCACCCTTGGCGGCCTTCTCCAGCAGCAACACCGGTGGCGCAAAGCGTTCACCATAAGTCTGTGCAAGCTCACGGGCACGCTGAACAAAACGCTCGACGCCATAGCCGTTGACAAACTGCAAGAAGCCACCGGTCCAGGTCGGCGCACCAATGCCGAGGATCGAGCCGACGTTACCGTCCGCCACCGAGCGCAACACACCCTCCTGCAGGCACTTCACCGCCTCGATAACCTGACGGAACAACAAACGCTCCTTGATATCCTCGACCGGCAGCACCACCTCCGGCCTGACGAACAGCTCGTAGAGCCCCGGCCAGATGGTCTTTTCGCCGCCTTCCGGGTAGTCGTAGAAGCCACCGCCATAGTGACGCCCCGGGCGGTTGTACTCCTTGATCAGGATGTTGCCGACCGCGTCGCTGTGGCTGTTGTCGAAGACGGTGGCAAACACGCCCATCTCCTTCTGCGTCTCGTTGACCTTACGCATCAGCTCCAGGCTGACTTCGTCGAGTACGGTCAATGGCCCTACGGGCATGCCGATCTGCTTGCCTAGGTTGTCGATCAGCAGTGGATCAACACCTTCCTGGAGCAGCTTGCAGCCTTCGTCGAAGTAGCTGCCGAAGGTGCGCGAGGTAAAGAAGCCCAGCGAATCGTTGACCACGATGGCGGTCTTGCCGATCTGCCGGGCAAAGTCGAAGGCCTTGGCCAAGGCCGCGTCACTGGTCTGCTCACCACAGATGATTTCCACCAGCGGCATTCTCTCCACCGGCGAGAAGAAATGGATACCGATGAAATTGGCCGGGCGCTTGGAGGCCTTGGCCAACAGGGAAATCGGCAGGGTCGAGGTATTGGTGCCAAACACGGCAGACTCAGGCATCTGCGTTTCAGCCTGCTGGGTGACCTTGCCTTTCAGATCGACGCTTTCGAACACGGCCTCGACGACGAAGTCGACGCCCTGCAGGTCGGCATAGTCCACGGTGGGCTTGATCAGGGCGAGAATCTCGTCCTTCTTCGCTTCGCTCAGGCGCCCCTGGCTGACCGTCTTGCTCAGCAGTTTCTCGACATTGGCCTTGCCGCGCTCGGCGGCCTCCAGACTGACATCCAGCAGCATCACCTCGATGCCGACCTTGGCCGACACATGGGCGATGCCGTTGCCCATCATGCCGGCGCCAATGATGCCGAGCTTGCTCACCTTGCTCTTGTCGAAACCTGTCGGCCGGCTGGAGCCACCGTTCACTTCGTTCATCTGGAAGAACATGGTGTTGATGATGTTCTTCGCCTGCACGCTGGCGGCCAGGTGGGTAAGGCCACGGGTTTCCACCAGCAGCGCGGCATCGAAGTCCAGCAGGGTAGCCTCCACCGCCACAGCGAGAATACGCTCCGGCGCCGGCAGCAGGCCGCGGGTGTTCTTCGCTGTCATCGCCTGAGCCCCGGCGATCATCTGCGCCACATGTGGTTGCTGCGCAGTTCCGCCGGGAATCTTGTGCCCCTTGTGATCCCAAGGCTGCAGGCTGACGCCATCATCGCCGACCTGCGCCTTTATCCAGGCCTTGGCCGCCGGCACCAATGCATCAGCCTGTTCGATCAGTTCATTGACCAGCCCCAGGGCCAGCGCCTCCACTGGCTTCATGCGCTTGCCTTCAAGCAGCAACGGCAGAGCTCTTTCCAGACCCAGATGGTGCACCAGACGAACGATGCCTCCGCCCCCCGGGAGCAGACCGAGGGAGACTTCGGGCAGGCCGACCAACGCGGCAGGGCTGTTGAGCAGCACCCGGTAGTTACAGGCCAGGGCGATCTCGAAGCCGCCACCCAGGGCCGCGCCATTGATCGCGGCGACCACCGGCACCGGCAAACGCTCAAGACGACGCAGGTCATTCTTCGTCAGCTCGATCTTGGCCTGAAAATCGGCTTCGTCACCGGGCTTGAAATCGGTCAGCTCGTTAAGGTCGCCACCGGCAAAAAAAGTGCTTTTCGCCGAGGCGATGACGACACCGGTCAGGCCGTTTTCCTGCTCTAGGCGATTCACGGTCGCGGCCATGGTTTCGCGGTACAACTGGTTCATCGCGTTGACCGGCCCCGGCATATCCATGGTCACAGTGACAATGCCGTCGGCGTCCTTCTCGTAATTGAATGCGCTCATAGGTTGTTTCTCGTAGAAAGAGTGATCCGCCACGGCACAGACTCGCAGCGGCTTTGAAGTGGCTCAGAGGCGTTCGATGATGGTGGCGATACCCATGCCGCCACCGACGCATAGGGCGATCAGGCCGCGCTTGAGGTTGCGCCGCTCCAGCTCATCCAGCACGGTGCCGACCAGCATCGCGCCGGTGGCGCCGATCGGGTGGCCGAGGGCAATGGCACCGCCATTGACGTTGGTGACTTCCGGCGAGATATCGAGGTCGCGCATGAAGCGCAGCACCACCGAAGCAAAGGCCTCGTTGATCTCGAACAGATCGATGTCCTGCACGCTCAGGCCCGCCTTGGCCAGGGCCTTCTTGGCAGCCGGACCGGGGCCGGCCAGCATCAGCGTCGGCTCGGTGGAGAGCACCGCGGTGGCGACGATCCGTCCACGCGGAGTAAGCCCCAGTTGCTGACCAATACGTTCGCTGCCCAGCAGCGTGGCGCTGGCGCCGTCGACGATGCCCGACGAATTGCCGGCCGTATGGATAGGTTCGATGCGCGCCACCTGAGGGTACTTGCGCAGGGCTACGTCGCTGTAGCCGAGCTTACCCATGGCCGCGAATGAAGGCTTGAGCTGGCTCAGGGCCTCCAGGGTGGTGGCTGGTTTAATGAACTCGTCGCGCTCGAGAACGACCAGACCATTAAGGTCGCGCACCGGCACCACCGAGCGATCGAAGTAGCCACTGTCGCGTGCATGGGCGGCACGCTGCTGGGAAACCAAGGCGAAGCGGTCAACATCCTCGCGCGAATAGCCGTCGAGCGCGGCCAGCAGGTCTGCCCCGATGCCCTGGGGTACCGACTGCAGCTTGAAGGCGATTTCCGGATCCTGAATCCAGGCCTGGCCGGCGGCGCCCATTGGCAGGCGCGACATCGACTCAACGCCACCTGCCACGATCAAGTCCTCCCAACCGCTGGCAATGCGACTGGCCGCCTGATTCACCGCCTCCAGGCCAGAGGCGCAGAAACGGTCGATCTGTACACCGGGCACGCTCTCGTCCCAGCCGGCGTACTGAACCACGCATTTGGCAACGTCGCCACCCTGCTCGCCCACGGGCTGGCCACAGCCGAGCACCACGTCATCGACACGCGAGGTATCCAGATCGTACCGCTGCTGCAGCTCGGTCAGCAGCCCGGCGGCCATGTGCACGGGTTTGACGCTGTAAAGCGCGCCATCTTTCTTGCCCTTACCACGCGGCGTGCGTACGGCGTCGTAAATGAATACTGCCTGTGACATTGGGAGGCTCCTCTTGGCGATTTCGGTTACATGACCGAAGCCTATGAGCCTCCCTGACCGACCACATCGTCGGAAGCGACGATCACCGCAGTACTGCCGCACCGGACTATGCCAACCCGTATCCCCCGCCAGTGCCGTGCGACCGCGGGCGGTAGCCCGATAACCAGCCCAGAACCCGTTCACGAGCTCCTGGCCGTCGGCCATACGGCGTTTGAAACAGCTTCGAAATGCTCATTTACACCTCGTAGACTCCGCTTCCTCGGCTGTTTTAACCTTGTCTGGTTTTAGTCACAAGCGTTGAAAGGGCTTGCGCCAGGTACCGCTTGCCCCATAGTTTAAGAAACCAATAAGAACAGGCGGAGGCATCGCACCTCCATGAAGGACTCATGATGTCGTCGAATCACCGCTCCTTGCCCTACATCTCGCGAGCCAAGGTGACGCCTCCCGCCACCTCGCACTTCGAAGTCCCGCGTCAGGCCATGCTCGACCGCGCGGGCCAAGCCGAGACCAGCCGTGCCGTACTGGTGCATGCACCAGCCGGCTTCGGCAAGACCACCTTCATGACCCAGCTGCTGGCCCGCTATCGCCAACAGCGCATGACCACCGTCTGGCTTACCCTTGACGCTGGCGACAACGATGTTTCGCGCTTCCTCAGCGGTTTCGCCACCGCCATCGCCGGCCTACAGCCAGACGCGCCGCAACAGGACCTGGGCCAGTTGCGCAACACCGATCTGGTTGCCTGGATCCTCGACCAGATCGGTACACACCAGGCCCCGCTGGCCATTTTCTTCGACGACTTCGAAGCCATTCGCAACCCTGTCGTACTCGGCCTGGTGGCCCGCGGCATCGAGGCGATTCCGCACAAGACCTGCCTAGTCATAGGAAGCCGCACTTTGCCGGATATAGGCCTGGCCCGTCTGCGCGCACGCGGCAGCCTGACCGAGATCGATGCCGCCAGCTTGCGCTTCAGTGTCGAGGAAACCCAGGATTTCCTCACTCAGCGCCGTGGCGTCGGCCTGAGCAGCACCCAGGTCGAGCGCCTGCAGTGCAGCACCGAAGGCTGGGTCACTGCCCTCTGGCTGGCCTCGCTGGCCCTGGAGAACCACGGCGATACCGACAAGTTCCTCGATTCCTTCTCCGGTTCCAATGCGGCCATCGCCGCCTACCTTGCCGAGGATGTACTGGCCGCCCTGCCCGAGCCACTGCGCCTGTTCCTGCTGCGCAGCAGCCTACTCGACGAGTTGAGCCCGGCTTTGTGCAACGCGATCTGCGGCTGCAGCGACAGCCTCGACATGCTGCGCGAACTGGAGCGTCACCAACTGTTCCTCGTCCCGATCGACGAGCAGCGCGACCTTTACCGTTATCACAGCCTGTTTCTCGACTTCCTCCGCCACCAGATGCAACGCCGTTACAACGAAGAGCTGCCAGCCCTGCACCTGGCCGCCTGCAATGCCTATCTTGCGCAAGGACGGGTCATTCCGGCCATCCGCCATGCTCTGCAGTGCGGCAATACACAGATTGCCATCGACCTGCTCCATCAGCATGTCGACATGCTGCTCAGCCAGGGCCGTCTGCGCCTGCTGGCCGAGTGCATCGGTCAACTACCGAAGGCAGAGCTTCAGCGTCACCCCCGACTGCAATTGATCCGCGCCTGGTGCACGGCCTTCACCTGGGGCCCCAAGGAGGCCCTGACCCTGGTGGCAGATATCGACAGCAGCACCCTCTCGGGCGAGTCCGCAGCCTATCTGCTGGCCTTGCGCCCGATGCTGCTGGTGATGATGGACCAATCCGAACAGGCCTACGAGATGGGCACGCAGTCCCTGGCCCAGGTGACCACCGCATACCCCTTCGCCTGGGCCATGCTCAACCAGGCGCTGACGCAGGCCAGCATCCTCCTCGGCCGACATCAGGAAGCGCACCAATACGTCGATGAGGCACGTCGGGCGCAGAGCGATTCCGCTGGCGCGTTCGGTTTCGTCCTCGCCGAATCGGCCGAAGCGCTGCTCGACATGATGGCCGGCCGCCTCAAACAAGCGACCGCGCGCCTGCGCCTGGCCACGACCATGCTCGAAGGCTCGCGCCGACGTGATCGCAATGGCAACGCCCTGGCCGCCGTCCAGCTGGCCGAGACGCTCTATGAAAGCGACGAGTGCGAGGAAGCCCTGCGCCTGTTACTGATCTATACCCCCCTGGTGCAAGATCTCGGTCTCTCCGACGGCCTGATCACCGCCCATACCCTGCTGGCCCGCATCGCCGACGACAAGGGCGACCGTGATCGCGCCCTGCAAATGCTCAGCGAACTGGAAAACGTCGGCCACCGCCTGGGTCTGCCTCGCGTCTCGGCCAGTGCGCGCCTGGAACGGGCCATGCAAACGCTGGCCCATGGCGACCAGAACGGCGCCCTCGAACAATTGGCCCTGGCCGAACAGACCTTTCCCTGGACCGAGACCGCGACCCACTGGGGCATCGCCAACGACACCCTGACCCCGACCATCGGCCGCCTGCGCTGGATGATCCGCAGTGGAGCGTCCGGCAAGGCCATCGCGCCGCTGCGCAGCGAGTTGGCCGAAGCCGAACGCCTGCAACGCGGGCGCCGGGCGCTGAAACTGCGCATTCTGCTGGCCGAGGCGCTGTACCGCGACAACCAGGCGAAAATGGCCCTGCGCACCTTGGAGCGGGCCCTGAAGTTCGCCCAGACCGAAGGCTTCGTGCGTACCTTCCTGGAGGAAGGCGCGACCGTGCAGGTCATGCTGCGCGAGCTGCACAACGAACGCGAGGACAAGGACGCAACGGATGACAGCAGCCTCGAACGCTGGCTGCGCAGCAGCGCCACCGCTCAGCCCGCAGCCGGCAGCAACGGCACACTGGT
Organism: Pseudomonas sp. NFACC46-3; assembly: GCF_900114515.1. NCBI lineage: Bacteria > Pseudomonadati > Pseudomonadota > Gammaproteobacteria > Pseudomonadales > Pseudomonadaceae > Pseudomonas > Pseudomonas sp. NFACC46-3. The sequence goes on from NZ_FOTH01000001.1 coordinate 514,597, forward strand.
CGACCCGCTGACGCAGAAAGAGCTGAAAGTGCTCAACCTGCTTGGCCAAGGATTGTCCAACGCGGCGATGGCGGAAAAGCTGTTCGTCTCCGACTCGACCGTGCGCACCCACCTGCGCAACATAAACCTCAAGCTGCACGCCAGCAGCCGCACCCAGGCCATCGCCATCGCGCGACGCATGGGCCTGTGCACCTGAACGCAAAACCACCCACCAGCGAAAAGACCGCCCTTGGGCGTAATGCCGATCAGTTAAGCCTCAAACCTGAGGGAGCAAGCTTGCTCCCACAGGTTTTGTGTCATGTGATCCTTGACTGACTGGCATTAGCCCGTGCGCCTCATTTATCTGAATGAATCAACCCGGATACAAACACTTGGTAGCGGCTGGTAAAAAATCAGTTGCAGCGCCACAGCCCCCTGTGGCGAGGGAGCTTGCTCCCGCTGGGGCGCGAAGCGGCCCTAAAACCTGAATCCCGGTTATGCC